>CAZCBC010000001.1:0-19814 GCA_964496775.1 uncultured Oscillospiraceae bacterium
CCCGCAACAGGGCTGTCGATACCGCCTGACAGCAGCAAGGTAGCTTTTCCGTTGCTGCCCACCGGCATGCCTCCCGCACCGGGAAGAACCTCCACGTAAAGGTAAGCAAATTCCCTGATTTCTACGTTCATCACATGTTGGGGCTGTTTTACATCCACCGATAGATTCGGGCATGCGTTCAGAATGTACCCTCCCATGCGAGCGTTAATTTGGGGCGAATCCAAAAAATACTGCTTATCTGAACGGCGCGCCACAACTTTAAAGGTACCGGAAAGGGGCAGCATCATCTGAGCCGCCTGTGCACAGACAGCGTCAAAATCTTCCTTGTCCATTTCTACTGCCGGACATACGGAATGAATGCCAAACACTTTTTGTATCTTTGCCAGCGTACTGCGCAGGTCGGAAAATCCCGCCACATACATCCGACCATCATTCAGCCACACTTTGGCATCTTTTTCTCCTACGGCCTGACGAATCCGCCGCATCAAAAGTTTCATAAAAAGCGGCCTGTTCTGGCCTTTCAAGTAGATTTCGCCGTAGCGAACCATTATCAATTCCCGCATTTTCTCACCTGCGCACAAATTTTTTTAGCACATGATAGTGCTGTATACAACGTTCTGCCGTGTAAATAATTTCTTTTTCTTGGGTATAAGGGCTTAAACTAAACCGAATAGCCGCTTCAGCCCTGGGAACAGGGCAACCCATTGCAGCCAGCACATGGCTGATTTGCCTTTTCTTGGAGGAGCACGCCGAACCATTCCCAACAAAAATCTGATCCCCTTCTAAGGCGTGCAACATGGTTTCGGCGCGAACTGGCGGAAAGGAAACGTTTAAAATGTGAGGTGAAGCCTCCATAGAATCCGGCTCAGGGCCATTCACTACCAGGCTTTCAATTCCTTCCAAAAGCATGGAGTATAGTTTCATCTTTAGCGACTGCATCTTATGCTCAAAAGGGTACATTTCTATTGCTTTTTTCAGCCCCGCAATCCCAGGTGTATTCTCTGTGCCGGACCTTATGCCTTCTTCCTGACCACCGCCAAAAAGGATGGGGGAAATTTTGCTCCTCTTCCCCAGGACCAAGGCGCCTACGCCCTTGCAGGCATGAATTTTATGTCCGGACAATGCGTAACTGTCTACGCCCCACCGTTCCATATCTAGCGGTATTCGCAAAAAACCTTGCACGCCGTCCACATGCAACAGCGCGTCGGGCTGTATCTCGTCCCGCAGTTTGGCTATCTCTTCAATAGGCTGTATGCTGCCCGTTTCGTTGTTGACATGCATAACGCATAGAAGGGATATATTCTCCTGCATCTGACTACGCAACACGTCAAAATCAATGACCCCATTTTCTTTTAGTGGGATTTCCTGCACATCAAATCCCATCTCACGGGCTTGGCGGCATGTTTCACGTACAGATGGATGCTCGCCGGCAGAGTACAGAACTTTTCCTTTATTCCGCATTCCCTTCAGCGAGCCAAAGATAGCCAGGTTATTCGCCTCGGTGCCGCCCGATGTAAAAAACACACGCTGAGAACGCAAATGATCCATAATCATGCTGCGGCAGACAGATATCTGCTTTTCCGCTTCCAAAGCAGGAGCATATAGCGAAGATGGATTGTAGTACCCTTCCCGCATACTGTAAGCCATAGCCTCTACCACCTGCTGGGAAGGCTGCGTCGTGGCGCTGTTATCCAAATAACAGGTCATTTAATTCGCCTGATACTTTCCCGCGCCGACTGTGCGTTTAATCATATCCACCAAAGTATCGCTGGGCTCTATAATAATCATCTTGCGGGCATTGTCCTTCACAAAATAAAAGTAAAAGAGTTTTGAGTCCCGGTTGAGAAACCAATTTGTCATCTTAACGCCCTGCATGCTGCTGTAACGCTTGAAACTGCCCGAAGCCACTTCGCCGCAGGCATCAACATTCCGAACATTCATGGAACCAAGGTTTTTTCTTTTTTTATTGTTATACACCTGGGCAAAGTCGATGATGCCATTTGTAAAGGTATATTCGTATTCGGTTTTGATACGATCTTTGAATAAAAACAGTACAACAGCTGCGCCTACAGCCAACAGAACAACGATGATATCCAGCAGCAATGCTGTGGAAAAACCTTGGCTGGTAATAACCATAATCAGGATATTAAGCATAAACAGTGCATATCCGCCACTGACTACCAGCATAATAAGCGCCAAAACATACAAAAGATTCTGTGCGCTTTGGTTGCGTTTAACAACAACTTCTTCATGAAACATATCCATAACAACACTCCTTATAACGATACATAGATTATGGGAACAATAACTCCAAGCATAGCGCCAAACAACACTTCCAGCGGCGTGTGCCCAACTAACTCAAGCATCTTTTCCTCGGTAAGTTTCTTACCTTCCAGTAGCATTTCCCGAAGAATCTGGTTAATAACCTTGCTTTGTTTACCCGTTTGGTACCTGACACCCATTGCATCATAGATAACCACCGTAGTTACCGCAAAGGCAAGAGCAAAGGATGTTGAGTTCATTCCCTCCCGGAAAGCCACCATCATCGCCACGGACACAAAAAAGGCAGTGTGGGAGCTGGGCATACCGCCCATACCAAACATACGTTTCCAGTCCAGTTCATGCTTGATCAGCCAGTGAATAATCACTTTAATCCCTTGCGCTACCACCCAACTGATAAACGAACAATGAAGAATCTCGTTTTCAAATAATTTCAGCATAGCAGCCTTTTCATTTTACCCTATCGGCAATCTGACGGGCAAGGGTGGTGAAAAAATTACCATTGTCACCAAAATTTTTCGCCGCCTGGATAGCCAGTTGAATATGCTCGCCCGCATCCTTCTTCGCCTGACACAGTCCCACAGTTCCCGGCCATGTCATCTTGCCTGAAGACTGGTCTTTGCCAGTGCTTTTGCCAAGAGTGGCATCATCTCCTTCAACATCCAAGATATCATCGGTTATCTGAAAAGCCAAGCCGAAATGGAGAGCATACTCCTTGCCGGCATGCAGCAGGCTTTCATCAGCATTTCCCAACGCCAACCCGGCAGTTATAGCAGCGGTAAATAAATCAGAAGTCTTATGTCGCTGAATATAATAAACCATGTCCATATCCGGCTTTTTTTCTTCCATGGCAAGGTCCGCCATTTGTCCGGCTATCATTCCGCTGGCCCCCGCATGTTTTGCAATTGTGTGAATCGCTTTCAGTGCGTGCGGATGAGAAGACGATGCCATGATTTCAAACGCATGGGTTAATAACGCATCTCCCACCAGAATCGCAACACCCTCACCAAACTTTTTATGATTGGAGGGTTTTCCGCGCCGCATATCGTCATTATCCATAGCAGGCAAATCATCATGAACCAGAGAATAGGTGTGAATCATCTCAACAGCGGCAGCAAAGGGCAGTGCTTCAGAAACATGATCCGACAGCATATGGAATGCTGCCAGCAGCATAACAGGACGCAAACGTTTCCCGCCGGACAGCAGACTATATCGCATGGCGGAAGATAAATCACCGGGGATCTCACCATTTCCCCATTCTTTTAAAGATTGGGGAAGATAATAATCAAGCGAGGATTCTATAAGATTCAGGTATTCTTCATACTGTTTGACAAAATCATTCATATTGTTGCATTTCCTCTATGTTGCCGCCGCTCAGTTTTAACAATTTCCCCTGCGCAGCCGATAACTTTTCATGAAGCTGATTCAGAATGGCTGTTCCCTTCTCATATTCAGACAGCATGGTTTCCAAAGGAATATCGTTATTCTCCATGTTGCTGATAATGTTTTCCAGCTCTTCTAATTGTTGCTCAAATGTTTTTCCCTGTTTTTCTTTAGCCAATGGGTAGCACCTCCATTATTCTGTCCCCTGTTTATTTACCGTAACCCGTCCGTCATGGAAGAGAAGCTGCATGGTTTGCGGCACCTTGGCTGCAGACTTGATAACCTCTTTTCCATCCATAACGAGGGCATAGCCTCGCGACAAAGTATGCTGAGGACTTGCGTTATCCAATCGAAAGTTGACCGTTTCCAGTCTGTTTTTCCAGCTATCCAGGTGTTGTCTGGCACACACCTTCATATGGAGACGCATGTGCTTTAATTCGTGAAGTAAGCCTTCCACCCGCAACAGCGGTTCCATCCGTTTCAAACGTTTATCAACTTCCAATAAATCATTGTGGAGCTTCTGGACACGCGCCGCCGCGTTCGCAGATAATGCGTAATGAAGGCTTCTTAGATTATCCTGCAACTGTGACACATTCGAAGCAGCCAGTTCCGCCGCTGCGGAGGGTGTTGCCGCCCGAACGTCGGCTGCAAAATCACATAAGGTTACATCTGTTTCATGTCCCACTGCCGATATAACCGGCACCCGGCACGCTGCCACTGCCCGCACCAACTCTTCTTCGTTAAAAGCCCACAGGTCTTCCATGGAACCGCCGCCCCGGCCGATAATAATCGTATCGACACCGGATACGCTTTCCATCTCCCTGATCGCCCCGGCCAAATCTTCTGCCGCTCCCTCACCTTGTACCTGTGCAGGGCGCAGTAACAGCGAGATGCCGGGATTCCGCCTGCGGACAACGGTCATAACATCATGCAGTACCGCTCCCGTTGAAGATGTGATAATGCCAATCATGCGCGGATAAAGCGGCAAAGGGCGTTTCCTGGCGGGATCAAACAAACCTTCCTTTGTCAGCGCCTCCTTCAGCCGCAAAAAACGCTCGTATAATTCGCCAATGCCGTCCCGCCGCATTCCCTCGCCATAAAACTGGTAACTTCCGCTGGCAGTATATAATCCGACAGAGCCAAACAATACCACCTGCATGCCATCCTTGGGAACAAATTTAACCGATAGGTTGTGTTGCCGGAATAAAACACAGGCGATGCGGGCATTCTCATCCTTCAGAGAGAAATACCAATGCCCCGATACATGCTGCTTGAAGTTACTAATTTCGCCACGCAGATACACATTGTGCAGCATAGGATCGCCCGCAAGGGAGCGGCGGACATATTCATTCAGCGCACTGACAGTCAGCTGCGTGCTCTGCATGCCGCCTCCAGGGTGTTTTGCATCAGCATGCTGATCGTCATCTTACCAACCCCGCCGGGAACCGGCGTGATGTAGCCCGCCACATGCTGTACCTGCTCAAAGTCTACATCGCCGACTACCTTGCCATCAATGCGGTTGATTCCAACATCAATGACCATTGCCCCTTCCTTTACCATGTCAGCCGTTAAAAAACGGGGCTTGCCTATTGCTACCACGATGATGTCCGCCTGTCGGGTAATAGAGGGCAGGTCTTTTGTTCTGGAATGACACATCGTAACAGTGCAGTTCTCATTCAGCAGCATCATGGCAATTGGTTTTCCGACAATATTGGAACGCCCGATGACAACTGCATGCTTGCCGCTTAATTCCACCCCTATACTTTTTAGCATATAAAGGATACCCTTGGGCGTGCAGGGCTTCATTCCAGGCAAACCGGTAAACAATTTCCCAGCATTCTGGATATGAAACCCATCCACATCTTTTTCCGGCAGGATGCTAAGCAAAACTTCATCTTCACAAATGTGTTTGGGTAAAGGCAACTGAACCAGAATACCATGGATAGCGTCATCCGCATTCAAGTCATCAACAATCTTCAGCAGGTCTTCCTGTTGCACGTCGCCAGGCAGTTTAATGGTCGTGGATTGGATACCAATGGCTTCGCAAGCCCGCCCCTTGTTACGCACATAGATTTCGCTGGCTGGGTCTTCACCCACCAATACCACAGCCAAACCTGGCGTCAAGCCTAAAGCCAACATTCTCTCGACTTCAAGTTTTTGTTCCGCCAGCAGTTGTTGAGATAGTTCTATTCCGCTTAAAATGGTAGCCATTGGTTATCCTCCTCGTTTGAGTAATACTTTTTCCGCGCTATCAGCGCCACGCCAGCCGCATTATCTGAGGCATACTCAGGAAGGCTAAAATAAAAGGAATACCTTTGTTTATCGCGGCAGCTTCTTGCCTGAATACGTTCACGAAGGTACATTGAGGACGCAACGCCCCCGAAAAGCAACACCTTGTCAATCAATGACTTTTCGCCCTTTTGCTGAAACTTCTCCAAAGTCTTGCACACCAGGCGAGATAGTACATCATAAACCTCTGCGGCAACTTGCCCCGATTCTATCCCGTTTTCCAAGTCCCTGATTGCCTGCGTTTCTATGCCTGACAACCATAAACCGTCATCTTTGACAATTGCGGCATAACGACCGGTGGGAACATGCCCTGCCGCCAAAGTTTCCAAATATTTTCCGCTGGGAAAGGGCAAACCCATACGCACACCAATACGATCCACCACCTGCCCGGCATGAATATCCTGCGATGATGCAAAAGGAATAATATTTCCCTGAGAATCAATAAGCAAAAAATCCGTTGTGCCGCCGGATAAGTGTATCGCAACAAAGGGTGGCTGCAACGTTTCATTGGATATAAGGCCTGCTGCAATATGCCCTCTCTGGTGTGTGGTATAAAACACTGGCACATTCAAAGACGACGCAATTACCTGGGCAAAAGATTTTCCCGGCAGAAAAGCAGGCATGTATGACGCTTCCCCATCCCGCGGCTTTTCTGAAACACAGACCGCTTTCACTAGTTCCTTTTCAACAGAACACAGTACACTGAAAAAAACTTCCGGAAACTGCTTCACATGGGCAAACACAGCGTCGCTTTGCCGCAATCCTCGCTGTCCCTGCATGACCGTTAAAGGCTTTTTTTCAAAAGCAAGAACATTTCCCGCACGATCTACTGCCGCACAGGAAGTGGTATAGTTGCTTGTATCAATTCCAAGAAAAACGCTTCTCACGGGCGCGGATTGTCCCTTACGTAGGCGCCAAGCAATCCGTTTACAAAACGCCTGTCATCCGGCAAAGAAAACCGCTTGGCTATTTCCACCGCTTCGTTGATGATAACGCTTTCGGGGGTGTCCATACAATACTTTAATTCATACAGCGCCAGCCGAAGCACCGCTCGGGATATACCAGGAATTCTTTCCAATTCTCGCTGGGGACTGTATTCGCCAATTATTTTGTCCGTTTCCTCAGCATGTCGCACCGCTCCAGTTACCAGGTCGTAGATATAGGAAACTTCATCATCATTTTCTACCTGATAATCGACCATACCAAAAAGGGTGTCATCTCCCCCTTGGCCCCCATACATATTTTCATAAACAAGTTGCATAGCGGCCCGTCTCGCCGCAATTTTAGACATATCCTTCTCCCCTTAATATTCTTCAGGCCGACGGGGTTTCGTCGGCCTGTCATTTATTATTTTTCGGCTTTCTCTTCCGTTTCTTCTTTTTTTAACGCCCGAATCCTTGCCAATTCCTCTTCCGTATATTCTACCTTTTGATTTTTAGGCGGAAATACTTTGTTCACCACTGTGCTGACACTGGTACGCAAATCATCTGAGGAACCAATAAACAGCCCCAGCAAAGCCATAGCCAGTACAAACAGGGTTTTCCAGAAGCCTATGAGGACAAACAGTAAGCCTAACACAAAGAACACAAGGGTATAAAACACCTTGCCGCACGTTGTTCCCGGCTTCACTTTGTTGAAAAACTCTTTTTCATTCAGGTTCATGGTATTTCCTTCTTTCATCTTCTTCTTTATTTTGATTTTCATCTTCAGCAGCCGCTTCGTTTAGAATATTTTCTGCATCAGATGTTTCATCCGAAACCGCTTCAACCGAAGGCTCATCGCTTTCGGCAGCAAATAATACGGTTTCTCCGATAATAGGCGTGGGTTCTTCCACTCGGTATGTTGCGTCCGAGGCATTTTGCTCGGCCGTCTCAACAGAAACGCGCACATCGGCGTCATCAATGCCGGCGACCGCCTGTATCTGCTTTTTTATTTGCTTTTGCAGCGATTCTACCGCTAGTGGAATAGAGATATTCCCAGGCAACGCAATGCGCAAATCAACACGGACACCATTGCGCGCATGACCAACATTCATTTCAACCAGGCGCATATCCGCGTTCACACTGACACATTTTTTGATGATGTTTTCGATAGCCCTTATAGAAATCCGCAACTCTCCGCTTCCGGTTTGCTGTACGATAAAGTGCTCCTGATCCTGCTTCAGCCGCTTTGGCAAAAGCAGGATATAGAGCGCATACATAATGAGCAAGACACCGGATAGCAAGATGGCAAGACGGGTCAGGGAGAAAAAACCACCTGACAAGTCAATCTGCCGAAACTGGAGGCTTGCGATAATAACAGCCACGCCAACAACGAACACAAGCAGTGCGCCAATTAGCATCGTTAGGCGATGCCGTAGATTAAGCTTCATGAGCTTCCTCGTCCTTCTGTTCTTCCACGGTTACCTTTTCTGCTTCAGAATCAGCGGAAGAGGTCACCTCAGGTTTGGGCGTATCCACCACTTCTACGACAACCTGCTCTTCAGCTTCTTTCTTGTTTTTCCTGGACATCTTGGATGCCTTTTTGTCCGGCTCAGCAAGAGAAGGCACATCGGCAGCGCTCAGACTCTTCTGCGCTTCAAGCTTTTCTTTTTCAAAACTGACACCCTGCACATGGACATCCACACGCACCACCCGAAGCCCTGTCATGGCTTCGATATTTTTGCGCACGTTCTCCTGTACTTCAGAAGCGACTTTTTGTATGGGCTGACCATACTCAATGATGGTATACAGGTCGACGGAAACTTCCTCTGTCCCTACTTCAACCTTGACACCCCGCGTAATGTTCCTGTTCCTGCTGATAATTTCACCCAAGCCGCCGCTGGTGCACATGCCGGCCAGGCCTTCTATCTCGTTTGCGGCAACGCCCGCGATAATGGCTATCACTTCATTTGCGTATGTAATTGTGCCACCATCGTCTATGTTCATTTCCGCGTTAATTGGCAGATTTTCTTTCATCGGTGCCATCCTTACACCTCCTCACAATATATGGCAATTATATCAAAATTCACCTGTCAATGCAATGCTTGCTCTTATTCGTCCAGTTCAAACCGTATCTTCAGCGTTTTCAGTTGATCATCCTGAATAGCCGACGGCGTATCCATCATTAAGCAGGAAGCGTTCTGCGCCTTGGGGAAGGCAATAACATCCCGCAGGTTTTCCTTGCCTGTCAGTATCATCATCAAGCGGTCAATGCCGAAGGCAAAACCACCATGCGGAGGCGTGCCATACTTGAAGGCTTCCAGCAGGAATCCAAACCTTTTCCAGGCTTCATCATGGGTAAAACCAAGAAGGTTGAACATCCTCTCCTGCAAGTCGCTGGCATGGATACGAATAGAGCCGGAGCCCATCTCCACGCCGTTGATCACTAAATCGTAGGATTTGGCACGCACTTTTTCCGGCGTTGATTCCAGCATGTCAAAGTCTTCATTCATGGGCATAGTAAAAGGATGGTGGGCGGCGACATATCTCTCCTGCTCCTCATTCCACTCAAGCAGAGGAAACTCTGTAATCCAAAGCAGGTTAAAAGCCTCCTTATCGATAAGATTCAGCTGGTGGCCAAGCTTTAGACGCAATTGCCCCATGGCATTCAGCGCCACAAGCCGCTTATCGGCAATCAGGAACATGGCGTCACCAACGCCGCAATCCATTTCTTTGCAAAGCGCCTCTAAGGCATCCTCCTTAAAGAATTTCGCAAAGGAGGAGCGCACCGTGCCGTCCTTGTTCTGCGCATACCAGGCCAGCCCCTTCACATGATAGGTTTTGACGAACTCTCCCAGCGCATCCATATCTTTGCGGGAAAGGTTATCCGCTGCGCCTTTCGCGGTGATAGCGCAAACAATCTGACCATCTTTCGCCGCACTCTCAAACACGGAGAAGCCGCTGTGTGCCACTAAATCTGTTACCGTTTTGATTTTCATCTCAAAACGGGTATCCGGCTTGTCGCTTCCATAGTTTTCCATCGCATCCTTCCAGGTCATCCTGGGCAGAGGCAAGTTAAGCGAAACCCCTTTGGCCGTCTGAAATACGCTGTTGAAAGCGCCTTCTACGACAGCCTGCACATCCTCAGGTTCCACGAACGACATTTCAAGGTCCAGCTGCGAAAACTCGGGTTGCCTGTCCGCGCGGTTATCCTCGTCCCTGAAGCAACGGGCCACCTGATAGTAGCGATCCATCCCCCCCACCATCAAAAGCTGTTTGTATATTTGGGGGCTTTGGGGAAGAGCATAACACTCGCCGGGATGTATACGGCTGGGTACAACAAAGTCCCGCGCACCTTCCGGGGTTGATTTTGTCAGAATCGGGGTCTCCGTTTCAATAAAGCCCTGGGAATCCATATAATACCGAATCGCATTAACCACCTTGGAGCGCAGCATCATGGTCTGCTGCATGGCAGGTTTGCGCAGGTCAAGATAACGATATTTAAGCCGGACCATCTCATTATCCTTGGCGCCATCTTCGATATAAATGGGAGGTGTTTCAGCAGCGTTCAGCACTCTAAGCTCTTGGGCCAATACTTCAATTGAGCCCGTACGCATCTGCTCGTTGACGGCATTTTCCGCACGCCTGTCAACAATGCCGCGCACAGCAAGAACATATTCGGAACGCAGGCATTCCGCTAAAGCATAGGCTTCCTCACTCAGTGTTTCCGAGTTGAAAACCACCTGTACAAGGCCTGAGCGATCCCGCAGCCAAACAAAGATGATGCCCCCCATGTTCCTGACACGCTGTACCCAGCCCATCAAAAGAACCTCTTTGCCCGCATCCTGCAAAGATAATTCCGCGCACATTCCAGTCCGTTTCCATCCGTTTAAAAACTCCGCCATGTTATTCCCCTGCCTTCCTGTTGTTGATAAAATAATTGATTAATTGATCCTGTGTCATCTCAGTTTCTTCCCTTGTTTGCATATTGCGTAACTTGACCATGCCGCGCTGTTTTTCCTCCCCACCGACCATAACCAGGTTGTCCGCATTGATCTTGTTGGCAAATTTGAACTGCGCTTTCAGGCTGCGTCCCACATGGTCGCACTCCGCACGAACCCCCTGTGCGCGAAGCCGCTGCATCAGGTTAAACGCATCCGTCTTATCTTCCGGCGCAATCTGCGCAACATACACTTCCGTTTCTACAGGCATAGGTACCTGAATACCCTGGTTGCTCAGTTCCATTAGGATGCGCTCTGTACCTATGCCAAATCCCACGCCATGCAAAGAAGGACCGCCTAACTGCTCTACTAATCCATCATATCGCCCACCGCCGCACAACGCTAACCCTTCGCGGCCAGACTGCATGATGATTTCAAACACAGTTTTTGTGTAGTAATCCAGGCCTCTTACAATATGAGAATCCACCTTGAAAGAAATCGCCTGACTATCTAACAACTGCTGCAAAGCATCAAAATGGGCATCACATTCCTCGCACAGGTGTTCCAGCATCACCGGAGCATCTGCTGTAATGCGTTTACAGTTTGCTTCTTTACAGTCCAACACCCGTAAAGGATTTCTATCCAGCCTGTCCTGGCAAACCGGGCATAGTTCTTTTCTGTATGTTTCAAGGTATTTTCTAAGATGTTCATGGTATTTCGGCCTGCAAACAGGGCAGCCAATAGAGTTGATATGAACGCTTAAGTCTTTTAGCCCCAGTTTATCTAGAATTGACAAGAGGGTGGCAATTAATTCCGCCTCAGCAGAGGCTTCTTTAGCACCGAAACATTCCATACCGAACTGGTGATGTTCCCTCAACCTTCCGGACTGGGGCCTTTCATACCGAAATATAGGTGCATTCAAATAAAACACCTTAACAGGCAACGCTTCGGCATAGAGATTGTTTTCTATTACCGAACGCACGACGCCGGCAGTGCCTTCAGGCTTAAGGGTAATCGAACGATCCCCCTTATCTTTAAAGGTATACATTTCCTTTTGTACAATATCCGTGGTGTCCCCAACGCCCCGCTGAAAAAGCTCCGTATGTTCAAATACGGGCGTCCTGATTTCGCGATAACCAGCAACAGCGGCTGCTTTGCGCATCACATCTTCTACCCATTGCCATAAATAACTTTCCTGGGGCAGTACATCTTTTGTTCCCTTTGGTGCTTGTATCATTCTTCCTCCTAAAAAATAATCCCCTGCATAATGCATGGGACGATTTCTCGCGGTGCCACCCAGCTTGCACATTTGTGCCGCTTATACTCCTTAACGCGGAAAACGTTCGCTCTCACGAAAACTCAGGGGTGTCTCTATCCGCTTCACCGCAGGAAGGTTCCAGCCTTGCCTTCCCTCTCTATACCGATTATGCGGCCTCTTCCCGTCACAGCCACATAGTTATTATAAAAGCGAGTTATCTAAATGTCAATCCACATTCACATAGCGATATTTATTGAAGAATTATCATATATCTTCAACTGAAATGTTTGCTTTTTTGACACCCTGTGATATACTCATAATATGGATATTTGGTATAAATATAAGGAGGCCAAAGCATATGGACGCGAATGCAAAAGTACGCAACAATATCTCACTGGATGTCAACCATCTGATGGTCAACATGGTAGGACATCCCTATGGCATGTCAACGGACCAAATTGATGCTTATCAGTCCGCCGCGCAGGATGCCCATCAGGCAGTCACAAAAAACCGTGGAACCGGTTGGCTTGGTTGGACAGAACTACCTTATAATCAGGATGAAATCCTGACAGAGATTGAAGAAACAGCCGCCAAAGTGCGCAAGGAATTTGATACCTTTGTTGTCTTGGGTATTGGCGGTAGCGCTCTGGGTCCTATTGCAGTACAGCAAGCGCTAAATCACCTTCGCTATAACGAGTTGCCTGCAGAAAAACGCAATGGCCCCCGGCTGTATGTGGAAGACAACATTGACCCGGAGCGCATGCAGGCCTTGCTGGATGTTATCGACATTAAAAAGACTTGCTTTAACATCATCACCAAGTCTGGCGCCACCGCCGAAACGATGAGCCAGTATCTCATTATCTCCTCGGCACTTAAAGAAGCCGTTGGCGATCAGTGGGGAAAACACATCATCGCCACCACTGATAAGGAAAAAGGCAATTTAATCCGTCTGGCTCTGGAACATAGTTTTAAAATTTTCTATATTCCCTCTACTGTAGGCGGACGTTTTAGTGAACTAAGTCCTGTAGGATTGCTGCCCGCAGCCGTCTGCGGCATTAATATCCGTGAAATGCTGGAGGGCGCCAAGGCGATGGATCGTCGGTGCCAAAGCAGCCTTATCTGGGAAAATCCCGCGCTATTGGAAGCAGTCATACAGTATATCGCCATGCAAGAGATGGACATCAATGTCCATGTTGTGATGCCTTACTCTGACAGCCTGAAATACATGGCTGACTGGTTCTGCCAGCTGTGGGCAGAAAGCCTGGGCAAAAACGTAACCCGCAAGGGCATGGCAGTCAACGTTGGTCAGACACCCGTTAAAGCATTGGGCGTAACCGACCAGCACAGTCAGCTGCAGCTCTATACCGAAGGGCCTTATGATAAAATTATCACCTTCCTGCATGTAGGTGAATTTAAAACCACGGTTGATATCCCCCACGGTTGCGAAGAGTATCCCAACGTATCCTTCCTGGGCGGCAAAACTCTAAACGCCCTGATTGACGCGGAATACCGCGGCACACAGTATGCCCTCCTTCGTTCCGGCCGTATGAGCCAGACCATCCATATCCCTGCGGTCAACGCTCATTCCATTGGCCAACTGATTTTCTTCTTTGAGATGGCAACGGCCTATATCGGCGAATTGCTGGATATTGATGCCTTCAACCAGCCCGGCGTCGAGGAAAGCAAAATCGCTTCCTATGCCGTATTGGGGAATCCGGATCAAAAATATCTGAAGAAGCAGGAAGAAATGGCTAACGCACCGAAGCCCTTGAAAAAATTT
Source organism: uncultured Oscillospiraceae bacterium (assembly GCA_964496775.1). Taxonomy (GTDB): domain Bacteria; phylum Bacillota; class Clostridia; order Christensenellales; family Aristaeellaceae; genus DTU024. The sequence continues at coordinate 13,852 of CAZCBC010000001.1, forward strand.
ATCCTATAACACCTCACAAAAAAAGAACCGGTGGATATTTTCATCGGTTCTTTTTTTGTGTTTATCCTCTTCTTTTTGACGGCGCGATGTGGATAGCCCGGCCATGCATGCTCTCCAGAGCTTCGGTAACGCCCTCAGAAAAAGTCGGATGCGGCCTGACGGATTTCAGCATCTGGCTAACGGTCATTTTGTTTGCTATTGCCAGGGTAAATTCCGAGATAATGTCGCTGGCATTTTCACACATCAGATGCGCACCAAGGATGATCTCGGTATCCTCCTGGGCGACAATCTTAATAAAGCCTCGACCGCTTCCCGCGATGACTGTCCTGCCATTACCCGTCATGATGTACTTGCTGGAAATCGTCTGAATGCCCCGTTCACGAACTTCCTCTTCCGTCAAACCAACCGTTGCCACTTCGGGTCGGGTATAGATGCAGGAGGGAATGCTGTGAGCCTGCGTTCCCTCTTCCTTGCCCGCCAGATAATCGGCTACGAACAGCCCCTGGGCTGAGGCCGCATGCGCAAGCTGCGGCCCGTGAATAATATCACCCACAGCGTATACGTTGGGCAAGCTGGTTTGATAGTGGTCCCGGGTGACGATACGTCCTCTTTCGATTTCAGGTAGTTGTGCCTTTTCGTCAAAAAGCCCTTCCAGATTGGCGATACGGCCTACGGCTGTCAGCAATCTTTCCGCAACCAGAGGCTCATCCTTGCCTTCAAGGTAAAGATGAACTTTTCCCTCCATATTTTCAACACGCGTCAACTTGCTGCTTGTAAAAATCTGCGCGCCTTTCCGCTTCATGTTCATGGACAGCGACTGGCTGATTTCCTTATCCAGCAACGGCAGAATTCTGGGCATCGCTTCAATAATCAGCACTTGAATGCCCATAGACAAACAGAAGGAAGCCAGTTCTATGCCGATAACACCGCCGCCCAGAATAGCGATGGACTGATAGTCTGGTTTTGAAGATAGGAAATCATCGCTGGTCAACACCAAAGGGTTATCACGAAGACCGGGAATAGGCAGCATCAGGGGCTTGGAGCCTGTCGCCAATAATACATTTTTGGCTTGATATGTTTTGTCTCCAGCTTTTACAGTGGCATCACCCATGTATACCGCTTTTTCATAGATAATATCCACACCGTTTTGTACAAGAAGCGTTTCGACGCCTTTTCGTAAACTCGAAACAATTTCCTCTTTTTTAGCATAAAGCTGCGCCATATCAAGATGCGGCTCCATGGTGATGCCCCAGTCCCTGGCTTCCTTCGCGGAATCTACCACCTGGGCAGCATGGAGCAATGCCTTGGTGGGAATGCAACCTCTGTTAAGGCAGGTTCCGCCAACATTTCTGCTTTCAAATAGTAGAACAGTTAATCCATTCTGACGCGCACGGATGGCAGCCTCATAACCGCCCGGCCCTGCACCTATGATAATCAGGTCGTACAAAATAAACTCCTTTCAGAAAGCGCTCTCCAACAGGGTTTTGAGGGCACTGGCATAATCACTATCTTGCATTCCCTGTTCAACCGTGCTTAAAACTGCGTTTCTTTCAAAGCGTTGCCCTTTTAGCGCACTTTCAATCGTTTGAAAAACATCAACTTCCATGGCATCGGTAAAAACACCCAAATCTCGTACCACCCCGCCATGGACATCCATTTCAACCCGCAACAATCCCCAAGGGAAACGCTGTTCCCCCATCCAACTGCATTTTACGGGACGGCCATACACCCAATCCCAACTGGCAAACCTTTTCTTCCTGCTTTGCAGCAACTCCGCGGGCAACCATTCCTTTGGTACAGGACGCACAGTCCCCTGGTATTCAGTCTCAAACGCTTTAATTAAGCTGTTTTTCATGCTGTCTATTGTGATATCAGTAGATAGTTCTCTCAGATTAATAACTCTGGAACGTACTGAGTCTACCCCCTTGGAACGATATTTTTCCTGATGCACGTTTAAATACCTTGTCATCATAGCCGGATTGACATCCAACATTAATGTTCCGTGGTGGTATGCTCTCTTCCCCTGGGTATAGTAGGCATTGCCGGAAAACTTGCGTCCTTCAACAGTGATGTCATTTCGGCCTGATATCTCCGGTGATAATCCAAAGGATTGCACCGCACGGGCGATCACCCTGGTCTGTCGGGAAATATCCTCCGCGCTTTAGGGTATAGAAATGTGAAATTAAGGTTTCCAAGGTCGTGGAATACTGCTCCGCCTCCGGAAAGCCTTCTGGCAAGATAGCCATCCTCATCCTGCAAGGATTGGACATTGCATTCGCTCCAGGCACATTGGTTTCTTCCGATAACCACCGTTCTCTCGTTCTGCCACAAGTAGAGAATCATAGCATCCAAAGGAACGCCAAGGAGAAGCTGCTCCTCCCTGGCGATGTTGGCATACGGATTGAACTCAGTGGATTCAGCGATATACAGCGTATTATTCATACTTGTAACGCAGTACCGGGTTGCGCGCCGCCCTCACCTCGTCGGGACGACTGATAGGCGTTGTAACCGGACATTCATGCAGCTTCTCCGGCGTGGAGTCAATTAGTTTACGAATTTCTTTAAAGGCTTCCACCGCCGCATCCAAGGTTTCCCTGCTTTCCGTTTCCGTGGGTTCCAGCATCAGCGCTTCGGAAACTACCAAGGGGAAATACATCGTGGGGGGATGCATGCCCGCGTCTAAAAGTGCTTTTGCCACATCCAACGCAGTTACACCTGATTTTTTCTTTTCTTCTTCCAATGTCAGAATAAACTCGTGCATGCATATTTGATCATAGGCAACAGGAAAGACACCCTTTAGTTTGTGCATCATGTAGTTGGCGTTAAGAACCGCTGTCTGCGAAGCTTCGCGCAAGCCTTCCGCACCCAATGTAAGAATATAAGCCAAGGCCTTAATATAAACACCAAAGTTGCCATAGAAAGAACGAACCTGACCCACGCTGTCGGGAGATTTACCCAGCTCACCCAAGGCAGACTTGGGCAAATATTCTTTCAGCAGTGCTTTACATCCTACAGGGCCGCTCCCCGGGCCGCCGCCGCCATGGGGAGTGGAAAAGGTCTTATGTAAATTTAAATGCACGACATCAAAACCCATATCACCAGGACGCACATGGCCCATGATGGCGTTCAGGTTGGCGCCATCATAGTAGCAAAGGCCGCCCGCCTCATGCACCAGCCTTGTGATTTCCAGTATGTTGGGGTCAAACAGACCAACAGTGTTAGGATTGGTCAGCATAAGACCGGCCACATCATCACTTAGCGCATTGTTTAACGCTTGCATATCAACATAACCGTCTTCTGTGGAGGGAATGTTCACCACATCAAAGCCGGCCATAACAGCGCTGGCAGGATTGGTACCATGTGCAGAATCGGGAATCAGCATCTTTTTTCGATGAAGTTGATTGTTTTTTTCGAGGTACTTCTTAATCAGCAGTAAACCCAGGTACTCACCATGGGCGCCGGCAGCAGGTTGCATAGACATGTCGTCCATACCTGTAACGGCACACAGCAACCTCTGTATCGTTTCGATAGCCTCCACAGCCCCTTTGACCGTATCTTCGGGCTGCAGAGGATGAAGGGCAGCAAATCCCGGCAAAGAAGCAACCCGCTCATTAACCCGAGGATTATACTTCATCGTACAGGAACCAAGGGGATAGAAACCGCTACAAACTCCAAATGCCCGCTTTGCGATTCGGGCGTAATGCCTTGATAAATCCGTTTCGCTGATTTCAGGCAGACGAGCTTGTTTTTCTCTGCGGTATTTCTCCGGCAGCGCTACATGCGGAACATCACATTCCGGCAAATATTGCATACCATGTCCCGGCGTGCTTAATTCGAAAACCAGTTTCATTTGCTGCACACCCCCTTGATGGTTTGAATAACAAAGTCCATTATTTCTTTGGTGACCTTTTCTGTTACGCACCATAGCATGCCACCCTCTACGGGCAAACCGGCAAGAATATCATGCTGCATCAGCGCGTTTTCTATCCTCTCAGCAGGTACAGGCAAAGAAGTAACAAATTCATGGAAGAACTCTCCACCATGCACGCGCTTAAAGCCGGGAATACGGCACAACTGCTCCGCAAAATAATGAGCCTTTTGATAGCATAACTCAGCCGCCTTCTGAAGCCCTCCCGGCCCCATAGCAGCCAGGTAGACAGCGGAGCGCATAGCACATAATGCCTGGTTAGAACAAACATTGCTGCTTGCCTTTTCACGGCGAATATGCTGTTCCCGCGCCTGCAACGTTAACACATAGGCACGGCGCCCCTTTGAGTCCTTCGTTTCTCCGACAATACGTCCGGGCAAAAGGCGTACCATTTCCTGTTTAGTCGCCATGAAGCCCAAATATGGGCCGCCGAAAGATAATGGCATCCCTAATGGCTGGCCTTCACCCACTGCAATATCCGCGCCGCACTCCCTCGGAGATTTCAAAAGCCCCATGGCAATAGGATTCACGCCCATGATAAATTTAGCTTCCTTGCCATGAATAATTTCGCCAATCGCCTGCGCATCTTCAAGCAAACCCCAGAAGTTGGGCTGTTGTATATACACGCAGGCGGCATCCTCGCCGATGCTCGCAAGCGCTTCCAGGTCAAGCAAACCCTCTTTCTCAGGAATGACGTCAAAAGGGATATCCCTTCCCCAGCAATAGGTGCGTACGGTACTGATGACATCGGGATGCGCTGTCGCAGCTACATAGACCTTTGTTCTTTTTCGGGTGATACACATCATCGCAGCTTCAGCAGCTGCCGAAGCGCCATCATATACGGAAGCGTTGCTGACATCCATGCCCGTTAGTTCGCAAATCATCGTCTGATACTCAAAGATAGACTGCAAAACTCCCTGGCTGATTTCCGCCTGATAGGGCGTATAGGTTGTGGACAACTCTTCTCTTCCCGTTACAGTGTCAACAATAGCAGGAATGTAGTGATCATAAGCGCCTGCACCCCGCAAGATGGTTTTGAACACATGGTTCTTCTCCGCCATCGCCGACATTGTTTGCATGACTTCAAGTTCAGACAAACCTTTGGGTACGCCAGCTAGTTCATCTAACAAAACAGAATCCGGTACATCGGAATATAACTGCTTTGCATTGGACAAACCAATTTCACGCAGCATTTCCTGCCTTTCAGCAGGTGTCGAGGGTATATAACTGCCCATTTTAGTTCTCCTCTTGCAGGTACGCCTCGTATTCTCCAGCGGTCAACAATTCAGGTTCAATTTCAACATGGCCTACTTTTGCAATCCAAGTCTCGTACGGGGCTTCATTAATCTTTTCCGGGGCGTCCAGCAACTCCTCGTTTACTTCAACCACAATGCCCGTTACAGGGCTGATAATGTCACTGACAGCCTTTACGGATTCCACATCAGCCAACGGTTCGCCGGCAATCACCTCGTCATCAACATTGGGCAAATTGATGAACACCAAATCACCCAACTCACTTTGGGCATGGTCTGTAATGCCAATCAGATACAAATCGTCTTCACGACGAACCCACTCGTGGGATTTCAGGTACTGTAGATTTTTTGGAACACTCATGTGATATACCTCCAAACTATTTATTACGCTTATAAAACGGTAGCGGGATAACCTGAACAGGGACTCTTCGGCCACGAACTTCCGCTTCCATTTGAGTACCAACTTGGGAGTAGGCATTGTCCACCAATGCCATGGCAATGGCGCTATGCAGATAAGGACTCATCGTGCCGCTGGTGGTCACACCCACTTGCGCATCACCAACATAAAGAGGGGCTTCTTCCCTTACAATTCCCCTGCCCACAACCTCCAGGCCAACACGGCCACGCTGCGGGGTGCCCTTCGCCAAAAGGGCATCCTTGCCGATAAATCCCGGTTTTTCCATTTTTACAAAGAAACCTAAGCCTGCTTCCAAGGGGGTAATCTCATCATTCATTTCATGTCCATACAAGGGCATACCCGCTTCCAGCCGCAAGGTGTCACG
>CAZCBC010000001.1:19824-26362 GCA_964496775.1 uncultured Oscillospiraceae bacterium
GGCGCCAAGACCACAGGGAATCAGGCCATGCTTTTCTCCAACCTGAAGCAATTTTTCACCGATCATAACCGCATCTTCAGGTTTACAGAAGATTTCATACCCCAGTTCCCCGGTATACCCGGTACGGGACACCATACAAGTGAATCCTCCCACCATAACATTCTGTGCAAACGTGTAATTCTTTTCAGGAATATCCACGTTCTCCATCAATTCACTCAAAACATCCCTGGAGTGCGGACCTTGCAAAGCAAACAGGGCATACTCATCCGATACATCCTGCATGGTAACGTCACCAAAAAGATGCTGTTTAACCCACGCGACGTCCTTGTCCTTGTTGGACGCGTTAACAACCAACATATATTCTTCTTCGCCCAGTTTGCACACCAGAAGGTCATCTACAACTCCGCCCCCCATATTGCACATGGGGCTGTAACGGGCACGACCTATGGCCATACCGGACATATCATTCACCAGTAAGTTCTGCAGATTAGAAAGAGCATCCTTCCCTCGAAGCAATATCTCGCCCATGTGGGACACATCAAATAATCCGCAGGCATTGCGTACCGCCAAGTGCTCAGCTATGATGCCGCTCTCGTACTGAACAGGTAACCAATACCCGGCAAAAGGCACCATCTTTCCCTTAAGTTTCAAGTGAAAATCGTATAAAGGCGTCTTTTTACACATATGTCCTCCTATAACAAAGGCATGAGCTTCCGACTCACGCCTTTGGCTTTATACCATTTTATACTTTTAACGCCATCAAATCAAGCACTGCTTTTTCCGCTTGTCCCTCCGCTTGCCGATTGCACCAATCATTTACGGCGCAAATAAGCCGGTACACCCAAGTCATCCTTATCGCTTGCAGGTTGCGGCGTTTGATTCGCAGGGGCAGGGTATGCCTGGTTTGTTGCCGCAGGCTGATAGGTCTGTTGCTGCGGATACTGGCCTACCTGGTAAGGCGCGGGTTGCTGAAAAGGCTGCGGAGCGCCAAAGGGCTGTCCAACAGGGCGCGCAGCGCCGGGGAACAATCCCGCATCCTGTTCGTACATGCTTGCCACCTGCGGCGCCTCAAAAGAGGTGGATTGCTGCTCGCTCGTTATCTGTTCAGCGCTGCGCCCGCGATTTTCATAGGGATTGTAAGCTGCCGTTGCGGTACCATAGGGAACAGAAGCAGGTTTCGCAAAAGACTTCTTACGGGAATCGCGTGCAGGGAAAGCGTTTTTCTCAAAGCCGGTAGCAATAACGGTGATGCGCACTTCATCCTTAAGGCTGTTATCAATGCCAGCACCAAAGATAATATTGGCTTCACTGTCAGCAGCCTGCTGAATAAGGTTTGCAGCTTCGTTAATCTCAATAATGCCCATATCCTGGCCGCCGGTAATGTTGATAAGCACGGCACGGGCACCATCAATCTTTGTTTCAAGCAATGGACTGGCCACGGCATTCTTCGCCGCTTCCACCATCTTGTTCTCACCCTTACCAAGACCGATACCGATATGCGCCATGCCGCCGGACTCCATAACGGTTTTTACGTCGGCAAAGTCCAGATTGATGGTAGCAGGCAAGGCAATCAAATCTGTATGCCCTGGCGCAACACATCGTCGGCAACGCGGAAAGCTTCCAGCATAGAGGTGCCCTTGCTGACAACCTGCAAAAGCCTGTCGTTAGGAATAACCACCAAGGTATCCACATACTGCTTGAGTTCGTTAATGCCAGCTTCCGCGTTACGCATCCGCTGCTTGCCCTCAAACTGGAAGGGCTTAGTCACCACAGCAATGGTCAGGCAGTTTAAGTCCCTGGCAATATCCGCAATAACGGGAGCCGCGCCGGTACCCGTGCCGCCCCCCATGCCCGCTGTAACAAAGACAAGGTCTGCACCCTTTAAAAGCTGAGACAGTTCCTCACGGCTTTCTTCAGCTGCGCGCTTGCCAATATCCGGCACAGCACCGGCTCCTAAACCTTTTGTCAATTTTTCGCCAATTTGAACCTTTGTGTCAGCCTTTGATGCTGAAAGCGCCTGCTTATCCGTATTGACAGCAATAAAGTCCACGCCTTTAAGGCCAGCCTCAATCATACGATTAACGGCATTGGTACCGCCCCCACCGCAACCAACCACTTTAATAGACGCAAAGGACTCGTGCAGTTCTTTGTCAACCTGTAATTCTAACATGTTCCGTCCTCCTGTTTTCTTACTGGACGCCATCTCAACCTCCGAACAGGCTTCTAAAGAAAGAGCCTATTCCGCTTTGCGGCGCCGCGCTGCTTGAGCGCGTATCGATAATCAAATCTAGCAAGCCAAGGGCGCTGGAATAGATAGGACTTGATAGTTTAACCGCTTTCCTTGGCAGTTCACGCACAGGGCGGCCAAGTTTCTCGCTCAGATACTCGCGCCCACCACGGTTAATCGCTAGGCCGCCACCTGTAAGATAAACGCTTGACCAGTTTCCAAGCCGTACATTGCTGGCTTTGACAGCATCAGCAATCGCCTCGCAGAGTTCATCTACACGGGGCATCAGTATTTCCTCTACTTTTGTCCGTTCAAACACCTGGGTGCCGCCATTTGCACCCGTTACTTCAAAACTGCTTTGCGCGTTCTGATCGCCAAATATAAAAGAGCGTTTAATCTGCTCGGCGCTGTCTAAAGGAACCTCCAGACCATAGGCCAAGTCCGCCGACATGTGGCCGCCCCCAAGAGGAAGCACTTTATGGTAAATAATCGTATCCCCTTCCACCGCCATAACCTCTGTATCAAGGTATCCGATGTCTATTAGTAAAGCAGTACGATCCCGCTCCTCGTCGGAAATATAAAGGATCGCTTGGCCCATGGGGGTAGAGAAAAAACCGTAGGGGACTTTGCCGAGCGCACGCAACCTTTCCGACACATCTGCAATAAAAAACTGGTCGGCTTTAACATATGAAATCATAGCACGGAACTCATTGCCATGCAGATTGATGGGTTCCAGTGTTTTTTTGCCATCATCCACCACAAACCATGCAGGACTGCGATGAATTGGTACACCGGGGATGTCGCGCATTTCCTGATCCGCCAAATCAAACAAGGCTTCAATATCCTTGTTCGTGACACGGGGATCAGCGCCCTGGAGTTCCAATTTTACTTCCACGGTATATACCTTGGAGAACTGGCCGGGAACACCGCAGTAAATATCACGGGCAGAGGTACGGGCTTGTTCTTCAGCAGTTTTGATGGCGCTATCCAGAGCGTTGTTGACATCGCCGGGATTGTTCCATCTCGCATCAGCATAGCCGTCATATGTGGCAATGCCGGCCCCAACAATATCGCAACGCTGTCTGCCGGACACTTCCGCAATCAGCGCAACGATCTTGCTCGTGCCAAAGTCGACAACCGTTACCGTGCTCCTCATCGTATCCTCATCCTCATTTCTCAGGCATTACTCTACAATCATGTTTATTCGTACAATTACCTGTACACAAAAAAACCTTTCGGATGGTTTATTGTAACCTTTTTATGACATTTTAGCAAGTCTTTCCTTGAATATTCGTCAAATTTCTGTCGCAATTATAACTTTTCCGGACGATAGTTCGCTTCGCCCGGCACCGTCGTCTCAATTACACCACCTTCATATCCCTGCTTTTTAAGTTCTGCAAGAACACCTCGTACTGTACCGATTTTAGCCCGAAGATACCGGCTGTTCCCCAAATGAACAGTATAGCCGTCCATTGTCGTCATGTAGATAGTGCCGGGTTCAGCGAAGTTAATGTCAATGACGCTGGACATCATCCCCTGTAGCAGGAGTTCCTTGATCAGTTCAGTACACGCCGACATTTGATCCAAACGGCGCAATTTAGGCAGCGAACCCACTTGAATATCCTGAATCGTTAAGCCGGAAACCATTGTCAGATCCTGCAAGTTCTGATCACTACGCACTTTTTCAAGAATCATGCCATCATCCGCCATGATATAGTTGATACCAATATACCGTATGAAGGCAACGGGAATCCGCTCTCTGACATTCAAAATCAAAGTGTTGGGAAATCTCTTTATCATGCTTTTATATTCCAGGTATCGGTTTCTATTAATCCCTTCGCGTATCGTGTCTTCATTCAGGTTAAAATAATTGCTTGAAGCATTCAGCCCTGCAGATAAAGCCACAGTCTGCCAAGGAACATTCCGAATGCCGTTAACCGTCAGCTTTCGGATAACCAACACATTGTCCCGTATGATGAAGGCAGCGCTGAGTATGATGACAATAACACTGAATATGGTTATCAGCCTTTTAGCGCCTTGTGAAAAGCCCGGAGCGGCATCTTCAAGTTCCGGCAGATTTTCTATCCTCTCCTGAATAATGTCTCCTTCGGAGGGATTACTTATGCGGTTTTCGTCAAAATTCGGCTGCATACTATAGCGACTGCACAATGGCCTTGAAGCATCGGCCTCTCTCCTCGTAATCTTTAAACATATCAAAAGATGCGCAGGCAGGCGAGAAGAGAACTGCCCCTTTTTTCACTGCCTTTTCCCGCGCCCTGAACACAGCATCTTCAAGCGATTCCGCATGGGTAATTGCATGAACGCCATGTTGACGCAAGGTTTGTTCCAGCAACTGCGCAGTTTCTCCCATTAAAACGACATGGCGAATATGCGGTGCGTTTATAACTGCTTTCGCCAGCGCATCAAATGGCATATTTTTATCCTTCCCCCCCAAAATAAGCACGGTGGGAACCTGCATCGCTTCTACAGCCTTCTGGGTTGAATCCGGGTTGGTCCCTTTGCTGTCGTTAATATACCATACTTCATCTACTTCACGAACATACTCAATGCGATGCTCTACGCCCGCAAAGGTTCTTAAAGAATGCCGCATAACAGGCGCAGGTACGCCCGCCACCGCCGCCAGCGCAACAGCCGTCAAAGCATTCTCTACATTGTGTTGGCCAGGGATTCCGACCTCTGCTACCGGACAGATTACTTTTTCAAACTCATTGGTACGCAAGACAATCTGTCCGTCCTTGATAAACGTTCCACTGCTGACCTCACGCTTTCGCGAAAACCACATAGTCTGGGCCAAAATTCCTTCAGCCATCTCTACACAGAGAGCATCATCAGCATTCAGCACAGCCGTATCCTGAGCCGTCATATTCCGGAAAATCCGCTTTTTTAGTGACACATAGACTTCCATGGAGCCGTGCCTGTCCAAGTGGTCCGGGGTAATGTTGAGGACTGCCGCCGCAGCAGGATGAAAGGTACATGACGTTTCCAATTGGAAACTCGAAACCTCGACCACAACACGGTCTTCGGGAGAAGCTGCAAGAGCGGCAGCGGACAAAGGATATCCTATATTGCCTGCCACATGGGTTAAGAAGCCGCTCTTTTCCAACATATCGCCTAAAAGTGATACGGTTGTGGTTTTCCCGTTCGTCCCCGTTATAGCGTACATCGGGCAGGGAATAAAGGTTGAAGCATATTCCATCTCACCATACACGGGCAACCCCGACCGAACCGCTCCCAGATAGTCCGGAGATGCCTGCGATATCCCGGGACTAATAATGCAAAAATCCGCCTGATGATACAAAGGCCCTATTTCTTCGCCCAGATGCCAAAATAAGCCTTCCGGCTCATTTAACATAGATAAATCTTGAAGCTCTTCTCTTTTCTTTTTATCATACAGCAAAACGCGCCCACCAGCTGCATGGATTAGTTTCGCAGCCGCCTGACCGCTTCTGGCCATACCGATAATCAAGGCAGTCTGGTCTTTGTGTGGTTTTAATTCAATCAGTGGGTTTTTTGTCGGCATACGTTCCTCCCGGAAGAGGTACATTGTCTCGCTTAGTTCTCGCCAAGAATTTCTTTTACAATCTGTTTCTCATCAAAGGGACGTTTAACACCATTGATTTCCTGATAGGTCTCATCCCCTTTGCCCGCCAGAATCACCACATCTCCATCCCGTGCAATATCTAGCGCTTTGCGAATCGCTTCCCGGCGATTCTCGATGATCTCGTAGGCTCCATTGGTTTTTTTCATTCCGCGCTCGATATCAAGCAGAATCTGGTATGGATCTTCCGTTCTGGGGTTGTCGCTGGTGATAATCGTATAGTCCGCCCCCAGGCCCGCCGCCTCGCCCATGATGGGGCGTTTCCCATGATCCCTATCCCCACCGCAGCCAAAGAGAATAATAATCCGCCCCCGTACAAAGCCGCGCACAGTTTCCAGTATGTTTTTCATTGCCGCCGGAGAGTGAGAATAGTCAAGTATAACCTTATAGGCAGTGTCCGTGTCCAGAATCTCAGCACGCCCGGGAACGGACTTAATCTGCTCCAATCCTTTAACGATATGGGCAGGCTCTATTCCCAGTATCAGGCTGACGGCCGTCGCAGCCAGCGCGTTATATACATTAAACATGCCCATCATCTTCATGGCTACCGGGTAACGTTGCTCATTCCATAGAGATAAAACAAACCTCAGACCATCTTCGCCAATTTCTATATCACGCGCAAAAATATCCGCATTGGCACTGATGCCAAAAGTACTATGAGGTATTTTAAGCGCATCAATAATCTCTGTTGT
>CAZCBC010000001.1:26372-42282 GCA_964496775.1 uncultured Oscillospiraceae bacterium
TCCGCTCGTCATCCGCGTTCAGCGCAGCGTTCTTTACCATGCCGGAGGTGAAATATTTCTTTTTCGCCTCAAAATAAGTACGCATTGAATGGAAGTAGTCGAGATGATCCTGGGACAGGTTTGTAAAACAACCCGCTTCAAACTCCACCCCTTCCAGGCGGTGCATATCAACAGCATGGGCAGAAACCTCCATGCAAACCGCCTCTACATTGGCGTCCACCATTTGTTTAAGGGTTGCGTGTAATTCAATAGGGTCAGGCGTCGTCAGGTTCCCCCGCAGCCACTGATCGCCTATCATATTGCCCGTTGTGCCAATGAGGCCGCTGGCAATGCCTGCCGCCCCCAAGATTGACTTTACAAAATACGTTGTGGTGGTTTTCCCCTTTGTACCTGTGATACCGATCATGCGAAGCTTTTTGGACGGGTTGCCATAAAAAGCAGATGCCATCAGCGCCATAGCCGCCCTGTCATTGGTAACCAGCACCTGCGGCACCTTCAAATCCGGCAACAGGCGCGTCACAACCAATGCGACGGCACCCTGATCAATTGCCTGCTGTGCAAAGTTGTGCGCGTCAAAATGCGCGCCATCAATGCAGAAAAACAAGCCGCAGTCTGTTTTTCTGCGGCTGTCCTGAGAAAGGGAGCGTATTTCACAGTCCCCTGTTACCTTCAAGCAATACTTCGCAGCAGCTTCTGCCAAGATGGAAAGTTGCATTTATTCCATAGTCCCCTTTAAATAAATCTATTAATGGTTACCTGACGCACTACCCATAGCTAGGTTCTTATCCAATTGCACTGGGCGCGTGTCTGGAGCGCTGATTTGTATCACCAAATCATCCACAGCCCGCTTCATCCCGAGCTTTTGCACTGCATAGTAACAAATATACGACGAATCACTCGCTTTGTCAAAATCACCCTGAAGTGCCGTCATTTCTCTATCCAATCGTTCGTATTCTTCCTGGGCTTGGATTATACTGGAATCAATAGATGCCATCGTGGCCAGGCGGAATGAATACTGTGACATCATCACCATAACAGCAATCAATACAATGATCACTGAGAGCCAGACAGGAATTCTAAAATCCACCTTTTGAATGGCATTTTCGCAAGCCTTAAAAATCTGCCGCGTATCGTCATTGGTGCTGACATCCGCATCGGGCAAATCGGCAGTATAGCTGACGCCAAACTTCATCAGCATCTTCATTTGCGGCCCAGCTTTTATGTAACGGGGATTCAACGTGGTCTGCGACATTGGCGTCTTCCTTTCTTTTACATCTCTTCTTGGGTTGCACTTATCATTTCGAGGATATCTACAGCCTGAGAACTGAATTTCTCATCCTCGGTTTTTGCCTGCTCCTCCGACACGATACGAACATGGTCAAATGCGCCTGAAACGCGAACCGATTGTGTATCCTTTAGAAACATATCTCTGAGCAACGCAGGTATCAGCACCCGGCCCTGTTGGTCAAAATTACAGTTCTGATAGGAGAGCATGGAGAACCTGGATAAAATCGGTTCCAGCGCTCTTTTTTTCTTCACTAAATTGTTCAGCATTTTGACGCGGTCATGCCATACTTCCAGAGGATATACGGCAATGCTGTCCTGAGCAGTGTTGACGCTTACCACGATGCCATCCTCCAGTTGCTCCCGAAAGAAATGCGGAATAATAACGCGGCCTTTGGGATCAATGCTGTGCCAGAAGGCACCGTTTAACTGCCAGTCTTTTGGTTCCGCGGGAATCGTGACAGTTGAATCAGGCAATACATTGGTTGGCTGCTCCTGCGGCAGCTGCGTTGTATTCGTATCCGACCCGTTGCCCACCTGGTTTCACCACCATTCTCCACTTATTATCTACTGTATGACACAAAATAACACTTAAACCCACCAACGTCAATCACAAACGCACCCTGAAATCCATTGGAAATCATTATGAAAATCGCACTCCGGTTTGTTCGGAGCGCGATATGAGAACATATTTTCTTGTAATTTAAGTAATTATGTATATTTGTTCTTGATTTCAAACGAATAATGTGCAATGAATGTAAAATACAATTAAAATTTTGTTAATTTCGACGTTTGTTTATCGTCTGTTTTATATGACCAATCAGGTAACGGTGTTTCCCTGTCGTTATCGCAATCCCCACTCATTTTCACTCCGGGTTAGCAGCAATAACGCACTCGCTTCAAAAACCACTTATCTCCACTCAGGCAGAAAGTTTGATTGCAATATTCAATCAGGCAATTGATACAGCGCAAAATCAAGGCCGTCACAAGACACAAAATGGTACCGGACACCATTTTTTTCGCCCCGGAAGGCCGTTTTAACCCCTGTCCCATGGATATGTCCATACACTACATCATGGACACGGAATCTCTCAAGCATCCCCGACACAGGGCTGTCTAAGCCCGCCGCATCAATAGGCGGGTAATGCAACAGCGCCACTTTACGCTTGCCAGTCCCTATTTTTTCAGCATGACAAAGCGATAATTCAAGCCTTTGCAGTTCCCGCCGATATATCTTTTCATCCTGCAGGTCCTGCTTGTCCGGAACCGACCATCCCCTTGTGCCACAAAAAACGATATCATCTATCAACAGCGCATCATTCTGCAATGCGTACATCCCACTTGGTAACGCAGCGCGCAAACGGGAAATGGAGTTCCACCAATAATCATGGTTCCCCTTTATTAATATCTTTATCCCCGGAAGGGAAGCAATCCTCATTAAATCCGGCAACGCCTCTTCCAGCGTAATCGCCCAACTAATGTCGCCCGGTATTAGAATAATATCCTGTTCCGAAGCTTTTTTTTTCCAGTCATTTTCTATCTGGTCAAAGTGAGCCTCCCAATGGGAACCGAATATATCCATAGGCTTGTCAGTTCCCCCAGGAAGATGAAAATCGCTGATCGCGTAAATTTTCCTTTCATTCGAAGTCTTCGTCAGCGTCTTCGTCCTCCTCGTTTTCGTCCTCTTCCAACTCTTCCAGCGACAAATCGCTGGTTATTTTTTCATACTCATCTTCCGGGATATCTTCATCAATTTCCGGAATCATATCATCATCCATCGTTTCCGGAGCATCTAGGGACGTATCGTCATCCTCCGCCGCGGGTGCTTCCCGCTTGCCGGAATCGCCGGACATTTCTTTGAGACAAAACAAACACACGTCCTTGCCCGGAATGGCAGGAGCGTCATTACAAATCGTGCAAACTTCGATCTCTTCCTTTACTTCTTCACCACGAAGCTCCCGCATGCAAACCTTACAGTATTTTTCTGTACTAAGAATATAATTCAATTCACATCGCGGACACTTTTTAAACCCCATTCATTACTTCCTCCCACAAACCATGTTTTGGGCTTTGATAAGCAAAGGGATTATACTATGCACTTGGTAGAACTGCAAGGGTAATATCCGGCGTTCTGCTGATAAAAGGGTTACCCTTCTTTTTGGGATACGTTTACGTATATTTTTTGTTTCTTGCCCCGCTTCCTATTCCTGCCCGGCACAGAAACAGGCATGGCAAAGTCTGATACCTTCCCGCTTCTGTTTAACGTTACATTCAGCACCAGAGAAACGCCAATAACATTAGTTAGCAGATTAGAGCCGCCATAGCTCAGAAAAGGCAAAGGTATGCCTGTGATAGGCATCAGGCCAATGGTCATGGAAACATTCTGGAAAACGTGGAAAAACATCATCGCCATCACGCCCACAATAATGAGTCGTCCATATTTGTCATATGTATAGCGGGCAAGATACAGCATTCTGAGGATCATACCCATGTACAAAAGCAAAATAATGACACATCCAATAAAGCCCACCGCTTCCCCAATGGATGCAAAAACAAAATCCGTCCAATCCTCCGGCACAAAGTTTAATTGGCTGTGAGAGCCAATAACAAACAATCCAACCCCCTTGAGTCCGCCAGAGCCAATCGCTTCCTGAGAGTTGAGAATTTGAAGCCCTGCGCTCTGCGCATACTTGTGGGGATCTATAAACGACAGGATGCGCAGCAAACGGTAGTTATCAGACCCGCTTATGATACCATAGCCAAAGACAACCCCAATCCCTATCAGCGCAATTAAGCCAAGCCCTACAAGCCACTTCCAATCTGCTCCGCCAAAATAAATCATGATATAGAAAATTACCGCCATAACAATCGCAGAGCCGGCTTCACCTTGCCCAAGCGTAATCAGAGTAGGTAACGCAGCTGTTCCTATACTGAAAAAGGCGTCAGCAAACGTACTCATAGGCTTTGGATTGCTGCTAAGCCGCCGCGCCAACATCAAGATTATGGCGATTTTCGCAAACTCACTAGGCTGTAACATTCGGCCCAACGCCAGTTCAAACCATGCGCTCACATTACGAATCGACTGTGTTCCCAAGGTAAGCAACAAAAGAGAAATGACAATAATATAGAAAGGTTTTGCATAGTTGCGAAACTGTTCATATGGGATTGATACGATAAACCATACCACCAGAGGCGATGCAACGGTAAAAATCGCTTGCCAACTTCCCGAATTCGATTTGATAACTTTGCCAATCAGCGGTAAATCGGCACTGACACTGGGATCGTAGGTAGCAACAGAAATAAACAATACGCCCAAAATCATCAATGTATACATCATAAGCAGCAGCAATACATCAAAAAAAGGTCTGCTGCGTTTTGTTTCGTCAGTTCTTGTTGTGGACAACAGGTTTCCCCTCCTTCAAACGGCGTAGCCAGCGCATTATAGCGCTTTCCCGATCACAGCTGAACGGTACCTCCAAACCTTGCATTCTGGAGGCAATGGCATTCAATGAATCCAATACTTGCTTTGATTTAGCCTCCGCCATGCACTTGCCTTCCAACATTGCGATATAAACCCTGTCATCACTCATGACTGTACCAAGCAGCGTTAAATCAAGGCTTTGTGCTATTGTTTGCGCGGGTAGCATTCCGCCTCTTTTCACAACCGATGGCAGGGTACGGTTGAGAATCAAATGAGAATGCAAAGACGTTTGCTCAAATACATATTTCGCCGTCTTCTCCGTGTCGCGCAAGCAGACATCATCTGGAGTCGCTACAAGAGCGCACTCATCCGCAACAGATAGAATATTGCGCAAGCCCCGGCCCAGACCCGCCGGACAATCCACCAGAATAATATCAAAATACTTTTTCAGCGTTGCAAACACTTTGCTCATCTGGGAACGTCCAAAGTCTGAAGGCCGGGACGTCTGACCCCCTGCCAGCAAATAGAGGGACGGGTATTTGGGATGCGCAACCATGGCATTTTCTAGCGAACAGCGCTTTTCCAGACTATCGTACAGTTCATAGAGAACCTTGTCCTGCAACCCTAACATCAAATCAAGATTGCGCAAACCGACATCCGCATCCACAATCAGCGTTCGCATGCCTCTGCCTGCAAACACTACAGCTAACCCCGCCGTAATCGACGATTTTCCAACGCCTCCCTTACCCGAGGCAAACATCCATACTTTTCCCATACTTTTCACCTCAGGGCATCAGTTCATTGCCTGAAACAACGGGTACATCGCCTGTTTGCTTGGTTTTATTATCCATCCACCAGGTGATAAAGTCCTTGGTGGCAAGCACCGTTTCGCCGCCCGAAAAGCCATTGGGGATTAATGTCACAATGGCTATTTCTGCGGGGGTATCAAAAGGTGTCAAGGCGACAAACCAGCCATTGTTTTCCACGTCTATTTTCACACCGCCAATAGTTATCTGGGACGTACCTGTTTTCGCCCACAAGTTCTTCTCGTATGGCCAGTTTTTGAAGTAGCGGCCAGCAGTACCTGACTGGTCCGCGTCAACCACGCCCTTCATGCCTTCACGTATGTAGGGCAGGAAAGGCTGAATATTTTCCAGTTTGCCAAAGACATTTGGTTCATACTTGTTGAGAATTTCACCATCGGGCGAAACGACGGAATCAATAATAGATAGGTTATAAACCGTTCCGCCATTGCCTATCGCGGCAACATAGCGCGAAACCGCCGCAGGCGTCAGCACGGTAATCGACTGGCCGATCCCCATCTGTACTTCCAAGCTTCCGCCCCATTTGATGTCATTCAGGTATACCCAGATATCCCCGATAACCGCCTGGCGCCATACCATATCCCTTGTCATATTGAGTTCTGCCATCAGGATAGGACGCATCGCATCCGCCCACTTGTCAGAGGCCGTGTTCACTGCCATGTTCATCAACTCGCGTATACACGCGTCAAGCCTGGCATCATCGTAAGTGATGCCGTAGCTTGCGCCGACATTAAGCAAATGCTTTTTGATTGAAGCGGCAACCAGAATAGGCTGTGACGTCTCCTGATCAGCAAGGGAAGCGCTGGGATCATACAGAGAGGTTTGACAGCCCACAACACTGCGGGCTTCACCAGGCAATTGGATGCCGGTCTTGCTTGTCAGGCCAAGTTGCGCCGAGTATTTATATAATCTGTTCGTACCGGTATCACCATACAGCCGACCAGCCAACTCATAGAAAAAGTAGTTGCAGGAGTTGGATATTCCCTCAATAATCGTTAGGTTGGCATGTTTCCAGCGCTGCCCCTTGGTTATCCAGCAAATAGGGGCGTCAGCTTCCTGGTTGGTAAACCGCATGTAAGGCCCTTCATCCGTGATGGTTTCATCCACCGTCAACTCTCCGTTGCTAAGCGCCGCCATGGCGGTAACCATCTTGTAAATTGAACCGGGCTCAGCACGTTGCTGGATATTTATGTTGCGCATCACATTGCGTGTATCCAGCAGAAAAGACGCAGCTTCCGCCCCTCCGGCCGTCATCGCATTTAAATCATAGGTGGGATACTGCGCCATCGCCAACACCCTGCCGGTATTCACATCCACCACCATCATGGCACCTGTTTCAGCAAGTTTCATGGGGTACTTGTCAAAGTCACGCACTTCCAACTTTTCGCGCTGCTTTTCCAGCCAGTCCATATCAACCAGTTTTTTTTCTTGCTTCTCGCGGGTGTGGGCAACATTCATGGCAATGCACTGTTCCGCCATTTGTTGGTAGGCGGCAATCAGTGTTAGTTTAATATTGTTGCCATCACTGGGCGGCGTAGCGGAAATCTGCCGTGTCAGGCGCCCCAGGTTGTCCCGCTCCATCACGCGGTTTCCCTGGCGGCTGGAAATATTGGGTGTCAGCCAGTTCTCCATGCTCTTTTCCACACCGTCTTTACCGATGACGTCATTGAGCGCGTAGCCCAGGGGCTTAAGTTCTGTCTGATAGTTGTCGTTGTCCGAAATAGGACCGACATACCCGATCACTTGTGACGCCATATTCCCCCTGGGATAAACACGCTTTTCGCCCGTAGAAATATCAATCCCATACAGCATCATTTTTCTTCCGGTAATCTCGCTGACAGCGGAATAAGGTACATCCTTAGCAATTACAATAGGCAATGAATTGTAAAGGTTCATTTGCATTTCCGAATAAATTGCCAGCACCTTGATGATTGTCTCTTCATCCAGGTTACGGTTTTCCAAATCATATAGTTTTACAAGATGTTCGTAGCATTTTTCCGCCGTATCATACTTGGAATTGGAAGCAGGCAGGTAATGATTATCCCGCCATCTGTTTTCCCTCAGCGCCCACGCACGTTCGGAAATACCTTTGCCAAAGTTAAACTCCCATGCATTGGTGTCGGGGTTACGCTCAATAACAAACTGAGAGCTGATTTCCCCGCCATATTTTTCGATAATGGAAATCGTTTCCAGTATGGAATCAGTAAACTTAATATAGTCGCTGGTACTGTTCTGATTCATGCTGCGCTGAAATGTCACATTAAATATTTCTTCGCTCATTGCCAGCACAACAGAATCCGCATCGGTTATCATGCCACGTTTGCCCGTCAGGCGCAGGGTTTTCTCGCTCTTGCTGCCCGCATCCTGCTGGTATATATCTGCATTAACAATCTGCAATCGGTATAAGCCGCCGATGACAAAAGAAAAACTCAGCACGACAACAATAACAAAAAGCAAAAAACGAATATTGGTACTTTTTTCAATTTTCATTCTTTGTCTCCTCCTTCCGGGGCTTCTTCAGGAAAAACTTACAGTTCATCTTCGGCTTGATCGCTTTAAAAACCCCACCGAGTTTTTCCGTTTCCGTTTGAACAGACGTTTTCGATTCATCTTTCAGAACAGTTTCACGTTTCTCATCAGTTTTCGTCTCTATCTTCTGTACAGTTCCATCTCGCCTTAGTTCAAAGCAGTGAAGAGATTCTGCTGTTGGATCATCTGGTATCACTGTAATCATTTTCCAGTCAGCGCGTGAAGACCCTTCCTGATATTGCCCCAAATCATCCCCCACCTGCTTAACCTTTTTCTTTGGGTACATTCCTAAAAATGCCCGGGCAGGATACATTGTCACGCAGCTTACTGCCGTATAAGAGGTTGCTTTGATAAGATTGAAAATATGGTAAAAGGTTATCGGAATACCATTGAGCGCGGTATAAATCATCATAATCACCTCATATGTGGCATGCAGAGCCGCCGCATTCAGCACAATGCGCAGATGAGGGTTTAGATCATCAGGTGATGTCCGTTTGAACCTAATTTTAAACCGCCTTTTCTTTTGTGTCAGGCTGCTTTCCAGGTTTTCACTATGTTCTTCATTTTTTAGCTGTACACGGCGAATTTCGCGCTTTACGTCGCTCATATCCGCGAACACCTGCGCATAAATCAGCGCCAATGTGGGATAGATGATAATATAAAAGGAGTTGATATTGCGCGCCATCGATTCCATGATGATGCCGATTGTGGCACCGGATGCAAAAGCGTATTTTTTTCCCAGGGATACCGTCAGGATAGCAATAATAACCATGTTTAAGTTTGCCATGACACCCCATATTTTCAGATGTGGCATCACCGTTGTTTGGAGCAAATAGAACAGCAACACCAGAACAACCGTTTTAAGCAGCCTTGATGTAGCAAATCCGATACGATGGACACGGGGCAATCTACGCACTAATCATCCTCCACTGTCATCTGGTCTACAGAGAATGTCGCAGTAGGTTCGGGTGAGGGCGTGGAAGTTGGCATAGCAGATGCCTCTGGCGTTTCAGCCGCTGTTACACGCTCGTTGTAGGTGACATCATCCCCCGGCGCAACGGTACGCACAGCAGGCGAAGGCGTTGGCGATGCCGATGCCTCCGGCTCGGCCGGATCAATGGTGGGGCTGGGTTCCGGGGTCAACGCTGTTTTCTGTCCGATAAAAGTAGGCAATGGAATGGCGGTAGGTAGCGGAATAAAGGTCGCCTCCGACAACGTACCACGGTTGTCGGCAGTTTCAGCCTGGGTAGGTCTGTACCGATAGACAATCACATATTCAAGGTGCTCAAAGTCAGCAATGGGATCAACAACAATGTACTGCTTATTGTCTTCCAATCCACGGGTACTTTCACGAACATACCCGATGGGAATGCCCTTTGGAAACTCCATCCCCACACCGGAAGTAACAACCCTGTCGCCTGGCCTTGGAAGGGTTGAATACGATAAATAGTACATGCGGCATTCTTTTTTTCCATTGATTGACAGCGTTCCGCGCAATGTCCCCTCGTCCCGGCTAGATTCAATTAACGCCGCGATACTGCAATCAGCATCAATAATACCCATAACCGAGGCACTGCTTGGTTTAACGTCATAGGTATAACCAATCAATGCGCCCGGCACAGCCACAGCCATGTAGTTTTCGATACCCTTGTTTGAACCTGCATCAATTGTCAAGGTATAGGTATAATTGCTGGTATCCCGCGCGATAATATTGGCTTTGATACCATCCATACGAGGATTATTCTGTATCTCATCATTCAAGTCGGCCAATTGGGATAACTCGTACTCCAGCGCCTCCACGCGCATCGCGCGGTCGGTTAACTCGTCTACCTTATCACGCAGTTTTTCATACTCTTCTTCCAAGGTACTGCGGTATTTCAGTTTGCGCAGGTAATCCACCACCGTGTCAGTCGCACCGGCAAAAGTGCGCTGAAGCGGAGTAATCAAGCGGGCTACCATTTGCCTTGGTGCGTCAAGAAATCTTAATTCCGGGAAAAATTGGGACGCAATCATGGAAAAAATAATCCCCAGCAAAACAATGATAACAACAAAACTGACCAGTTGGGATAACCGTCGTTTCTGCCGCGGTTTTGTACGCCTGCTCTTTTTATCTTTTTGACGGGAACGTGCCATACGCCCTTATACTTCCTCATCTTTCATGAAGTTAGAACGGCCAATACGGTTCAGCAGTTCAGCGTTCTCCGCCAGATTGCCCACACCGTTAACGGCACATATCAGAGGGTCTTTGGCAAGAATAACGGGTAAACCCAATTCACTCGCCAGGAAATGTTCGATACCATATAGCTGTGAACCGCCCCCCATAAGATAAATGCCCTTGCGCAGAACATCGCCCGCCAATTCAGGGGGAGCTTTTTCTAACACGCTGGTTATTGCCTGAAGAATTTTATTCAACGGTCCCTGCAGGGCATCATATATCTTGGACGAGGTAATCTCGGCAGTCTGTGGTAAACCGGTAATCAGGTCACGGCCACGAATCATAACTTTTCTATCTTCTTTAACCGGCAAAGCGGATCCCCAGTCAATCTTCAGATCCTCCGCCATACGATCCCCGATGAGCATATTGTAGTCATGACGAATAAACTCAATAATCGCTTCATCCATCTTGATTCCGCCAACTTTAATCGAGCGGGAACAAACAATACCGCCAATAGAAATAATAGCAACCTCTGTCGTTCCCCCGCCTATATCCACCACCATACTTCCCTCAGGCTGAAACACAGGAAGACCCGAACCATAGGCCGAGGCAAACGGCTTTTCAATCAAGTGTACAGCATTTTTGCGTGCGCCGGCATTCAGAGCGGTTTTTTGTACGAGACGGGGCTCCACCGGAGAAATATAACATGGAACGGTAATAAATACCCGGGGCTTGATTAAATAAGAAGCACCTATGGCCTTGCGAATAAAGTAGCGCAGAATGGTTTCCGTCATCTCATATTCTTTGACCGTCCCATCCCTCAGTGGACGCACCGCCACATCTCCACCTGTGGTTCTTCCCACCAACGCCCGCGCATCAGCACCGATAGCACGCAGCGTGCGCCTGGCGCCTCCGGATACAATTAATAATGTTGGTTCGTTAATTAATATACCCTTGCGACTGACGTATACAAGAGTATTTGATGTTCCTAAGTCTATTCCGATATCGGGCGCAATAATGGGCATATCACACAACCTGTTCTTATTGGAATTGGGGGTAATGATGGGCTTTCAGCATATCCCTGACAAGGGCAGTTGGAAGACCAATCACATTCGAGTAACTGCCGAAAATTTCTGATACAAACATCCCTGCTCTGCCTTGAATGGCATACGCTCCTGCCTTGCCTTCAGGCTCGCCGCTATTTACATAGGCTAAAATTTCCGCATCGCTCAACGGCACAAAGTGAACCCGCGTCATAGCATGGCGAATGTCTCCACCGGGGTTTTGTGGGGACAATAAGCATACGCCGGAATGCACCTCGTGCCATGTCCCCTGTAATGCCGCAATCATCCGCCGGGCATCCTGATGATCCACAGGCTTACCAAAAACCAGTCCATCAATAGAGACAAGGGTATCAGCAGCCAACACAAACCTGTCAGGATACTTTTGAAACAGAGCCTCGGCCTTTCTGAAAGACAACTGCCTGACAACATCCTCAGGATTACCGATTAGGTTTTCATCCACGTCAGCAGCATGCACCTCGAAGGGAACACCCATGGAAGCCAACAATTCCTGCCGACGGGGAGAAGAAGAAGCCAGAATTAAAGGTTCAATAGGCATGCCGAAACCACCCTTCACAGAGTACACACGTCATTATAACACATATTTCATACAAATGAAGACGAAATTGAACTTTTGTTAAGTTTGTTATTAGTTTTGTCACATTTTAACGCCATACACTTGGCAGGCATTGCGGCAAGTTATATTCGCCATCTCCTGCGGCGTTATCCCGTGTAATTCGGCAAGATGCTCGCATACATAACGCACATTGGAGGGCTCGTTACGTTTTCCCCTCAGCGGAACAGGCGCAAGATAGGGACTATCCGTTTCTATCAGCAGCCTGTCAAGAGGGACTGAAAGCGCGGCCTCGTTGGCTTTTCTCGCATTTTTATAGGTAACAGGGCCAGCAAACGAAATGTAAAAACCAAGGTCCAAGTATTCCCGCGCGCTGTCGGCGCTACCGGAATAGCAGTGTACAACGCCCCCACTAAGACGTCCCCGACGCTCTTTCAGCAAACTTAACATATCACCGTGAGCATCCCGTACATGCAAAATGACAGGGAATCGCAGGGTATGCGCCAACTCCAACTGTTCAAGAAAAACCCGCTTTTGAATATCTCTTGGCGAATGGTCATAATAATAATCCAGCCCAATTTCACCCAGCGCTACAACCTTATCTATTTTGAGATTTTCTTCTATCCGTTGAAGGTAGTTGGGCAGAGTGTCTTTGGCTTCGTGAGGATGCACCCCCACCGCAGCATACACGATGTCATGTTTCTGAGCGAGGTGTATGCATGTTTCACTGGTCGTTAAATCGCTGCCGACACAGGTACAAGCAACCATGCCATTGGAACGCATCCTGTCAATGACGTCCTTTAAATCTTCATCAAAGCGAACATCGTCCAGATGGCAATGGCTATCAAACAAATTGAACATCAGCTGATAAACGCACCATCTTCCATGTCGCCATCGACAGATAGCAGCTTCAGTTTCTTTTCATCTCTGCTCGTTGCACAAAGCACCATGCCTTCAGATAAGACACCCCTGATTTTTCGCGGCGCAAGGTTTGAAAGCAATACCACCTGTTTGCCCAACACGTCCGCAGGTTGATAGTACTCGGCAATGCCCGAAAGCACAGTTCTCTGCTCTTCCCCAAGGGACAAGGTCAGTTTTAACAATTTATCACTCTTTGGAACCTTTTCACATGCCACGACACGAGCAGCACGCAGCACAATTTTGACAAAGTCATCAATGGAAATATTTGGCTTCGCTTCAGCAACCGGCTCTTCCTGCTTTTCTTCGTCCGCGCCTTTTTGTTCAGAATCCTTAGCAAGCGCTTCCAGCTCCGCCTGAACATCAAGCCGGGGAAACAGAGCTTCTTTGCGCTCAATCAGCGTTCCCGGCAGTAAAGCACCAAAGGTGGTCAATGATTCCCATGTCTTTTGGTCCGCATGGACGGCACCAATTTGGGGATATATCCGCTCCGGCGTAGCCGGCATAAAGGGCCACAACAGGACGGAAACATAGCGCAAACTTTCAGCCAGCATGTACAATACTGTGCCCAGCCTGTCTTTTTTGCTTTCATCCTTACCCAGCACCCAAGGCTGGGTTATATCAATATATTTATTACACTCGCCGACAACCCGCCAAATTTCCACCAGCGCCTGGGAAAACTGCAGCTGATCCATCTGCTTTTCCACTTCGCCCGGCAAGCTAAGCACAAGCGTTTTCAGCCTTTCGTCCGCTTCTTCCAAAGTGCCAAGGGGAGGCAGTTTGCCATCAAAGTACTTAATAATCATAGCTGATGTACGGCTTACCAGGTTGCCCAAGTCGTTCACCAAATCAGCATTGACTCGGGTCAGCAACGCTTCGTTAGTATAGTTGCCGTCAGAACCAAAAGGCATTTCCCTGAGCAAATAATAGCGTAACGCATCAGCACCATAACGTTTGACAATGGGCTGAGGGTATGCCACGTTGCCCTTTGACTTGCTCATTTTATCATTGCCAAACAGCAGCCAACCGTGAGCAAATACCTGCTTGGGCAGAGGCAGCCCCAGAGCATGCAACATAATAGGCCAATAAATCGTATGGAAGCGGACGATCTCCTTGCCCACAAGCTGGACATTGGCAGGCCAATAGCGCTGCATCAGCGCGTCGTCCTCGGTACCGTAACCCAGCGCAGTAATGTAGTTGGACAACGCGTCAACCCAGACATACACAACGTGGCGGGGATCAAAGTCCACCTGCACACCCCACTTGAAGGATGTACGGCTGACACACAAGTCCTGTAAACCGGGGCGCAGGAAGTTGTGCAGCATCTCATTGGCACGGCTGACCGGCTGGATGAACTCAGGGTTTTTCTCGATATAGTCAATCAGCCAGTCCTGATACTTGCTCATTTTAAAGAAGTAGCTTTCTTCACGCACCAACTCCGTCGGACGCCCACAGTCCGGGCAACCATTGCCCTCCTTTAATTGGGAAGGCGTCCAGAAAGCTTCGCAATCAGCGCAATACTGACCTTCATACTCGCTCTTATAGATATCGCCCTGGTCATAAAATCTTTTGAATATCTTCTGCACCACTTTTACATGGCGTTCATCTGTGGTGCGAATAAAATCATCATACTCAATTTCCATCATCTTCCAGAGCGCTTTTGTCTCTTCGACGATGGGGTCGATATAACTTTTAGGGTCTACACCTGCCGCGGCGGCTTTCCGCTCAATTTTTTGGCCATGCTCATCCGTTCCGGTTAAAAAATAGGTGTCATAACCCGTCATCTTCTTAAAGCGCGTCATGGTATCGGCCGCCACCGTTGTATAGGTGTGACCAATATGCATGGAGCCGCTGGGATAGTAAATCGGCGTAGTAATATAAAAAGTCTTTTTTTCCGACATGTCGTTCGCCCCTTCCATAATATCCCCGCCATTATACGAAGAAGCCAGTTTACGGTCAAGAGGAACACTCTGGCTCAGATACCATTTTCAATATACAAAAAGAGGCCTGAGCAATTGCCAAGACCTCTTTGATATGCTCCGGAAACCGAAGCCATGCATGATAGTTTTTATTATTTAACCAGCGCCAGAAGAGCAGCCTTGGAGCGAGCACCCACCGTCTGGTTGACAGCTTTGCCGTTTTTATAAACGACCAGGGTCGGAATGCTCATCACGCCGTGCTGCTGTGCAAGTTCAGGCTGCTCGTCAACATTGACTTTGCCTACTTTGATATCCGGATTTTCAGCGGCAATCTCATCCAAAACGGGAGCGACCATGCGACAGGGGCCGCACCAAGCTGCCCAAAAATCGATTAAAACCGGCTGTGTTGCTTCCAGAACTTCCTGCTTAAAATTTTCCTTCGTGAGTTTTACGACTGACATTGTGTGTACCAACCTTTCATCATACAAAGTTAAATGCTTGATACAATAGTATACCCACCAACTACAAACTCAAACAACATGAAAATTATTTAACTACGATATTCAGCAATCTGCCGGGAATGAAAATCAACTTAACGATATTCTTATCCCCCACCAGAGCGCGTATTGTTTCGTTCTCCGGCAAGGCAGACTCCGCTTCTTCCTGGGTCATGTCACTGCGCACCATGATATGCCCGCGTACCTTGCCGTTAATCTGCACAGCAATTTCCACTTCCGGCAACACGAGGTAGCGCTCATCATATTTAGGCCAGGGCTGCTTATAGATCGGCTCACCAAAGCCCTGTATCTGCCAGATTTCCTCGCTGATATGGGGCGCAACGGGCGACAACAGCAACAAAAGCGCCTTCAACTCTCCGCAATGGCGGTGTTGAACTTCATGCTCTCATAGTCTTCCGATACCTTTTTAATGCACTGATGTACCGGGTGCAGCATGTCCTTGCTGATGCCCTCCGCTTTGCTGTCCAACATGTCCTGTAACCGCCACACACGATCCAGGAAACGGCGGCATCCCCGCGCGCCGTTCATGCTCCACGGAATTGCCTGGTCAAAGGCGCCCATAAACATTTCATACAAACGGAACGCATCAGCACCGATTTCTGCAACCAAATCGTCAGGGTTGATAACATTGCCGCGGGATTTGCTCATCTTTTCGCTATTTTCGCCCAATATCATGCCATGGCTTGTGCGCTTCTGAGAGGGCTCCG
>CAZCBC010000001.1:42292-57259 GCA_964496775.1 uncultured Oscillospiraceae bacterium
GTATGCTCCATGCCGCCGTTGTACCAATCCACCGGCATCCAGTAATCAAGGGCCTCCTGGGAAGCAAAAGCCGTATTGTTGTGCGGATCACAGTACCGCAGAAAATACCAACTGGAGCCTGCCCACTGAGGCATGGTATCTGTTTCCCGCTTGGCCATTTCACCGCAACGGGGACAGGCAACATTAACCCAGTCCTCAATCGCTGCCAGGGGGCTTTCACCGGAATCGGTCGGCTCATACTGGTCAACCTCCGGCAGCAACAAAGGCAAATCCTTTTCTTCCAAAGGCACTGTACCGCAATGAGGGCAATGGACAATCGGGATAGGCTCTCCCCAATAACGCTGGCGGCTGAAGACCCAGTCGCGCAATTTGTAGTTAACCTTGCGTTCCCCTATCCCCTTTTCTACCAGCACCTTAATCATGGCTGCCTTGGCATCTTCCACAGACATGCCGTTCAAAAAATCACTGTTAACAAGAGTCCCGTCATGAATGTCGGTAAAGGCTTCCTCCTGCACATTGCCGCCCGCCACCACCTCTACGATGGGAAGATCAAACTTCTTGGCAAATTCCCAGTCCCTGGTATCATGGGCCGGCACTGCCATAATAGCGCCTGTACCATAGGACATCAGCACATAGTCGGACACCCAGATGGGAATCTCTTGGTTGTTGGCGGGGTTAATGGCCTTAATGCCTTTAATCTCGATGCCGGTTTTATCCTTGGATAGTTCCGTACGCTCAAAGTCGCTTTTGCGGGCAGCTTCTATACTATACTGCTGCAACTCATCCATGTTGCTAATGCGGTCAGCCAGAGTAGTTATGATGGGGTGCTCGGGCGAAACAACCATGTATGTCGCCCCAAACAGTGTGTCGGGCCGCGTCGTAAACACACGAAGCACCTCTTTGGTATCCGCAATATGGAAGCTGACCTCCGCCCCCTCGCTCCGACCAATCCAGTTACGCTGCTGCGTTTTAACGCGTTCAATAAAATCTACTGTGTTAAGGCCATCAAGCAGTTTCTGCGCATAGTCAGTAATCCGCAGCATCCACTGATTTTTTATCTTCCGGATTACCTCGCTTCCGCAGCGCTCGCATACTCCGTTTACTACTTCTTCGTTGGCTAAGCCGCATTTACAGCTTGTACACCAGTTAATGGGCATCTCCGCTTTGTAGGCAAGACCATGCTTGTACAGTTGCAGAAAAATCCACTGCGTCCATTTGTAATAGTCAGGGTCTGTCGTACTAAACTCACGGGAATAATCAAAACTGAACCCCAGCATCTTCAGCTGTGCACGGAAACGGTCTATGTTTTCTCTGGTTACTTTTGCAGGGGCAACATGATTTTTAATGGCGTAGTTTTCTGTGGGCAACCCAAAGGCGTCCCAACCTATCGGGTATAGTACATTGTAGCCCTCCATCCGGCGCTTTCTGGCAATAATATCCATCGCCGTATTGCTGCGCGGATGCCCCACATGCAGCCCCGAGCCGGAAGGATAGGGAAACTCTATTAAACAATAATATTTGGGAAGGGTATAATCACTCTTGGCTTCAAAAGCGCGATCCTCTTCCCATATTTTTTGCCATTTTTTCTCAATGATGCCTGGTTGATAAGCGGTATCCATACGGTGCCTCCTTTGGGTAATCGTTGTCAAGTATAAACATTTACCATAGAATTGTAAAGGATTTAGATTGTTCTTGCGCTTGTGATGCGTTCTTTACAGATTTGATTACTTCCTGTTATATTATTTGTTGTAAGGAGTGGATGTAAATGCGGCGTTTGTTTATCTTGTTGCTTATCTGCATGCTGGGATGCACAACATGCACTTTAGGTGAAGAAAAAATCACGTACCGAAATGTTGCCATCCAGGATAATGGTACCTATGTGGACATGGGAAACACTAAAATCGGCGATATGGATAAGTTTCGCCGCTTTCTGGAACAAAACCCGGAATTACGCCGGGTAGACATGTATGCAACCCGTATCAACCTTAAAACAATGGAAGAGCTGCATGCCCAGTTCCCGCAGATTCAGTTCGGATGCACATTTAGCTTTGTCAGAGGCAGCATCGCCACCAATACCGAGGCCTATTCCACATTTAACCGGCTTTCAGACCCCCGGTACCCCTCCAGCCGTTTCGATGCACTAAAGTATTGCCCGGACATCAAGGCGCTGGATCTTGGCCATCATAAAATCACGGAACTGGAATTCCTTCTGCCCCTTAAGCAAATGAAAATCCTGATTCTTGCTGTTTGCAAAATTGACAATATTGAAGTATTGTCCACCATGAAAGACCTTGAATATTTGGAGCTTTTCAACAACGACATTACTGATTTGTCTCCGTTATCTGAGCTCCAAAACCTTAAGCACCTGAACCTATGCCACAATCCTTTTACCGATATTACACCCTTGTTAAAATTAACCAACCTTAAAAGGCTGTGGCTGTCAAAAAATTATCTTTCCGATGAGCAGGTGGCTCTTTTGGAAACTTCCTTGCCCAATTGTACGTTTTTTTATAGTTGGGGCGACTGCACCGGCGGCGGGTGGCGCAGCGAGGGGCCCTATTATAAAACGATTATGAAAATCTTCAAATCCGGCGTGTACGAGCCTTTTCCCGAATAGAAAATCAATATAATTCCGGAAGATATCACCTTCCTTCATCAGGGCGCAGGTGGTAGAATAAGGCAATGATATCGTGGAGGTTTGTATGATTAGCGCATGTTATCAATTTCAGTTAAGCGGTACACCCGTTTCCTGCGAACGCTACGGCAACGGCCACATCAATGAAACATATCTGGTTATCACTAACAACGGCACATGGTATATCATGCAAAAAATTAACCACCATGTGTTCAAGGATGTGGCCAAGCTGATGCACAACATCACGTCCGTTACCCGTTATCTGGGGAAGAAGGACAATAATCCGCGTCATGTGCTGACCGTTGTACCCACCATTCAGGGGCAGGATTACCTGCACGATGAAGAAGGATATTGGCGCATGTACATATTTGTCACGGACAGCCTGTGCCTTGACCGCCCTGAGAGCGTGGAGGATTTTCGCAGCAGCGCCGTTGCCTTCGGAAATTTCCAGAATATGCTGTCTAATTTTCCAGCGGATACATTGCATGAAACTATTCCCCACTTTCATGACACGCCTGTGCGCTTTCAAGCACTGGAAAAGGCTGTGCAGGAAGACATCAAAAACCGTGCCATTTCCTGCCAGGAAGAAATCGCATTTGTTTTTGAACGTAAAGAGGATTGCGCCTTAATGACAGATATGCTAAAGGCTGGTTTGCTTCCTCTTAGGGTAACCCATAATGATACCAAACTTAACAACGTTATGTTGGACGCTAAAACCCGTAAGCCGCTGTGCGTTATTGACCTGGACACCGTTATGCCCGGTCTGGCCGGAAACGATTTTGGCGACTCTATCCGTTTTGGCGCAAGCACGGCCGCGGAGGATGAAAAGGATTTAAACAAAGTCGGCTTATCCCTTCCGCTTTTCAAAGCATATACCGAAGGCTTCCTGAGCGCCTGTCAAGAAAACTTAACGCAGGAAGAAATCAACACCCTTCCATTGGGCGCTAAACTGATGACGCTGGAATGCGGCATCCGCTTTCTAACAGACTATCTGCAGGGAGATATCTATTTCAGAACCCATTATCCCGAGCATAACCTGATTCGTTGCCGTACGCAGTTTAAGCTCGTGGCAGATATGGAAAAACACTGGGATGAAATGAACAGCATCATAAGGGAGGTTGCAAATCAATGACGATTCTTGTTACAGGCGGAGCTGGATATATTGGTTCCCATACTTGTGTCAAACTGCTGGAAGAGGGATACGACGTTGTTGTAGTCGACAATCTGGTTAACAGCAACGAAAAGGCGGTTGAGCGCATCAAAAAATTAGCGGAGAAGGATTTCCCCTTTTACTGCTTTGACGTGTGTGATGGCAGCGCTTTGGAAAAGGTATTTCAGAACCATCAGATTGACTGTATCATCCATTTCGCCGGCCTTAAAGCAGTAGGCGAGTCCGTATCCAAGCCTTTGGAATACTATAGTAACAACCTAATTAGTACTCTTACGCTGTGCAGCGTGATGAAACATCACAATGTCAGGCAGTTTATCTTCTCTTCTTCCGCCACCGTATATAAGCCCGGCTCCCCCATGCCTGTCGATGAAACAGCGGAGCTTGGATGCACCAACCCCTACGGCTGGACAAAGTACATGTGTGAACAAATCTTGCGGGATGTCGTCCACGCCAATCCCGATTGGTCGGTTGTGCTGCTTAGGTATTTCAACCCCATCGGCGCCCACGAAAGCGGACTGATTGGCGAAGACCCTTCGGGCATTCCCAACAACCTGGTGCCCTACATCACGCAAACACCTTGGGCCGGTTAGAAAAAATGCGGGTTTTCGGCAATGACTACGATACGAAGGACGGCACCGGCGTGCGGGATTACATCCATGTGCAGGACTTGGCCCAGGGACACGTTGACGCTGTCAACTATGCCGCCAAGCACACAGGATACGAAGAGATTAACCTGGGCACCGGCATCGGCTACAGTGTACTGGATATTGTCAACGCCTTTGAAAAGGTCAACGATGTAGTCGTTCCCTACGAGATTACATCCCGCCGTCCCGGTGATGTCGCCACGGTATATGCGGACGCCAGCAAAGCAAAAAAACTGCTCAACTGGGAGGCCAAGAAAAACTTGGAGGACATGTGCAAAGATAGTTGGAGATGGCAGAAACAAAACCCCAACGGTTATAACACCTAAACAAGCTAAAAGCCCACCCGCGAAAAACTTCGGGTGGGCTTTTTCTATTTACAGCCTTATGGAAATACGTATTCCGTTACAATGGGCACGCGGTTTAAGGTTTTATCCCAATAATATTCATGTAAACTAACGGCAAGTATGGAACCGGCAACATTATAGACCCGATTATAGCCCAGATACTGAAGAGCCCGCACCATATTGTAACTTCTTTGGCCGCTGCGGCAATATACGTATACGTCCTGATCCCGGGGGATTTCATCCAGCCTGTCACGGAATTCACTCAACGGAATGTTCATAGCGCCTTTGATGTGCCCTCTTGCATACTCATACTTTTCACGCGCATCCACAAAGAACGCGCCTTGTTCCCATAATGGACGTACCTGCGCCATAAGAACCTGACGGTATTCACCGTTGAGAAGATTTAATGCAGAAAGGGCAGCGTGATTGACCACGTCCTTTGCAGTGCCAAAGAGCGGTGAATAGCATAGTTCCATGTCCTTCAAATCATCAAGAGTTCCGCCCATCTTGATCAGCGCGGCAACTACATCAATGCGTTTATCTACATTTCCCCTTCCAATGGCTTGCGCACCAAGCAATTTACCTGACGGTGTCCCATAAATCAGCTTAAAGAACACAAGGTTTGCATCAGGCATTAAAGAAACCTTGTCGTAGGGTACAACAAAAGCAACGTTATACGGTATAGATTCCTTTTGCAGCTGTTTTTCGTTTAGACCGGTTGAAGCACCATTGAGGTCAAAGCAGCGCACAACGGAAGAACCGATTACGCCGGTATTACGAACTTCGCGCCCCAGGACATGGTCGGCGGCATCCCGCGCCTGGCGCTGCGCAGGGCCCGCCAGCGTCAGCCTGGTTGGTTTGCCAGTCATGAAGTGGCTTACTTCAATGGCATCCCCTACAGCGTAAATGCTGGGATCGCTCGTCTGATAATGATGGTTGACCTGTATACCCCCTGTTACACCAATGGTTAGCCCCGCCTCCTTGGCAAGCTGCGTCTCAGGGAACACCCCAATGGACATCACCACAGCCTGAGCAACTACCTTTCTACCACTGGCAAGGGTGATGTAATCTTCATGAATGCTCTGAATACCATCCTTCAAAATTAACTCTACGCCATGATCGGTAATTTCCTTATGCAATAGCTGCGCCATATCCTCGTCAAAGGGCATCATGACCTGGCTCGCCATTTCCACTACAGAAACTTTTTTTCCGGCCTTATGCAGGCTTTCCATTACCTCAATGCCGATAAAGCCGCCGCCCACAACAGCGACATCCTTTACATCAGGCGTATCAATATAGTTTTTAAGTTTCACGATATCCTGAACATCACGCACGCTGAACACATGGGGCAAGTCTATCCCCTGAATGCTGCGGGGCATAATCGGCCGGGCGCCCGGTGACAGGAAGAGAGTATCATAGCTTTCATCTGTTTCTTCGCCCGTATTCAGGTTTTTAACCTGAATGTTCTTATGCTCCTTGTCAATAGACAGCACTTCATGCCTGATACGGGCATCAATGCGATAGCGTGTCATAAAAAGCTCCGGATCCATCAGCACAAGGTCCATCGCGTCATCAACGTCGCTAGACAAATAATAAGGCAGGGCACAGTTGGAAAAAGAAACGTGCTCTCCCCGCTCAAACATAATAATTTCAGCATGTTCATCAAGACGGCGCAATCTTGCCGCGACGCTTGCTCCGCCCGCAACGCCACCTACGATCAAATATCTTTTTTTCACACTTAATAAACCTCCCGAATGTCTTCAGGGAATTATACCCTTATTTAAGATAATCAAAACATTTAAGTACCTTGCTTCTGCGGAGTTATCTCGACAATGACTTCCTCTTTACCGCGGCACTTTAGCAGTATTTCAGGTGTTATTGCCATAACAGCCATTTCGCCAGGCGTCAAAATCAGTTTACGCTGCGACGCCAAAATCTCATCCTCCGTCCGCAGGGTAACATAATGCTGTTTATATACCTTATCGGGCCGGAACATAATATCGACAGCAAGTTGCGGGATAGGTTCATCCTCCTGCAAACGAATGGCCTGAGGTACGCATCCACGCACCCCCTGTCCATCCTTAACGCGCAGTATCACGCCCTTTGGAGACTCACCTTTAACATATCTTGCGGCCGCTTCCCCTGCCAACTGGCTTTCGCTGCTGACAAAGTCCACCAAATCATGCACGTGCAGCACATTTCCGCAGGCAAATATGCCTTCAACGTTGGTCTGCAGGTTGTTATCTACAATAGCCCCGCCTGTTACATTGGACAGCTCCACGCCAGCACCTATGCTCAACTCATTTTCCGGAATCAAGCCCACAGACAACAGCAGCGTATCACACGCCAAATCAAACTCCGTTCCGGCAATGGGTTTTCGGTTTTCGTCCACCTGTACCACGGTTACACCAGTCAGACGTTCTTTCCCTTTGATATCAACAACAGTATGGCTTAAATACAGGGGGATATCGTAATCCTGCAAACATTGAACAATATTCCGGTTTAATCCGCTGGAATACGGCATCAACTCGATGCAGGCAAGCACCTTGGCCCCCTGCAGCGTCATACGCCGCGCCATTATCAGACCAATATCACCACTGCCCAGAATAACAATACGCTGTCCGGGCATATAGCCTTCCATGTTAACAAATTTTTGTGCCGTTCCTGCGCTAAAAACGCCCGCACATCGTGTGCCGGGAATAGCCAAGGCACCCCGTGGACGCTCCCGGCAACCCATTGCAAGAATGACTGCCTTCGCCTTAAAAAGCTGCACACCGCTTTCCTTGCTGATGGCAGTGATCACTTTATCTTTGCTTACATCCAGTACGGTAACACCCGTTCTTATATCGATATCCAGTTCTCTGGCGGCAGCGATATCCCTTTGAGCGTACTCGGGCCCCGTTAACTCCACCTGAAATCTGTGCAACCCGAAACCCGTGTGAATACATTGTTGCAAAATGCCGCCAAGATTATCCTCTCTTTCCAACACCACTAAGTTGGTAACACCCGCACGCTTTGCTGCAATCGCCGCTGCAAGCCCCGCAGGACCTGCACCCACCACTAAAATGTCCACATCATATGATTTAAGCATCACGCGTTTCCTCCTTGGTCAGCGTACCCGTCAGCAGGTAACTATTTCCACCCATTTTGGTAATGTCCAGGAGGTCCGCCTTCAACTCTTCCTGCAATATCTGCATCACACGGGTTGAGCAAAAACCACTTTGGCAGCGTCCCATACCGGCGCGAGTACGATGCTTGACGCCATCAAGGGTTTTGGCGCCAACGGGGCGACGAATGGCAAAACGTATCTCCGCTTCGGTTACCTGCTCGCATCGGCATACGATTCTGCCATAATCCGGGTTTTCTTCATAGGCGGCTGCCCGCTCCTCCACGCTCATCCGGTTAAAAGGTTTTGGTAAGGGAGTAGGCGCACGGTAGTCGCCACGTTTTTTTAAATTCAATGAGTACGCAACCCAGTCCCCCAGCTCCTCACCAATGGCAGGCGCCGCTGAAAGACCTGGGCTTTCGATACCAATGGCTTCAAATGCACCCTCCGGTGCACCCTCTACGGCGCCAATAATGAAATCTCCCCCAACCTCATGAGCACGTATGCCCGAAAATGTAGTAATCACGGTACGAAGAGAGCAAGCGGGCCAAGTCTTCCTGACCTTTTCCAGCACCTCGCTAAGGCCTTCTCGGGTGGTCATAGTATCACAATCATCATCAATGTCCTCTGCAGTAGGACCAAGCAAAATATTGCCATGGGTTGTCGGGGTTACTAACACCCCTTTCCCAAGAGAGGTGGGCACCTGGAAAATAGTCATGTTAAATTCCGGCTCCTGCATATGATCCAGCAGATAATATTGCCCTCTGCGCGGAATGATATGCACCTTACGGGTAGAAATCATATTGTGCAGAACGCCCGCGCCCGTACCCGCACAATTAACAACAGCCCTTGTCTGGTAAGAGCCTTTATTCGTATGAACAACCCAATGTTCTCCTGTATGCTCAAGTTTTTCTACAGTTATACTCAACAGAAAGTCCGCGCCATTTTCTGCGGCCGAGTCAGCAAGGGCGAACGTCAGCTCATAGGGACTAACCAACCCGCTGGCCGGAACATATAGCGCGCATAATACATCGGGGTTAAGGCGCGGTTCCATTGTAAGTACTTCTTCACGCTCAATCACCCTGCAACCGGGCACACCATTGATGTGCGATTGTTTTTCCAACCGCTCTACCTGGACACGCTCCTCTTCGTTAAAAGCAAGCACCAGCGCCCCCGGATTGCCGTAAGGAACGCCCAGTTTTTCGCATAAAGCAGGATACATTTTCGCACCCTTTACATTCAGCCGCGCTTTTTCCGTTCCGGGCTCTGCATCATATCCGGCATGAACAATCCCACTGTTTGCCTTGCTGGCCCCCTCTGAAACGTCATCAAAACGGTCAATGACCGCAAAATTTCCGGTATACTCGGCCACCCGCGCAGCAACAGAGCATCCTATGACGCCCGCTCCAATGATAATAATATCGTACATGACAAATCCCCTTTGGAGATAATTTCGAACAAATTATAACATGATAAACAAGACACGTCCATCGAAAACCAAAGTTACCCATAGCTTATCGGTCGCTGCTTATTCTGCCGCACACGCAAAATGTAACAATATTAAATTGTTAAATTTCTCTATTGCATTTTTAATATTTTTGTAATATATTAGTGTTGTGTGAAAAATGTATTTGTTCACTATCCAGGAGGTCACCATGTTTAGAAGAAATCTATTGGCTAAGTTACTTTCATTATTTGTATTGATGACAGTATTCTTTGGGTATTATCCTGTCGCATCCGCTGCCACAAGTTATACCGGAAAAATCAACACTGATAAGGTATTTTTCCGGACAAAAGCAAATACAAGCTGCGATTACCATGCGGTTTTAAAAGATAAAACCAAGGTTGCGGTACTGGGAGTAGAGGGAGATTTTTATAAAGCCCGGTACGACAGTAAAGAAGGGTATATCATGAAAAAGTTCGTTGATTTACCCTCTTCCGCAGTTAGAAAGCTTGAAAAAACAGCAGAAATTGTCAGCAACAGCAAGTATGCTAAGGCATCCTCCATCCGTGCCTTAGGGGATCCTCCTGCCTATGTAAGCTACGGCGCCTCGGGCGAGGATGTAGAAAAAATACAGCGTGCCTTACAGTTAAAGAAATGCTACAGCGGCATTGTGGACGGAAAGTTTGGCAACCAGACCAGGGACGCATTAAAAAAATACCAGAAAAACAATAAACTGACTATTACCGGCAAGGTTGATTATAGTACAGTTCTTTCACTCTTTGGGCGCGTGCAGGAAACTTCTGCCAAAGATGATCCTAAAATGAAGGGCATCACCAGCATCGCGCAGATAGCTGTCCCCAATACAACCAAGGCCAACAATAGCGGAAGGCATGTCGTTGCGTTGCAGCAAGCATTAAAGTTGAAGGGCTATTTCAAAGCACCCATCGACGGTAAATATGGTGATAAAACCGTTGAGGCTGTAACAAAATACCAAAAGAGCGTAGGCCTGAGCGCTGACGGTGTCGCTGGTAACGGAACAATCAAGAAGCTCTTTGGCAAAAACGCCGCAAACTACACCATCCCCACCGAAAAGTTGGACTGGTTTAACGGCGGTTCTACCGTTATTCCCAAGGGCGCCATCTTTACCATTAAGGATATTTACTCCGGTAAGACCTTCAGCGTTAAACGCTGGTCGGGTTACAACCATATCGATGCGGAGCCGTTAAATGCAGCTAATACAGCAACCTTTAAGGAAGCCGTTGGCGGTTCCTGGAGCTGGAGTCGTCGGCCGGTACTGGTTAAGTACAATGGACATGTATACGCAGCATCCATCAACTCGATGCCCCATGGCGAGGATACCATTTCCGGAAACAACTATGATGGCCACTTCTGTATTCATTTTTACAAGAGCAAAACCCATGAAACCAACAATATTGACAGTGAGCACCAGAACGCCGTGCAGCGTGCCATGAATGCCAGTTGGTAATACAAGGCAAGTCACCTTTTTTCGTCTTCCCGCAATTGACAACATCTCCATCCATGCGATAGAATACAAACAGAAATCACAGAAAGGAGGCTGCGAAAAGCAATGAAAAACAATCATTTCACCAAAACGACAAAGCGCAGCCTGAACGATATGTGATTTTCACAGGAAATCATGAGCCTTCAGTTTGCGTTGAAGGCTCTTTTTTTACGAAGAAAAAGCGGAGATTGTATGCAAGAAAAGAAAAAGATATCCATGGCGCCATTATGGGCGCTGATTAAACGCCACTGGTGCTTGTTCCTATTCGCCGGTATCGCGACAATCCTGAATGTTCTGATTAGATTCATTACCCCGGCAATGCTGGCGGAAATATTCGACCATTATCTGGGCGGCAAACCTTCAAGGTTTCCTCACTCTATCAACAACATCATACTAACCTTGCTGGGTAGCAAAGAAAATGTCCTTGCCAACCTCTGGGTCTTCGGCGCCGCCCTAATCATCGTACAGATTGTCAAGGGACTCTTTTCTTATCTAAAAGGTATTTGGTGTGCCTGCGCTTCCGAAGACACGCCAAGTATCTGCGCGACAGGCTTTATACCCATATTCAAGCACTCCCCTATGCTTACCACGTCAACGCCGCTACAGGGGACTTAATCCAGCGTTGTACCTCCGATGTAGAGACCGTCCGCCGTTTTTTAAACGTTCAATTAATGAGCGTGTTTAACTCTTTCTTTATGATTGCCTTGGCATTAACTCTGATGATGCCAGTCAACAGCAAAATTACCATCATCAGCATGATTCCTTTGCCCTTGATGCTAATTTTCTCCTGGCGCTTTTTTAATGTTGTTATCAAAGCCTACCAGAAATGGGAGGAAGCCGAAGGCAAAATGAGCACTGTGCTACAAGAAAACCTGACGGGCATCCGGGTTGTACGCGCCTTCGGACAGCAGAAGGAAGAAGTGGATAAATTTGAAAAGGTAAATAACGCTCATTATCAGGCGGCGCTGAAAACCGCCCCCCTGGATGCCATGTACTGGACCAGCGGCGACCTGTTCAGTGCTATCCAGACACTGATTATCATCGGCACCTGCATTGTTGAAGCCTACCATGGCCGCATCACTGTAGGCGATATGGTTATTCTGATTACTTATTCCGGCATGCTGATGGGTCCCACCCGTCAATTGGGCCGTATTCTGTCCGACGCAGGCAGAAGCCTTGTAGCGCTGGACAGAATCAAGCATGTGCTGGATATGCCAGCCGAAACGGAAGAGCCTGATGCCATCAAGCCGCCTCTTCATGGAGACATTATATTTGATAATGTCTCCTTCGGGTATGAAGACAAACAACAGGTGCTTAACCGTATCAGCCTTGAAATAAAGGGTGGACAGACGGTAGCCATCCTGGGCGCGACCGGCTCTGGCAAAAGCACGCTGCTGCATCTACTGCAAAGGCTTTATGAACCAACCAGCGGGAATATCACCATAGGCGGTGTACCGCTCAATACAATTGACTGGAAGTATCTGCGCAGCCGCATCGGTCTTATATTGCAGGAGCCGTTTCTTTACAGTAAAACCATACGCGATAATGTCTCTATTGCGGTTCGAGAAGGAAAACAACCGGATATCGACAGAGCGGTACGCGATGCCTCGGCCTGGGATTTTATCAGGCAAAGTGAAAAAGGCTATAATACCATGGTAGGCGAGCGGGGCGTTACCCTGTCCAGCGGACAAAAACAACGGATTGCCATCGCCCGGACATTGATGAAAAACAATGACATCCTTATTTTTGATGATTCCCTTTCCGCCGTGGATACCCAAACAGACAACGCCATTCGTCAAGCTCTGCAAAAGCGCAACAAAAACATTACAACCCTCATTGTCAGCCACCGCGTCAGCACCCTTAGCCAGGCGGATATGATTTTTGTTATTGAAAACGGCACAGTAACAGAATGCGGCAACCATGCGGAACTGGTTGCGAAAAATGGTTTGTATGCCCGTATCTTCAACATTCAGCAGGGTTCGGTACACTTACCTGAGTTGGTATAGGAGGTTCCATGCAATACCAGGAAGAACAGGAATTCAGCAGGCATATTAGCCTAAGTGTTTGGAAAAAGCTGTTGGGCTTTGGTAAGACCTTTAAGCCGAAGTTTCTTATGATTGCTTTGTCCATGACCGTCTTAGCCGTCAGCGATGTGCTCATCCCGCTGATGACCAGATATGGCATCGACAACTTTGTTGTACCCCGTACCCTGCAAGGCTTGTCCGGATTTCTTGTAGCCTACGGTGCGTTGCTTGTCATACAAGTCATCTCTGTCTACGTGTTCATCTTAAAGGCCGGTCAAGTAGATAATGGGATGAGTTACACGATTCGTAAGGAAGGGTTTAAAAAACTGCAGGAACTTCCCTTTTCCTATTACGACCGAATGCCCGTTGGTTACCTGATGAGCCGTATGACCAGCGACGCACGTAATCTGGGAGAAGCCTTTGGATGGGGCTTGGTGGATATCGTGTGGGCAGTTGTATACCTGCTTGTCAGCATTATCTCCATGCTGTTCATTGACTGGCGGCTTACGCTGATGATTCTGCTGGTTATGCCGCCTTTGGCTGTGGTTTCTATCTACTTTCAGAGAAGAATCCTTAAGAATCATCGCGAGGTACGAAAAACAAACAGCAAAATCACCAATGCTTTTAACGAAGGAATTATGGGGGCTAAAACATCCAAGACCCTGGTCCGGGAAGAAATGAATGTCCGGGAATTTAAGGAAATAAGCGGTGAAATGAAAAGAATCTCCATCAAAGCAGCCAACCTTTCCTCTATTTATCTGCCGCTGGTCATCTCCATCAGCTCCATGGCAACAGCCTATGTGTTAACAGAAGGCAGCAGTCTTGTGCTTAAGGGCGCCATAACCCTTGGCACCATCACCGCATTTTTCAACTACTCCCTCAGTATGTTTGAACCCATTCACAACATTGCTGCTACCCTGGCAGAAATGCAGCGTATGCAAGCGGCAGCAGAGCGGGTTGTCAGCATGCTGGAGACCGAATCCGACATCAAGGATACACCTGAGGTCATCGCCCGCTACGGTGACAGCCTGAACCCCAGAAAAGAGAACTGGCCCTCCATCAAAGGTGATATTATTTTTGACAATGTCACCTTTCAATACAAAGACGGCGAAACAGTCCTCAAGAATTTTAACCTTCACGTGAAGGCTGGGGAAACCATAGCGCTGGTTGGCCCTACCGGCGCAGGCAAAAGCACCATCGTCAACCTGTTATGCCGGTTTTATGAGCCCACTGAGGGAACAATCCGCATTGACGGGGTCGATTATAAAGAACGCAGCCAACTCTGGCTGCAAAGCAATCTGGGATATGTATTGCAGGATCCTCACCTGTTTTCCGGTACCATTCGGGATAATATCCGCTACGCAAACCCAACCGCTACAGATGAAGAAGTGCGCCAGGCGGCCCAGCTTGTTAATGCTGAACACTTTATTCTGTCTTTGGAAAATGGATACAACACAGATGTCGGCGAGGCGGGCAACCGATTATCCACCGGCGAAAAACAGCTTGTTTCTTTCGCCCGGGCAATCCTTCATAACCCCCGCCTCTTTGTTCTGGATGAGGCGACTTCCTCCGTTGATACGGAAACCGAAGCGCTGATTCAGCAGGCGATTGAGAAAACACTGGAAGGAAGAACCAGTTTTATCGTAGCCCACCGTTTGAGCACTATTCGAAACGCCGACCGCATCCTGGTAATCAGCGATGGTGGCATCGCTGAAGAAGGAACGCATCCGCAGCTTATAATGAAAAAGGGTCTTTATTTCGATTTATACACCAATCAGTTTCTGGAAGAGCAGTCCAGGGCACTGCTTGAACAAAAAAATTAATCGAGCAAATCATAGGAAGACAGAATCTCAAATCTGCCCTCCCCATAGAATCGTGATAGCTGGATTTTGGCCATCCGCGCCTCAAAAGGCTCCATCATTAGGTTAAATACGGGGCGAGGCTTTAATTCGCTGCCCGCCAGATTAATCAGCGTGCTGTGAGGCAAGTACTTCCCTTCACTTTTCTTTGTCCATTCGTCAGCGTACTCGTCAAAACGCTCGTGGTATTCATTGTA
This sequence comes from uncultured Oscillospiraceae bacterium, assembly GCA_964496775.1. Lineage (GTDB taxonomy): Bacteria > Bacillota > Clostridia > Christensenellales > Aristaeellaceae > DTU024. Next base: position 57,239 of record CAZCBC010000001.1, read on the forward strand.
TAAATGAAGTACCTGTCCCTT
>CAZCBC010000001.1:57269-84831 GCA_964496775.1 uncultured Oscillospiraceae bacterium
CTTTTTCTCTGCCTCTACCACCAGAACATCAGGCGTTAATTGAATCAGGCGTGTATAGCGCACAGGAAACCGATGAACGTGCAGAGCAAACTCACGGGTATAGGCATCCAGCGGTTCAAAAGGAATTTGGTAATACACACCAAGGCTCAGATGGGGATAATATCCCATGCTGAGCCCTGATTGCTTGGCATAGGGCTTCCTCATCTCAATGAGCCTTTCCCCTGATTTTTCATCCGGTATCCAAATGACGCTGATGTCCATGTTGTTTTCTCCAGTGATTGTAGAGTTTTTTTCGGTATGTTATACTATATCATATTACGGAAGCCCGCTTTACGCAATATTGTAAGGCACCATGGGCTGCCGATTTTTAAGGAGTGCATGAATGGCACAAAACTACACAGCTGAAAATATCCAGGTTTTAGAAGGTCTGGACGCTGTCAGAATGCGGCCCGGTATGTATATCGGCACCACAGGTGTGCGCGGGTTGCACCATCTTCTATGGGAAATTGTTGATAACGCCATTGACGAAGCAGCAAATGGATACGCTACAGAAATTGCTGTCACGCTGCATAAGGATGGTTCATGCAGCGTTTGGGATAATGGGCGCGGCGTTCCCATTGACAAGCACCCCACCTTGGGGATTCCCGGTCTGCAGGTTATTTACACCCATTTGCACGCCGGCGGCAAATTTGGCCAGGGCAGCTACAACTATTCCGGCGGACTGCATGGCGTAGGCGCTTCCGTCGTCAACGCTTTATCCAAGTGGATGGTGGTTAACAGTTACCGTGATTGGGAACATTGGCAAATGCGTTTTGAAAGCATATTTGACAAAAAGGATAACAAGGTTCACGCGGGGCAGCCCGTTGGCGGTCTGACAAAGATTGGCAACACTCGCAAGCGGGGAACGCTTGTGCGTTTTTTGCCGGATGAAGCCATATTTGAGGATATTCAATTCAATGCGAATACCGTATCCCGCCGGCTGCGGGAGTTGGCGTATCTAAACAAGGCAACGCGCATCTTTTTTACCGATGAGCGCGCCACTGGGGAAGACAAGATTTCCGAGGAGTTTTTCTACGAAGGCGGCATCGGCGACTACGTTCAGTACCTGAACTTGGATAAAAAAGTGTTGCACGAAACCCCTATCATACTGTCCGGCAGCAAGGATGATACCATCTGCGAAGTTGCCATGCAGTATACCGATGCCTACACCGAGTCGGTGTTTTCCTATGTCAACAGCATTCCAACCGGCGAGGGCGGCACCCATGAAACAGGTTTCCGTGCCGCTATGACCAAAGTGCTTAACGATTACGCACGGCGCATTGGCGCACTAAAGGAAAAAGACAACAATCTATCCGGTGAAGACTACCGGGAAGGATTAACCGCCATTTTAACGGTTAAAGTTAAAAACCCGCAGTTTGAAGGACAGACAAAGGGCCGCCTTGGTAATACCGAAGTGCGCCCTGCCATTGAAGCCATCATTACCCAAGGATTGACTGCCTACCTTGAAAATCTCAATAACAGCGAGTTGGCTGGTATCATTGTAGAAAAGGCCGTCAAGGCCGCCAAGGTACGAGAGGCTGCCCGCAAGGCACGGGATGTGGCGCGCGCCAGGAGCGAGTTGGAAGCCGCTCCCTTGGTAGGTAAACTGTCCAGTTGCACGGGGAGGAATCCAAGGGAAAACGAATTGCTGATTGTTGAAGGCGACAGCGCCGGCGGCAGCGCCAAGCAAGGTCGAGACAGGCGCCTCCAGGCCATTCTTCCCCTGCGCGGAAAGCCCCTGAATGTTGAAAAGAAACGGCTGGATCAAGTGCTGGCCAACGAGGAGTTCCGTTCCATCATCACTGCGCTGGGCACCAACATTGACGAGTCCTTCACGCTGGATAACCTAAAATACCACAAGGTCATTATCCTTTCAGACGCCGACCAGGACGGCGCCCATATCCGCGCTATCCTGCTTACCTTTTTCTTCCGCTATATGCGGGAACTTATCGCCAATGGGCACGTTTACATCGGCATGCCGCCGCTGTATCAAATCAAGCAGGGCAACAAGGTGCTCTACGCATATGATGATAAGGAACTGGCAAAGATTACGCCCAAGACAAAAAACTATACCCTCCAACGCTACAAAGGTCTGGGCGAGATGAATCCAGAGCAACTGTGGGAAACAACCATGAACCCGCAAACAAGAAAACTGATGCAGGTCACCATTGAGGATGGCGCTCAGGCAGACCGTTTGATTACCATCCTGATGGGAGATAAGGTTGATCCCCGACGCGAATACATCAGCAAACACGCGGATTTTTACCGCCCCGACACCTTTGTTGTCAAATCATAAGGAGCATGCATGGCTAACAAACCAACCGAACCTAACGAGAATATCATCCTTTCTTCCCTGGAAGATGTGCTACATAACAGCATGATGCCCTATGCCGAGTACGTCATTTTAGAGCGGGCTCTCCCCCGGGTAGAGGACGGCCTGAAGCCGGTGCAGCGCCGCATCCTGTATACCATGCTGGAGTTGGGGCTTTCCCCCGACAAACCTCACCGTAAATGTGCCCGCATCGTGGGCGACTGCCTGGGTAAGTATCACCCTCATGGTGACACTTCGGTATACGATGCCCTCGTGCGCATGGCGCAGCCCTTTTCCCTTCGCGGCACACTGGTGGACGGACATGGCAACTTTGGCTCCATTGACGGCGACAGCGCAGCGGCCATGCGCTACACGGAAGCGCGCATGGCTCCCCTCGCCGTGGAAATGCTTCGTGATTTGCATAAGGACACCGTCCCTTTCAGGCTAAACTTTGACGACACATTAAAAGAGCCGGATGTGCTGCCTGCGCGTTACCCCAACCTCTTGGTCAACGGCGCTTCGGGCATTGCCGTCGGCTTGGCCACCAACATTCCCACCCATAACCTGCGGGAAACCATTCAGGCTGTTATATTGCTGATAGATAACCCTGACGCTACCTTGGATGATATCATGGCTGTTTTGCCTGCGCCTGATTTTCCCACCGGCGGGTTGCTGCTGGATACGCCGGAAATACGCGAGGCATATGAAACAGGCCGTGCCAAGCTGACAGTTCGCGCCAAGGTGCATATTGAACCGGGCAAAGCCGGAAGGCATCTGCTGTGCATCACTGAAGTTCCCTATCAGGTAAATAAAGCATTGATGCTGGAGCGCATCCTCAAACTTTCGGAAGAAAAGAAAGCCGCCTTTGGCAGTAACATCTATGATATCCGGGATGAGTCCGACCGCACCGGCTTGCGGGCAGTAGTGGAATTAAAACGGGACGCGGACCCCAAGCTGATGCTGGGATATTTGTACAAATACAGCGATTTGCAGGTAACCTTCGGCGTCAACATGGTAGCTATCGCCGGGGGCAAACCCATGCAGCTCGGCCTCAAAGCGGTGCTGCGTCATTATATTGAACATCAGAAAAACGTTGTCACCAAAAGAACCCAGTATGAATTAGACCAGGCAAACGCCCGCGCTCATATCTTGGAGGGGCTGATTACAGCGGTGGATAATCTGGATGAAGTGCTGGCCATCATCCGCTCCTCCAAAAATGGAAAAGAGGCAAAGGAACGCCTGTGCGAGCGCTTTTCCTTTACAGAAATTCAGGCCCAGGCCATTCTTGATTTACGCCTTCAGCGTCTAACAGGCCTTGAAATACTGGAGTTGCGAAGAGAATACGAAGAACTGTTAAAGCTGATTAAGCACCTTGAAAGCATCCTGAAAAGCGAAAAGAAACTGATGAGCGTCATCAAGGGAGAACTAAAGGAAATCGCCGACAAGTATGGCGATGAACGCCGCACACAAATTGTCAAAGACAATACCGACCTCAAGGAGGCAGTGGCACAGGATGAAATCCCTGTTCCTGAAAATACAGTCGTCCTGATGACAAGAGGCGGACAACTGCGCAGGATGAACCCCCGTACCTTTGAAAAGCTTGAGCCTGCGGAAAATGCTGCGGATATGCCCCGATATCAGTTTAGAACCATGACAGACCACACCCTGTTCTTTTTCACCAACCTGGGCAATTGTTTCCGCCTCGGCGTGGAGCAGATTGAAGAAAGCAACCGTCCTAAAGACCGCGGTATCTCTCTGGGAGGCGTGCTGGCGGGCCTTGAGGAAAACGAAACAGTCGCCGCACTATTCTGCCTGGCGCCGGATGAAACGGAAACCATGCCCGACCTCCTGTTCTTCCTAAAAGGCGGCCTGGTAAAACGCAGCGCGGCCAGTGACTACGCCATCAAACGTTCGAAATTCGCGGCAGCAAAGGTCATGGATGGCGACGAGGTGCTCACTGTGGTGTTGGCTGACGACAGCCGGGATTGTTTCTGCCTGAGCCGCAGTGGCATGTTGATACGCTTCCCCCTAGCCGATGTACCGCAAATGGGCAGGGTAACAAAAGGCGTGTCTGCCATGAAGCTTTCCAAGGATGATATCGTCAACTGGGCAGGAATGCTCGGCAACAATGACGAAATGATTTTGTTCAGCGAGCGGGGATATGCCAAGCGCGTTCCCGGTAGCATTGTTGATATACAGCGCCGCAGCGGCAAAGGGGTCCGTTCCTTCTCCTTTAATAAAAACGGAAGCAATGGCAGTTATATTGCGGCAACGCTCCTGCTTAGCCAAAGCAGCCTTTTCTCCGTATTGCAAAAGCAGGGGGATATTACCCCAATCAGCAGCGAAGAAATTGTCTGCCAAAATCTGACGGATAAGGGCAAGCCTTATGTCATGGCAATTATGGAAAATACTGTTTCCGATATCATCATCTGATGTCTGTTGACAAAAAGTACCAACTTTTCTACAATGATTTTCACTGGAGGCTGTATGCGAGCAACTCAGACGGATCAAAGCATCAAATCGGCAATCATGGCAACTTTCGCTGTTGCCGCTTTTGTCCTGATGCTCTATTCCGCCCCTTTGTCGCCCATGTATCTAGCCATCAGTACGGTATTTTTGTTTCCCGTCCTGCTGTTCATCCTCAGTGGGAAAGGGGGCTGGCAGTCAGCGCTGGCCGGATTTGCCATCATAGCCATCGCAAACTACCTGCGCATGGGGCTTATTGTCCTTGCCATAACAACTGTGTACCTGTTACCCACGACCGCAGTTATGCTTTACTGCCTGGCTAAAAGGATTCCTTTTGCAAGGACTGCCGTTTTTTTGACGGCCACCTATGTTCTAAGCGTGCTGACAATCTATGTCGCCCTCAACCTGGTGACAAATAACCACGCCTACGCGTTGGCAGTAGAGTATATTATGGAAGGGCTGGATGCGCTGCCCGGAAGAGATACGTTGCTGTACATCATGGTTAACAATGGGTTGTTATCCCTGTCAGGGCTTGCCGAAAATACGCCCATATTTGATGAGACCACCAGAGATATCGTCTTTCTTCCTCATGTGTTGACAGAACTGCTTGCCCAGGCGCGTATGCGGTTAAACCTGCTGTTGCGTTCCTTCCCGCCTTCTCTGATGACCTCTTATAGTATTATGTTATCTTCCATGGGGTTATATATGGGCATCGCATCCAACAAGTCCTTGGTCCCCAATCATCAGGCAGAGAACGAAGATGAGCCTTCCTACATCGCATCTCCCCTGCCGCAAACGCCACCTTTTTCCTTATGGTACATCCCGCGCACATTAAGCATGTATCTGTTCCCTTTGGCCATTATCTATCTAATCACCTCGGGAATGGGCGGCACACTGCGCCTGACAGGCCAGATGATGTTCTCCGTTTTTACCACCATATACTCCATCCAGGGGTTAAGTATGCTAAACTGGTGGCTGAGAAGATTTACTTCCTCCCTGTTCCTGCGCGGGCTTGCTCTTCTCTTGTTCTATCTGGTATTCCAAAATATTGCGTTCTGGATAGGATTGGCCGAGCAACTGTTCGACAGTCGCAGACTGAGAAAAAAACATAACATCAACCCTTTTTCCAACCAAGTATAAGGAGGATTTATTATGAAAATCATACTACTCGCCGATGTTCCCGGCACGGGCAAAAAGAACCAGATTCTGAACGTAAGCGACGGCTTTGCCCGTAACTATCTGTTTCCCAGGAAATTGGCCATGGAAGCTTCGCCTGGCGCAGTAAAAGAAGTGGAGCGCCGCAACGAAGTTGAGCGGCAAAAGGAAAAGGAGCGCCGCGAAGCAGCGGAAAAAGTTGCCGAGTCCCTCAAGGATAAGGTTATTGTTATCCAGGCAAAATCAGGCGAAAAGGGCCGACTGTACGGTAGCGTTACAGGGCAGGAAATCGCAGATGCCCTGGAAAAGCAACACGGGGTCAGCGTAGACAAGAGAAAAATCGACTTGAAAGATCCCATCCGTTCTCTTGGGGAATTTACGGTAGGCGTATGGCTGTATGCCGGGCTGACCGTTCCCATGCTGGTACGCATTGAAGCCGCCAAGCAATGAGCATTGAACATCTTCCGCAAATGAATATGCCCGCAGGCTTTTTTCAGCCTCCCCCCAGCAGTATTGACGCGGAAAAGTCTGTTTTAGGCGCGTTGTTGCTGGACAACAACGCGCTGGTTGAAGCGCTGGAGTTGCTGAACTCGGATGATTTCTATCATCCACAGCACGCTGCTATCTTTGATGCCATGCGCAACATGAACAATCACTCCCGCGCTGTTGACCTGCTGACGCTGAACGAAGAATTATCGCGTACCGGTATGCTGGACGGCATCGGCGGTCCGGAGTACCTGGCGGAGATCGCCAACTACATGGGTACTTCCGTCAACGTGCGCCATTACATTGATATCGTTTTGGAGAAAAGCACACTGCGCAAGCTGATTAAGGCATCCTCTGATATTTCACAAAACTGCTATCAGCAGCAGATGGAACTGCAGGAAGTGCTGGTACACGCAGAAAAATCCATCTTTGATATTGTGATGAAGCGTACTGGCAACCAACGCCTTTCTCATATCAGCGAGGTTATCAACCGCACATATCAGATTATGGAAGAGTTGGCGCGCAACAAAGGGGGCGTTTCCGGGGTTCCCACCGGCTTTACCCTGCTGGATGATTTGCTGACGGGCCTGCATGGCGGCGAATTGATATTGATTGGCGCGCGCCCCAGTATGGGTAAAACCAGTTTTGCCATCAATATAGCCACCCATGCCGCCCTCAAAGGAAAGTCCGTTGCGATTTTCAGCCTGGAAATGCCCAATGAACAGATTGCCATGCGCATCCTATGCTGCGAAGCGAGGGTAAACATGCAGCGGGTGCGCAACGGTTCCCTTGATAACAACGACTGGCAAAAGTTAGCACTTGCCGTAGCGCCGCTGGCCCAGGCGCCGCTTTATCTGGATGATACCTCCAGCCTGACCCCCTCCCAGCTGCGCAGCCGCTGCAGACGCTTGATGATGGAAAAGGGGTTGGACCTGGTCGTTATCGACTATATGCAGCTGATGAGTTCAGACAGCAGGGCCGAAAACAGGCAGTTGGAAGTCAGCGAAATATCGCGAAAGTTAAAGGCTATCGCGCTGGAACTGAAGGTGCCTGTTGTGGCGTGCGCGCAACTTTCCCGCGCCAACACACAGCGCGCCACTAAGCGCCCCATGCTGTCCGACCTGCGCGATTCCGGTTCCATTGAGCAGGACGCAGACGTTGTTATGTTTCTGCACAGAGAAAGTTACTACGATGAAACCAGCGAAGAAACCAACATCGCCGAGGTAATCGTAGCTAAACAGCGTAACGGCCCGCTGAATACCATCAAACTTTACTGGCACGACGACTATACATTATTTGAGGATTTACGAAATGAATAACTTGACCGACATGCTGAACCAGCAAAAGGTTTCCGATTTTAATAAAGATGACCGCTTTGAAGGGTTTCTGCTTGTCCGGTCTGCGGAAAAACGCACCGGCAGCACGGGAAACCCCTATCTTGACTTAACCATTTCCGACAACAGCGGGGATATCAACGCGAAGGTATGGAACACGACACAAGAGCCGCCCCAGGTGGGCACCGTTATCAAGCTGCGCGGTGTGGTGACGGAGTTCAACGGGCGCCTTCAGTTTCGCGTAGAAAAGTTCCGTGACGCCGTGCCCAGCGATGAGGTGGATTTATCCCTGCTGGTCGCCTCCGCCCCAGAAAAACCGGAAGTCATGCTGAAGACAGTACACAATGTACTGGAGAATATGACAAACGACACGCTGAAAAAAGTGGTGCGCTGGATGCTTGACGACATTCAGGACAAGTTGCTTTACTATCCGGCAGCCCAGCGGCTGCATCACGCAGAGCGTTCCGGTCTTTTGCACCATATTACCAGCATGCTGAAAGTCGCAGACGCTTTAATTGGCTGTTACCCCACTTTGGACGGCGATTTGCTGAAAGCAGGCGTCATTGTACATGACCTGGGCAAGGTCTTTGAAATGGACAGCGATGAGTATGGCAATGTGCGTGACTATACCCGGGACGGGTTGCTCCTTGGGCATTTGGTGCGGGGCGTTTCGCGCGTGCGCAAGGCAGCGGAAGAGACAGGTGTCCCCCAGGAGGATGAGTATCTTTTGCTGCTTGAGCACATGATTCTCAGCCACCACGGCATCGCCGAGTACGGCAGTACCCGTCCTCCCATGTTTCCCGAAGCGGAGATGCTGCACTTTATCGATGTCATGGACGCCCGGATGAATGAAATGGGCAGTATTCTGGCACGCATCCCCGAGGGCGTATTCAGCGAAAAAATTTGGTCCCTGGACCGCAGAATTTACCACCCCATGTACCGCAAAGACTGATAAATCCTTTTGTAGACAAATACTTGACGAAAGAATACAGAATTGTTACAATCATGTAAAGGATTTGAATGATACCAATGTTTATGGAGGTATTACCATGAGTAAGAGGATACTCCTCATTACCATTCTGGTGGCAGCCCTGGTCTTGTTGTCAGGTTGCGGCGAGAAGCAGGCAACGGTAACTGCCGCGCCGACTGCTTTACCTACCCAGCAGCCGGCTATGCAAGCCACCAATATGCCCCTTCCCGAGTATGATACATCGCTCCCGGATGACTACGACCCTGCACAGGAAGAGGATCCGGCTTCTCTCCTTGTTAATGAGCAAGCTGCGCAGATGGTAGTGCACGCCGGCGCCACGCCCATCCCGATTGATCCGGTGGATATGCCTTCCCCCACGCCCAGGCAGCCCCTTGCATTCACCTACAGCAAGTATACAGCCAACAAGCTGGGCATCAGTTTTGAGTCTGTCGCCGGATATGAGGTTGATGAAAGTCAGCCTGACAGTTACATCCTGCGCGAGCCTGCAGCTATGGTCAAAGACAACTACCCGGTAGAAATATCTTTCCAGATAACCCCCACCGCCAATAATTATAAAATTGATAATTTGCGCAGCGAACTGAACGCAAAGTTAAAGGAGCTGGGCGCTGTCAACTATAAGGAATGGAGCGTCACGACGCTCAGCAAGCGTACGCTGCTGGGCAAGGAAGGCTACTATGGCAACTATCGCGGCGTTCTGTATGATGGCACCATTGTGCGCGGGCGTGTCCACATGGCCATGCTGGATGGCAAACTGTTGACTTTCCATATTTCTAACCCCGGTTGGTACAATACCGACTATATGAATGTGTATACCCACATACGGGATACCATCAAGTCGCTTTAATTTGAACATGTAAAAAAGCCTTCCCCCGCCGGAAGGCTTTTTTTATGTTGATTTATCAGAGAAACCAGCGTGTCGAAGACACCATACTTTCTTATTCACCCATCGCTTCTTCAGCTGCATTTTCTTCGGAAATCAATGTCTCCTGTGAGTTCTCCGCCGCAGGCTGCATCATAGGCTCCGGCAAGTCCGCCAATGAAGAAAGGCCAAAATGAGCCAGAAAACGGTCTGTCGTTGCGTATAAAATAGGACGTCCTACGGTATCCTTGCGTCCCACTTCGGCAATTAATTCTTTGTTGACAAGTGACTGAATGGAATAATCGCACTTTACTCCGCGTACCATTTCAACATCCAACCTTGTTACAGGCTGGCGATAGGCAACCACTGCCAGGGTTTCCAGCGCAGCTTGAGAAAGGGATTGTTTTTGTACGGGCTGAAGCATTTTTTCCACAAAAGGAGCATACTCCGCCCGGGTAGCAAGCTGAATATGTCCGCCAAAGCGCTTTAGCACAATGCCGCGCTGCTGTTCCAGGCACTGACGCTCCAACTCGTCAATGGCCTGAATCACTTCCAACTCCGTTACATCCAGGTTTTTTTGAATCGCCTGTATGGTAACCGGCTCACCAGCCACAAATAGTATCGCTTCTATAACACCGCTGAGGTTGATTTTATTCACCGGATGCGCCCCTTTCCTTCCCTTTTGATACGCCTTCTATCAGAATGTCGGCGTAAGCGTCCCTTTGAAAACAAGTCACACGCCCCAGGCGGAGCAATTCAAGCAACGCCATAAACAGAGTAACAACCTCTTCTCGTGTAACACGTGGTGAAAAAAAGGAGGTAAATGTCGCGTTCTTTTTCCTGACTTGTTTGAGGATTCTCGCCATACAATAGGGCACAGTATACTCATCCCGGACGATGCGTCTTGCCGTGTTGACAGTGTCTTCCTCATCCTCCGGAATACGGATCATTACCTGCACAAAGGCTTCCACCAATCCATTCAGGGTAAGACCGCTAATTTCAAAGGTGGGCGGCGGCAAAGGATACTCCTCCGGCAACTTCGAATAAATTCTGGCTGCTGCCTTCTCAAAGGATTGCATTTCCTGGGCTATCTGCTTAAACGCAGCGTATTCTTCCAATTGCCGTATCAGAACCAGTTCCGGGTCATCTTCAGCGGGGGGCTCGGGCCTTGGCAGCAAGGCGCGGCTTTTTATCTCCAGCAGCGTCGCCGCCATCTGAATAAAAGCGCTGGCTTCTTCCATATCCAAATCCTGCGCCTCGCGCACAGAGGCAATATACTGATCGGTGATTTCCGAAACAAAAATATCCTTGATGTCTATTTTGGCTTTGCCCACCATAAACAAAAGCATATCCAAGGGGCCTTCAAACTGGCTTAGCCGCAAAGTAATTGCCATAAGCCCTCCCTATAAGCCAAACAAGCGCAGCATGCCAGAAAGTACTGTTCCCTGCACAGCATAAATTGCCTTGCTGATGATGTCGCTGACAAAGTCCGTCGTCAGCATCAAAACGACAAAAAGGGCCTGCATAATTTGAAAATTTCGCCCGCCCATAAATATTCGTCCCTTAAAAATAAGGTTGTTTACGACATGAAAACCATCAAGCGGCGGGAAAGGCAATAAATTAAACAGGCACAGACCTAAATTTATCAGGCTGGCGTGCAGCAGGACACGTTGAACATGCAGTAACCAAGGCGTCTTCAGCAGGGGCAGCAATTCGTTCGCATACGCCGGATCCAACTGCGCAACAAACCCTAACTGGCTGGCGCTAAGCATATACTCTGCCCCGCCCACCTGCAGCAATTCCGGCCTATATAAAAACTTCCCCACAATAATTGACAGCAGGGTAAACAAGAGAAACATACAGAAATTAACTGTCACCCCTGCCAGAGAGACAACGATATCATCCCTTCTTTTGTTGCGGAAATTATTGGGATTAACCGGAACCGGTTTGGCCCAGCCAAAACCAAACAGGAAAAGGCTGATGGTACCCCACAAATCCAGATGCTTAAGTGGATTAAAACTAAGCCGTCCCATTATTTTGGCTGTATTGTCCCCGCAACGGTAGGCAGCATAACCATGGGCGTACTCATGCATCATGATGGCTAATAGGACAGCAGGAACACGATACAGCATATATTGCACAAAACCCCAGGGATCCTGCTGCAGCCACTCCATCATATATCCTATCTGTACCGCCCCCTTCTTTGTAAAGACTTACTTTTTCAGCTTTTCAATTTCTTTCTCAATCTCTTCCCTGGTACGGAAGTTCAGCGGCGAAAAGTTACCCTCCAGAGCTTGTTCCAACTTTTCAATGGCGGATTGTTGATTGCCCTCTTCCAAATCATAGCGCGACAAAAAATAGAGGGTATCTATCTGCCGTGGATTCACCTCATGGGCTTTCAGGAAGTACTCTTTTGCCTTTTCCTTGTCGTTTAGCAGACGATAGTAGGTCTGTGCCATATTATCCAGAACAACAGAATCCTCATCATCGTAATCCAAGGCTTCTGTATTATATTGCAAAGCTTTCTCAGCATCGCCATTTTCCACATACAGATAGCCCAGCGTTTGATAAATCAACGCGCACGGGTATTTGTTGTGCGTCGCCTCCAGGGTACTAATGGCCTTTTCCTTGTCGCCAAGCTTCCAACTGGCTACAGAATAGTTCATCAGCAACTGCTGTCTTTTTTCTGTTGATAAGTCCGAAGCCTTCTGCGCTTTAACCAGTATCTCCCTCACCTTTTCCAGGTTCTCGTCTCCCCCTGCCCTCAGCAAAAGAACAGAATACGGCAGCATGTAGGATGCCGCTATAACACCTTCCTGATAAAGTGCTTCGTACATTTTAAGCGCTTCTTCTTTGTCGCCCTTTTGATGTTTGTTTAGGGCTGCGCGGACTTTAAAGCCTGTCATAATTCCCATGTTTTCCTCCTGCTTTGCGCAATAACCGCGTGTGACGATGCGCAAGATCCTGATAGTCTTTGCTTCGTTCAGCCACTTCCTGTGGCATACACTCTAAGCAATATAGCATGCCTTGCCTGGCAATTTCAAGGGCTTTATCGTACTGCCTGAAGCGATGTTCGTATAGTTTCGACAGAGAAATATATACCTTGGCACCAGCAGCCCCGAACATTCGAAGCTGCTCCAGCAGCCGTGCCGCTTCCTCATCCTGGCGAAGACGCAGGCTGATATCCGCCAAGCGCGCGATGGCCGGCCCCTGCATTTTCCCATTGCTGATAGCACGGTAACAAGTTTTCGCCGCATCGTTGACGCCCCTGCGTTCATATACCTTGCCCAGGCTGAAAATATCTTCCTGATGCCCTGCCGTCAGCGGCAACTCGTGTAGAGCGGCAAGAGTGTAGAGGAGTTTGATCAGCGAAACAATATCTTTGGCATTATGCTGAAGCACGGGCTCCAGTACCGCCAGGTTGCCCGTCTTTAGAAACCGGAAATACGTTTCCGGCACCTGAGAACCGGGCATATCATTGTTTCGCTTCTCCCCCAGCACCTGTTCCTCAAGGGAGGTCAGGGAACAGCGCCCAATGCGCAGTTTATATACCCGCCGGGCTATGTGCAAAAGGTCAAGATGGGGCGGAAAGGAAATGTCTCGATGCATTCTGTGCATGGTAAAGCGGCTTTGTAAAAGCGGAATGTCAAAGGACGCACCATTGAAAGTAACGATGAGCTTTGCCTTTTGAAGCAAAGTCTGAAACGCTTGCAATACATAGATTTCTTCATCGTAGTCCCGCATTAGAAACTGATGTACCTTAAGCCCCTGTGCGTCCAGCGTCCCACATCCCACAAGAAAAGCCAGTGTTCCTGTACCGCCGGAAAGCCCCGTTGTTTCCGTGTCAAAAAACAGGATTTCTTCCGGCTGAACACTGCCCTCTATCTCTATATCCTGCAATAGCCGGACAGTCTCCGGGCACAGTGGAAACACCGCCCCCTCTGATAGAGGGTATGCAGTTTCTATCGTCAGGCAACTGTCGGAAACCTGCTTTTTCACTGGCAAGGGCTTAGCCGCCTGCAGTTTATCAAGTAAAGAAGCCACGGTTAACTACCTAAAGAAAAGAGAGAAACCTCTTCATCATCATCCACGCGCGGCGCAGAGGTTGGCCGCGGAGTAGGATAGCACGCCCACAGTGCCTGCTCATAGGTTATGCCGGGCATCAGATACTTTTGGGTAACATTTCTGAGGGTACTTTCCTCATTGCCAACGCCTGACAACAGCAGCAACATCGACTGTTGATTTCCTTCCATCATGTCACTAACAACCCCTGACAGCAGCACATCGCTGCCCCCCTGCACCGCATAGGAAGGCAACATAGAAAGGTATTGCGTATACGTTTCCAGGGGAATATCCAGCGTCTGCATCGCCTTGGCGTGGGCGACTCCCACATAGCGGAAATGCCAGGGCTCGTAGGTAAAGCCCGTTACCTCCTGCCATTCCTTTTTATAACGGATGATAAAGCCAAAACGCGGACTGTTTTTCAGCAGCCATTGTCCCTCTTCAGTCTCGCCAAACCCGGTGTTCAGATTATGAAAGTTTTTCGACTGTATGTCCATCACTAGGCCCAGCTGGTGCTCACTGGCGCCTGCCGGCGCTACGGTACGCATGGCTTTTTCGCGGCTGCCTGATTCATCCACTTTGTTGTTGAAGTTGATTTGCTGAATGCCATAACTGCGGTAGCCGGATACAGCATACAGCGTAAGACCGGCTTCAATATCCGCCGCGAGGAACATCTCTTCCAGTTTCCTGGCGGCTTCTTCGCGCATTTGAATGTTATCCTGCAGGCTTCTCTTGCGGGTCGCCACACGAGGGGTTACCAAATCATCCGGTATATACTCTGATGTCAGGCGCTTCTCCTTATTAACAACAAACAGCAAATCACCCTCAGTAAACACCGTAGCAACGGTTTGTGCTTGCGTATTTTGAGAAGGCGGTTTTGCACATGCCTGTTCTGAAAAACACAGCATGACTACTACGAAACAGAGCAGCAAAAACTTCCTCATGGCTTTTGATAAAACAGAGAAACTTCACTATCCTCCCCATCCTCGTTACTAAGGACGATGGGGGGCGGCAATTCGTTTTGTGCCTTAACATACGCCTTAAAATCTCCGCCTGCCTGCTCAAAGGCAGCGATGGCTTGCTTATATTCTTCGGTAAACTCTTCCAGAGACAAATGGTTTTCCATCATATAGGCAGCAACCTCCTCGCCCACATAGCGGAAATGCCAGGGCTCAAAAATGATGCCGGTAATATCCTGCTTATCCTCCATATAGCGCAAAATAAAGCCATATTTCGCGCAGTTTTCCGCCATCCATTTGGCTTCGGCAGTTTCGGAAAACTCCGGCCTCATGCCATCCTGCTGCGTCCAGGCGTAGTTAAGGATATCGACTGCCAGCCCAGTCTGATGGTCAGATGTACCCGGCGCCGCAACGACGCCATCATCCTTGTTGTACTTGTCCAGTCTGTTTTGATACATGGTATTTTGCGTCTGATAGCTTCGATACGCGCTCTTGATATACAGCGTATAGCCCGCCTCAGACGCCGCATTAAACATTTTCTCCAGAGCTTCTGCCGCTTCCTTGCGCAGCTGCATTCCCCTGTTGGTCGCCCTGAGCTTGATATTAATCAAGTGATAGGGCACATAGTCGGCGGGTATCAGGCTATCCTTGTTGGCCAGCACCAGCAAACCGGTTTTGTCCTCCAGCGTTGTCGCCTTGATGGGATACGTCCACTGGGGTTGCTCCGCTAAGGCAAGGGGCAAGAATAACAACATGCAGACAAAGAAAATAATCCATTTCTGTTTCACTGCTGTACCCCTCCTGCCGCCATCATCCGCTCGCCAAAGGCTGCCTTTTGTAACTGCTCGATATAATGTTCCAGCGGAATGTCCAGCGCATAGATTCTTTCCGCGTGTTCCTTGCCTACATAGCGAATATGCCAGGGCTCATAGGCATAGCCGGTAATCTCCGTCCATTCTTTTTTGTAACGAATAATATACCCAAATCGATGGGCATTTTCAGCCACCCAGATGCCCTCCGGGGTTGAGCCGAAGCTCTTGTTTAAATCGGTGTTGGTTTTACGCCCTACATCCATGGCAAGCCCTAATTGATGCTCACTGCATCCGGCAGGCGCCACCAACAACTGGGCTTTTTTCTTGCTGCCCGTGTTGTTTATTTTTCTTTCAAAAATAGCCGCTTGGGTATTGTATGCCCTGTAACCAGACACCGCCTGCAGGGTGTAGCCGCCTTCCGCAAGAGCGCATTGAAACATCTCTTCCAGAGCGCGGGCAGCCTCCTGCCGCATGGTAATATCCCCACTCGTCTTGAGCACGTTGGGCTTGACCAAGTCTTCAGGCACATATTCCCTATCCAGCATGTATGTTCTGTTAACAAGGAACAGGTTGCCCCCAAGATTTGTTTCCTCTATATACGCATCTAATGTCGTCTGGCTTAGGGACAGCAGCGACAACAGCAATGCCAGAATCTTTGAAATCATGATTCCTCCCCTCAGATTCTCTGGAATACCTGTCCGTACCGGCTTGACAGCCTGCCCACAGCAGCAGCATCCAACATTACCTTGACAAGGGTCCCATCATCCTCGTGTTTTTCCTCCAGCACACGGCCTGCCTGACGCAAATCATTCAGCAGCACATACTGCGAAAAGGGAACCATGACAAGATAAGGCCGCTCCTTGCTTCGGATGAGCTGTGCGATTTTATCTATCAGCACATCGATATTTTCCCCTGTGGCAGCGGATATCCGGAGGGCGCCGGGGATGATGGGATAACCGTCATCCTGATGCAAATCGCTTTTGTTCAGCACGTCGATACGGGGCTGTGTCGTAGCGCCCAACTTTTGCAGCACCTGCTCTACCACCTCGCGCTGCATCAGTACATCAGGAGAGGTTGAGTGAAAAGCTTCCACCAACTCAGTAGGAAGTTTGCGGATAAAGCCGACCGAATCGACGAGTATAAAAGCATCGCCTTCGGGCAACTCCACCCTGCGTGAAACAGCATCCAGTGTGGCGAACAACTCGTTCTTCACATACACGTCCGCCCCAGAAATCAAGTTAAGAAGAGTTGATTTCCCAGTGTTTGTATACCCTACCAGCGCAACAACAGGCAGCTGACTGCGCTCCCGCGACTTGCGGCGGATGGCACGTTGTTGCTCCAACTCTTTTAATTCTTTGCGTAAATCAGCCATACGCTCGCGAATGCGGCGCCTGTCGATTTCCAGCTTGCTTTCACCAGGCCCCCTTGTACCTATACCGCCCGCCAGGCGGGACAACGCCTGATGCCTGCCAATCAGGCGGGTTGAGTTATAGTTGAGCTGAGCCAGCTCAACCTGCAACTTACCTTCGCTGCTGTTGGCACGGCGCGCAAAAATATCCAGTATCAGCGTTGTTCTATCGATGACTTTAAGGCCGGTTAATTCTTCCAGTTTGTTGGTCTGAATTCCCGTCAACTCATCATCCACGATAATCAGGTTGGCTTCCAATGCCTGCGCTTCCAGGGAAAGCTGTTCCGCTCTGCCAGAGCGGGATGGGCACGCTTTTGCAGCACGCGGCCCACCACTTCACCCTCGGCGCTTTCGCAAAGCGCCGACAACTCGTCCAGCGACTCATCGCTCTCAATGCCAACAAGCAGCGCTTTTTCAACGGGGTTCTCCAGCAGGTCTTCCCCCTGGGTAACCAACTCTTCACTTTTTTGGATTTCTTCCATCCAGCGGCTGTTTGGCAATCTGGAAAGGGAAACAACCGGATATAAGCGCACTTGAGGCACGCCACTTACCTTTTCGCCCAGGAAAGCGGCACTGACACCGATAATATTTCCCTGCTGGTCGATGCCTATTGACGCAATGGCATCCATCCACAACGCCCGAAGCGCCGTCAGGTCTACATCAGATAATTCTGCTGACCCGCCGGGATGGGTATGGATACAGCGCACACGGGAGAGGCGTTGTTCGCTGCGCCGCAAGCGAAACTCCTTTAGCGGCACCTGTGTATCGCTACCGATGGTGATATCCAGCACTTCTCCCGTACGGCTTATGTACAGGGAAATCTCCCGTCTGATTTGATGAGAGAAGTTTGCCAGCGTAAGCGCCAGTTCCTCAGGAAGAAACTCGTCTCTCCCCACGGGGAAATCATACATCTGCTGCATCTCAAGCAGCACGCTGTTGCGAATCCCGTCAATATTGCCATGAATTTCAGGCATCTTATTCTCCTGCTTGCTTCTTTTTATAGTCTTCTATGGCGGCCTGGATGGCTTCCTCCGCCAAGACGGAACAGTGCACCTTGGCCGGGGGCAAACCATCCAGTGCTTCCATGACCGCTTTATTGGTTACCTGAAGCGCTTCCTCCAAAGATTTTCCTTTCACCATCTCCGTTGCCATGGAGCTGGTGGCGATAGCCGCTCCGCACCCAAAGGTTTTAAAGCGCACGTCGGTAATCACATTGTTTTCAACCTGGATTTGAATCTTCATGATATCGCCGCATGTGGCGTTGCCTACCACGCCCGTTCCGTCGGCATGCTCCAACTCGCCCACGTTACGCGGGTTGCTGAAATGTTCCAACACTTTTTCGCTGTACATATTATTAACTCCTTGCTTCATATAGCGGGGACATGTCCCGCAGGCTTTGAATGATGTTGGGGAGGATGCGCAATACTTCGTCAATTTCTTCCTGGGTGGTTTCTCCCGACAGGGAGAAACGCAGACTGCCATGGGCGATTTCATGGGGCAACCCGATGGCCAGCAGCACATGGGAAGGGTCAAGGGACCCAGACGTGCAGGCTGAGCCCGAAGACGCAGCAACGCCCGCCATATCCAGCCTCAGCAGCATAGCTTCGCCCTCCACATAGCGGATGGACACATTTACATTGCCCGGCAGCCTTTTTTCGGGGTGACCATTTAAACGCACTTCTGGAATACTGGCCATTATTCCCTGTATCAGTCTGTTCCGAAGGGCGGACACCTTTGCTACATGCCCGGGAATATCCCGGGTAGCGAGACGAATAGCCTCAGCCAACCCAACGATGCCCGCCACATTTTCTGTACCCGCACGGCGTCCCCGTTCCTGGGCACCACCGTGAACCAGGTTATCAAGCTTGACGCCATTGCGCACATACAGCACGCCCACCCCCTTAGGACCATGAAATTTGTGCGCCGAAAGGGACAGCATGTCCACCTGCCACTGCTCCACGTCCACTTCAACGGCGCCAATTGCCTGCACCGCATCTGTATGGAACAATATCCTATGCTCCCTTGCCACCTGCCCAATCTCGCAAATAGGCATGAGGGTGCCAATCTCATTGTTGGCCGCCATGATGGTAATCAAAATGGTATCGGGACGAATGGCTTTTTCCACCTGCTCGGCAGTAACCATTCCGTAAGCGTCTACCGGAAGGTAGGTAATTTCAAAGCCCTGCTTTTCAAGCGCCTCACAAGTGTGCAGCACGGCGTGGTGCTCCACCGCCGTGGTAATAATATGCTTGCCCTTTTGCTGATGCGCGTAGGCTGCGCCTTTAATCGCCCAGTTATCGCTTTCAGACCCACCGCCGGTAAAATAGATTTCATTGGGCTTGGCCCCCAAAGCCGCCGCTACGGTTCTCCGCGCTTCTTCCAGACCCTTTCTTGCTTCGCGTCCCGTAGCATAAACGCTGGAAGCATTGCCATATATGTCTGTAAAGTAGGGCAGCATTTTTTCCAGCACGGGCTTTGAGACCGCTGTCGTCGCTGCGTTGTCTAAATAGATCCGGTTCATTTTTTACTCCTCCGGCATGGATTGTTTAATGATATCTTCTAAAGTAATGCTGTGCATCAAGTTGTTCATCTGATGTGTCAGATAATCAAAAGCGCTTTGGGTGGAACACCGTCCATCCATAGGACAGGTATTCGCTTCGTTGGCGCAGGCGGAAAATGAAAAAGGCCCTTCAATAACATGCAACACATCCGCCACAGTAATTTCTTTGGGCGGGCGGGCAATCGTATAGCCGCCCTGTGCGCCGCGCACCGAAGTAACAAGGCCGCCCCGCCTTAATTGTCCCAGCAGCTGTTCCAGATACTGGGCGGGCATTCTCTCGTCGGCAATGGTATGCAGCGTCTGAGGCCCCTTATGATTCTGCCGGGCAAGAAACACCATGGCATGCAGCGCATATCGCCCGCGGTTGGACAGTTTCATTCCGCCCTCCTCCATTCCCGACCATTTTTGTCGGATATCTTTCGCAGGATAACACTGTTCATTGCGTCTGTCAATCATCAATTCATGGCAGCGTTTTCTATGGCTGCCTGATACTTAGAGAGGGCTTTGTGTACCAGCGCCTTTCGGTCCGCATCTGGGATATCGCCCCCAAGGACCTTTTTTGCGCAGCTGCGGGTTTCTTCAAGAAGCATCAGGTCGCTGACACCGTATCCTTCCGGCGTAAAGCGTCCATGCTGACGGGTTCCAAGGAACTCTCCCGGCCCGCGCAGCTCCAAATCCTTCTGGGCAATGGCAAAACCATCCGTTGTTTCGCACATGGTTTTCAAGCGTTCATTTGGTTCGCCCATCAGAAAACACCAGCTTTGCTGACTGCCCCGCCCTACGCGGCCGCGCAACTGATGCAATTGAGAAAGCCCGAAGCGGTCTGCGTTCTCTATCACCATGATGGTGGCATTAGGTACATCAATCCCCACTTCAATGACCGTTGTCGCTACCAGAACATCAATATCGCCGCGGGTAAAACGTAGCAGAGTCTCCTCCTTTTCCTGAGCGTTCTGGGTTCCGTAAGTTAGTCCCAACCTGAGTCCTTTTAGAGCGCCTGTTTGTAGTTTGCGGTACATATCCGTTGCGCTCTTTCCTTCTGAGACTTCACTCTCCTCTACCAGGGGGCATACAAGGTAGGCCTGCTCTCCCCTTTGCACCGCAGCCCGGATATAGCCATACAGGTCGTTGCGCTTGTTCTCCGGCACGATACGCGTCAATACCGGTGTTCTGCCCGGAGGCAGTTGGTTGATGGTGGAAACATCCAAATCGCCGTACAAAATCAACGCCAGGGTACGGGGAATTGGAGTAGCTGACATGACCAGTACATGCGGAGCAGTCTCACCACCTTTGTCGCTGAGCAGCTTACGCTGCCGTACGCCAAATCGATGCTGCTCATCTGTAATAACAAGGGCAAGGTTGCGATAATCGACTGCTTCGCTGATCAGCGCATGGGTACCGATAGCCAGCTGCCAAACGCCCTCCCGAATCGCTTCCAGCGCCTCCCTTCTTTCACCAGCTTTCATGCCCCCTACCAGCAAGCCGCAGGATATTCCCATGGGTTCCAGTATCTTTTTAGCGCTGAGAAAATGTTGCCGTGCCAATACCTCGGTAGGCGCCATCAGTGCGCACTGATACCCCTTTACCGCCATAAAATATATGGCGCCGAAGGCAACAGCCGTCTTACCTGAGCCCACATCGCCCTGTACCAGGCGGCCCATGGCGCGGCCGTTTCCCAGATCCCCAATAATATCGTTCAACACATCTTGCTGGGCATCGGTCAGTGAAAAAGGCAGCGCCTTTTCAAATATGTTCCTATCACCGCTTGTTACATGAACGGCGTATCCCTTTTTCTGTTCCTCCCGCAGCAATTGTATGGCAATTTGATAAAGTAGCATATTTTCAAAGCCAATGCGGCGCTTGGCAGCGTTCAGGCGTAACATGCTGCTTGGAAAGTGCGCTTCCCTAATAGCGGCGCTTCGGCTCATCAGACCATGGTTTTCCAGTAACCACGCTGGAAGCGTTTCGCAAAACAAACCCTCTATTTGTCCAGCGACCTGCTCAATGAGCCCGGCAAACACTTTTTGCGGCACACCATCAATAGGCGGGTAACGCGGCACAATGGACTTTTCCTCTAACCTCTCCGGGTTTAACAAGGTCAGCTTACCTTGAAAGGACTGTACCTTGCCGTACAGCAAAACCCGGTCATTTTTATTTAGCAATTTTGCCATCCAAGGCTGGTTAAACCAAGTAAGAAGAACGGAAGCGGATTCATCCGCAAGGCGCGCCCGCACAATAGACAGTTTTTTTATATACTGCACCCTAGGGGTATCCTGTATGTTGCCTTCCACACAAACTGATTGTCCGGGCTGCAAGGAATCAAGAGGAATGGGGGTAGTTGAATCCCTGTAAGCCTGAGGCAATACAAGCAACAGGTCCTCAACGCTGCTGATACCAGCATTCTTGAGTGCCTGTAAGCGTATTTTCCCTATTCCCTTTAGTTGTGAAAGTTCCAATGGTTCCTCTTTCATAAAAAAAGCTGTCGAAATTCGACAGCTTTTTGTGTACTCTGTCTGTTACTCAACAGAAAGCAGGAAGTAATACAGCGGTTGCCCGCCCAGGTGGACTTCAACATCACAGAAATCAAATGCCTCAGCGATTTCCTGTCCCAACTGCTCCGCGTCTTCCTTGGTGACATCGGCACCGTAGTAGACGGTAATCAGGCTGTCATCCTCGGTAACAATCTGGTTCATCAACTCCAGCGCCACCTGATGGGTAGAATCGGAATTGGCGGTTACATGGCCGTTATTCAGACCAATAATGCTGCCTTCCTTGATGCACAGGTTTTCCATTTCCGTATCCCGGACAGCAAAGGTAATGGTGCCCGTTCTAACCAGCTGGGAGGCTTCGTTCATCCGCTCTTCGTTCTCTTCAGCAGTCATTTCAGGCTGGAAGGCGATGACGGCCGCAATACCCATGGCCACATTTTTCGTGGGCAACACGATAACGCGCTTTTCGCTCATCTCGGCAACCTGCTTGGCAGCCAGCGTGATATTGCCATTGTTGGGCAAGATAAATACACACTCCGCGTGCACCGCGTCCACAGCCTTCTCCAAATCCTCAATGCTGGGATTCATGGTCTGACCGCCTTCTACAATAGCATCTACGCCAAGATCCTTGAATATCTTGGAAAACCCATTTCCCATAGACACTGATACAAAACCAAACTTCTTAGGCGGTTCCTTTTTGGCCGCTTCAATTTTTGCTTCCTGGGTTTCGCGATGCTGCTGCAACATGTTCTCGATTTTAATGCCCACCATTTCACCCAGCGCCCCACCATACTGAAGGGCCTTGCCCGGGTCGTTGGTATGCACATGCACCTTGATCAGGCTTAAATCGCCCACAACCAGCACGCAGTCGCCAATGCGGTTCAGCCGTCTGCGGAAGCCGGCAATGTCGGCATCAGTTGTCGCTTCGTTTATGTTCTGGATAAGAAACTCCGTACAGTAAGCGAAGTTAATCTCTTCCAGGCTATCGTGGTCATCCAGGAATTCTATCTCGGTTTTTACGTCACCCGACATATCCACAAGGGTTTCGTCAACGTGTTCACCGCGTAGCACCGCGTCATAGCCGGTATAAATAAGCAATAATCCCCGGCCTCCCGCGTCCACTACGCCAGCCTGTTTGAGCGCCGGCAACATCTCCTGGGTTTTGGCAAGAATCTTTTCGCCGCTTGTCAGGATAACATGGAACAGCGCTTCAAAATTTTCCGGGTCTGCCTGCACCTGCTTGAGCGCGTCCTCGGCAATAACACGTGCCACCGTTAAAATGGTGCCTTCTTTGGGCTTCATGACCGCCTTATAGGCAGTGTCCGCGCTGTTTTTAAGGGCGTTGGCAAAATGCACGGGTGTGATGGTTTCCACACCTTCCAGAGATTTGGAAAAGCCACGGTAAAGCTGGGACAAAATAACACCGCTGTTGCCGCGGGCACCACGAAGCGCACCTTTGGCCAGAGCCTCTGTCGCATCGCCTGCGGTAGCAAAATCCCGGCTGTTGATTTCCCGTACAGCGGACATCATGGTCATGGACATGTTGGTGCCGGTATCCCCATCGGGAACAGGAAAAACGTTTAGCGCGTTAACTGCATCGCGGTTCTTTTCCAGCAAAGAAGCGCCTGCATTTACCATTTCGCGCAACATGGTTGCGTCAATTGATTTTATTTTGGTCAAGATACTAGTCCCCCGTTTCCAGCGTGATTATATACGGATTCCTTCCACCGTAATGTTTACGTTGCGTACCTTGACGCCCGTCATACTTTCCAGCTTATATTTAACAACTTCCTTGATGGCATTGCATACCGCCGTTACCGAAATGCCATATTCAACAATGATGTAAAGATCAACATCAATCATGTCATCCACGGCACGGAGTTGCACACCTTTAGAAAGATTTTCCCTACCCAACCACTCTACAATGCCATCCTTGGCACGCTTAGACGACATCGCAACAATGCCATAGCACTCAAGCGCCGCATAACCAACGACTTTGAGCATGACATCTTCGGAGATATAAATCGTTCCGATATCGTTCTTTATTTTAAACTCCATTCCACGAACCTCCTTACAGGCTTAGCGTACATGATCGTATTTATTATATCGCCTTTTAGGGCCAGATGCAACCGAAAATGGCATGCGGCAATTAGAAAAGACTGCACTTGGTGCCTGTTACCTAATGAGATGTATTAAAAACCATTCTGCCGGTTGATTTCGTCGATTTCCGATTTTCGCAGAGGCGGATTGCAGTACTTGCAGGGAGTAAACTGCTGGTGCTCGCTGTCGTCCAGTTGCGCATAAGTGAAAGACCCCTTAAGCGGCAGGTAGCGGCTCTTGATGCTGCTGCACCTGTCGTCAGAATGGAAATACTTGCCCCCTGTCGGGTTAAAATACAGCAACATGTCATCAGGCGGATATGCATGGAAGCGGCCGGGCATGTCATCCCATACCAGCACCTTGGTGTTGGGCTTAATGTTATTCCACAACCAAGACATGTTGGCACCATCATCATTCTTTTTACGCTGCACCCGAACGCAGCCATGACTTGCCTTGGTTCCCAGCTTCCATTCTTCAAAACTGTAGTCCTTATAGTTGGTCGCTTCATTCAGAATGTAGGGCACCTCATGTATCAGGCAGCCGCCGTTGATGCGCATCGACATGTCGCAGTACAAATTCCCCGCCCAGAAACCGCCTGTTCTTGATACCATGAGGAACTCGCCCGAGGGCGTTTCATTCCAGGGCTGCTGTTTTGTTGGTTTGCCTGTGGAAATCGCCAGTTCGGTAAAGAGTTTACCTTCCTTGAACACATACATTGTTTGAGTTAATTTATCAATCAGCAGGCCATAATCTGTGCGAGGGGTGATGCTCATCAGCCTCTCTGTTTCCACATAGCCCCGTATCAACTCGTCGCTTTTGCCCCATCCGACACGGGAATTACAATCCGGCCCATAGCTGCTGTTAAATACTTCCACATAAGACCAGCCGTTGTCCAGAGTTTCTAAAATATTGACCCCCTGGGACTCGCAGGTAATTTCACCAAGGACATTTTCGTCCTTCATGCTGGTATCGGGCGTCGCCCTCAGGCGGTACATCTCGGTCTGCGGGCGCTTGCTGCGCCCTTTAACAACAGTCATGGGCTGTACCATCACCTTCCAGATCGCTTCTTCGTTCCACTCTCCCGCAGGCAACGTCCAGTAGTTGCTGCCAAGCTGTTCCGGGGGCACCTGCTCTGCCGTAGGCGGCTTATAGCTGACAGGCCTTGGGGTGGGCACCGGCGTAGCAACAGGCGTAGGTTCCGGCGTGGCCGCCGCTTCCAAAGTAATCCCAATATAGTGGGGATTGCTGATAAAGCCGGTATCGTCACGCAACTCCAGCGCCAACATATGGGTGCCGGGCGACAGAATGTGCCCATTGTAATAGCCATCCCAAATCAGCGTGTTTTCTCCAATATTCGCCCCCTTATGAGCGACCACCTGCATCACGCCGTCGATATTAAGGCTGGCTGTCAACTCGCCGGGCATATTTACAATGGCAGTTACCTTCCACTCGTCACCGGGAGTTACCATCGCAGAACTGATGCTGAATGACTCAATGGAGGGGCCTATGTCCCCAACGGTAACGGGCCTTAAAAGCGTCTCACTCCCTACCTGTATGGCCAGCTGATATTCGCCCGGCTGCACAGGCTGTCCATCCAGCGTGTAACCATTCCATATGAAGGTGTTGGTACCGGTAGTTACCGGAAACATATCATAAACTGAAAACAGCGTGCTTCCTGACATGTCGCGCAACATGATGGACGCGTTTCCGTCAGCCGCTGCCTCGAAAGAAATGCTTTCTGACTTGCCCGGACGCATCAAGAGCGCCGCTGGAGTTTCCAGAGCAACTGCGGAAGACAAAACCAACATCACTGCAACAACTATTAATAATATGCGTCGAAACATGAAGAACTCCTTAAGATTATTCATCATGATAATAACATATGATAGGCGCCGCTATCAAGTGAAGGGTTTGTGAACATTGTGTTCCCCCCGCCCTTGCGATATAATGTCATCGATTGTAACAAGGAGTAATGAATGGAACAACTGACCCGGATTTATGAAGTGTTAACCGCTATGCGCGCCCCCGCTGTGCTGGATGAACACAGCCTGCATACCCTTGCCATGCAAGCATTAAAGGATGCAGATATACCTGCAGAACATGAGGTGTCCATTGCGCCCCGCTGCCGGATAGACATTCTCGCCTGTAATATTGGCATTGAAATTAAACGAGGTCGTCCCAACAAAACTTCCCTTTTAAAACAATTGCAGCGCTACGCAAAGTCTGAGAAGATACAGGGTATACTGGTTATCTGTGAGCATGGTCTTGCTTTGCCGGAGCAGGTTGAAAATAAGCCGCTCAAAGTGCTGAGTCTCAACCGCCTTTGGGGTATCGCGCTTCCAGGCGGCAAACCCAACGAGAATAGACAACAAACGATACCCGCGCAGCAGGATAGATCGAAAGCCCTCACGCAAACAACGTCTTTGGCAGACGGCCATATACCTGCCTATCTTCAGCCTGCCAATACCGGCGGGCATGTATACGGAACGCTGAGTTACAACCGTCAGCGGAAGGGGTGGACCATCAAGGGCGACCCTGCAGTGACGGAAATGGCAAAGAGGCTGTTTCCCGGCTCCAATAAAGGGAGGAGGGGCAACGCCTTCTTTACAGCCAATCGCCGCAGCGTTGGAGATGTTAATTGGCTGATGCAGCGATATCCGCTGGAGATTGCCGCACGAGACTTAACCCGCTGGCAGGAGCAGCTTGAAGGCGCGCAGAAGCATTACCAGCGTTTGTCACAGCTTGAGCAGGGACTTCCCAACATTTCATTGAAGGATACTGCCTTCACAGGAGAATTGCGCGCCTTTCAGCAGGCAGGTCTCAACTGGCTATACCAGACCCCACGGGGCCTGTTGGCTGATGAAATGGGGCTTGGAAAAACAGTGCAAGCCCTTGCCTGTGTGGCTGCCCATCAAGCAAACCCTGTCATGATTGTTGTACCGCCCCATTTGGTGCGCAACTGGCAAAGCGAAATACAACGATTTTTAAAAATACAGAACCAACCGCCCCGGGTTCATGTGTTAAAAGGTTTAAAGCCCTACCCCCTGCCGGAAGCAGACATCTATCTAATGCATTACCTTTTGCTGCGAGGGTGGAAGCATGCCCTTCCCCAGCTCCCCTTTCAAATGGTTATTTTTGACGAAATACAGGAACTGCGCCACAGCGGCACGGAGAAATACAGCGCCGCCTCACTTTTAGCGGAAAGCTGCGAAAAGGTCATTGGACTGTCCGGCACCCCCATCTATAATCATGGTGGTGAGATATGGAACGTCGTCAACATTTTGGATTTCCACATGCTGGGAGACTGGGAATCCTTCACCCGGGAATGGTGCTATGGTTATGGCAACGCCATTGTTGCCAAGCCTGATTTATTGGGTAACCACCTGCGCAGGGAGGGCATTATGCTGCGCAGAACCAAGGCGGAAGTGTTGCCGGAACTGCCCGACAAGCGCCGCCTGGTGCAGGAAATTGATACGGACAGCGCTCTATACCGCTCCATGATGCAGCCCGTTCTGGAAAACCTCCGCCTTT
>CAZCBC010000001.1:84841-85121 GCA_964496775.1 uncultured Oscillospiraceae bacterium
TGGCGGGATAATCAAACGATGGCACCCTCAGAGCGTGCGCTGTTGGAAGGCAATATATCCCAGGGACAGCGGCAGGCGACAGGCCTTGCAAAAGCGCCCTATGTGGCTCAGTTTGTCAGGGCATTGATTGAATCAGGCGAAAAGGTTCTGTTGTTTGCCCACCACCATGCTGTCATGGATGTATATAAAAAAGAACTGCGTACCCTCTCCCCTGCCTTTATCACCGGCAGGGAAACAGCAGCGCAGAAGGAAAATAGCGTGGAGCGCTTTATGGCCGGGC
>CAZCBC010000002.1:0-28021 GCA_964496775.1 uncultured Oscillospiraceae bacterium
GTGCGCTACCAGACTGCGCTACACCCCGAAGGTTTGCGCCGCGTCAATCATGAGCGGCGAATTGCATTTTACATGATTTCAGAGGATGTGTCAAGTGCAAAACCAATTAATTTTTCATTTTCGTGGATATTTCTTATTTCTCATCTTAAACTCTAAGCAATTGACAAGAACCTATTGATTTATTATGATGATTTCAAATAATTTGGAGGTGTTCATATGGCCTTTTCGAATCCTCGCTTTACTATTACGATGGAAAATGGTGCTGTCATGTCCGGCGAATTGTATCCGGATATTGCGCCAGAGTCCGTTGGTAACTTTATTTCTCTGGCTAACAGCGGATATTACAATGGTTTGATATTCCATCGCGTAATACCCGGGTTTATGATACAGGGAGGCTGTCCTAACGGCACCGGCACAGGTGGTCCCGGTTACTGTATAAAAGGAGAGTTCTTATCTAACGGTGTGCACAACGACCTGAAGCACACAAAAGGTGTTCTTAGTATGGCACGCAGCATGATGAAGGATTCCGCCGGTTCACAGTTTTTTATTATGACCAGCACTTCGCCGCACCTTGACGGTGAATATGCCGCGTTCGGAAAAGTTCTGGAAGGCATCGATGTAGCCGACGCTATCATAAATACGCCCACCAATCGGCAAGATAAACCCCTTAGTCCCCAGAAGATTAAGGAAATAAAAGTCGTTATGGATGAGGGCGCTTCTTACCCTTTTAAAAAATTATCACGGTAGGATACGTATGGAAACAAGAAAAACATATACTATTTCTCTTGTCGGTCGTTCCTTTAAGTTGACCTCCACAGAAAATGAGGATCATGTGCAGCGTGTCGCAAGGATGACAGAAAACAGCATATCTGAAACAATGTTGCTGGATAAGCGCATTAGTTTTGAAACGGCTTCAGCTGTCACCGCGCTTCGTTTTTCTGAGGAAATTATCCGTTTGCAGGATGACCTGACAAGGTTACGGAGGGAACTGGCGGATGCCAGAACAAATAAAACCTGAACTTCTTTCCCCCGCAGGCAGTATGGAGGCCTTATGGGCTGCGATTAACAACGGAGCCGATGCCGTTTATTTAGGGACCTCTTCCTTTGGGGCGCGCTCCACCGCTGGTTTTGATTATCACGCTTTAGAAGAGGCTGTGCGTATTGCACATTTTTTCGGGAAACGCATTTATGTAACAATGAACACCCTGATTAAAGAGCGGGAGTTTGAAGATTTTCAACGTGCTCTGGTGGGTGTTATTGCTGCAGGCGCTGATGCTATATTGGTGCAGGATTATGGCGCACTTCGGATGATTAAAACCTGTTATCCCGATTTGCCTGTTCATGCTAGTACACAAATGACAACCCAGAATCTTGCCGGCGCACAGGTTGCCATGCGCATCGGGATCGACAGGGTTGTATTCGCCCGTGAAACCCGCTTAGCCACATTGGAAAAGGCTGCTAAAGCAGGTGTTGAAGTCGAAGTGTTTGTCCATGGTGCATTGTGTGTCGCGGTGAGCGGACAATGCACATTATCTGCTATGATTGGCGGACGAAGCGGTAATCGGGGGCGCTGTGCACAACCTTGCAGAATGGACTACCTGTATCGTGACAGGCTTGGCGCATGGTTATCGCCGCGGGATATCTCCATGGCTGATCATATCCCATCGCTAAGGGCCGCGGGCATCGCCAGCCTAAAAATTGAAGGGCGATTAAAACGACCGGAATATGTGGCAGTCGTTACAAAAGTCTATCGGCAATTACTTGATGAGCCGCAATTATCTGAAAGCGTCCGTAAAGCCTATCGGCAGGATTTGTTGCAAATATTCAATCGCGGTGGTTTCAGTAACGGGTATGTGTTTGGCGATCAGGACGCCTCTATCATGAACCCCTTGCATGTTTCCCATGAGGGTGTCCCACTGGGCACTGTGCTTTCCTGCCGTTCTATGGGTGACAAATATTTGGCCACAATCCGCTTAACCTCACCCCTGCAGAATCAGGATGGGCTGGAAATACGGGGGCACGTTCATCAGAGTATGATTTACTCGGGAAAAGATGCGGATTCCTCCGAGATAGTGGACATTCGTTTGCATCAGCCTGCCGCTGTCGGCGATACTGTGCATCGGTTAGACAGTGCCTACCAGCTGCATCATGCACGAAATAGCCTTGGGATTCAAGGTGCAACCCCCGTATCTCTGGACGCCGCCCTGTTTCTTGAGCCTGATAAGCCTGCACGATTAACATTATCAGATGGAACTACGCATATTGTTGTGAAGGGCGCTATCGTTCAGGAAGCTCAGCGCGCGCCGCTCAGCAAAGAGAACACGGAAAAAGCGATACTAAAAGCTGGAGAATTTCCTGTTTCGTTTAATTCATTTTCGTTTTATGGCACTTCCCCCGCTTTTTTGCCGGTCTCTTCTCTGAACAAACTGAGACGGGACGGATTGGATACTTTTTATCAGGCGCGTGTCGAAAATTTCCCAAAGTTAAAAGTGAAGTCTTCCTATCAAAGACGTGATGGTTTTGATTCCATCAAACCTTTTTATGCAAATATCATTCTTCAAAGTGCGGATATAGAGCATGTTGACCAATATAGGGCCTTAGGCGTAGATAGTTTTTTCTATGCGCCTTCCGATTACCAGCCGGAGAAACTGACAGAGGCGATAAAAAAACTACGAAAAAACGATGCGCTTGTTCTTCCCCGGCAAGCAAATGACGACACCCTTGACATGCTGTGCACTATTGCAAATCAAACTAATGTTCATGTTATTTTAAATAATATCGGACAGTTGAACATGCCGTGGCCGAAGGGAATGCTTGCCGGAGGGGGTCTCCATGCATGGAACAACGAATCGCTTATATTTCTTAAGGAACAAGGGTTTTCATCAGCCGCTTTACCGCGGGAATTAACTTACCAGGAGCAAGCAGATTTATCACGTACCGTGTTGCCGCTTATGTTAACGGTCTATGGTCGTGCTGCTCTGATGGTCCTCAATCACTGTCCTGAAAGGGTATACCGAGGCCTATCAAGCGGTCATGCTTCCTGCCGCTTATGTCATCAACAGCAAGGAACGAAGGGACAATACCTTAAGGATCGCAAAGGTGCAGCCTTTCCCCTTTATCCTCTACACCTTCCAGAAGGCTGTATCAATTATCTGTTGGATGAAAAACCTTTGCACATTGGGCCAAAGGCATCCCCTGGTGATTGTTGGTTGCTAAATATGACATTGGAATCTACTGCGGAGGCACAGGAAATCATTCAATACTATGTTGCTTTGCGCAAGGGTGGAAATGTCTCTCCCCTTTCTATCCCCTATTACCACGGAAGATATCAAAAGGGCGTTGAGTAAAGTGAGGATATATGAACGAAAGAGCCATTCGAATATTAGAGTTTAATAAAATTAAGGAAATGTTGGCAGCCATGGCCATGACGGAATCAGGAAGCCAGCAATGCCTTGACCTGATGCCCATGATGCGTCTTGATCTGGTTGAGCGCGGACAGCAGGAAACGGAAGAAGCCATGTATGTTCTTAACTATCGTGGCGACAGTCCTTTGGTATACTTTTCCGATGTTCGTCCCTTCGTAGACAAGGCAACTAAGGGGGCGATTCTTTCTCCGCGTGCTTTCATAGATATTGGTGTTACCTTGCAAGCAACCAGGGTTGTGCGTAGCGCGCTGCAAACAGACAACGAGTATATGTCTCTGCTATCAAGCTATGCATCCCGCTTGCAGCCCATTCGTTCGCTGGAAAATGACATCCACGAATCCTTTCTGGGGGACGATCAGGTGGCAGACCAGGCAAGCAGCGAGCTAGCATCCATCCGGCGGCAAATACGTCTGTGCAACGAAAGGGTACGGGATAAACTGAATGCTCTGATTCATCAGCCTTCCTATGCCAAGTATTTACAGGAACCTATCATCACGGTGCGCAATGGACGATATGTTATTCCCGTCAGACAAGAGTTTCGACAAAACATTCCCGGTCTTGTCCATGACCAGTCCTCAAGCGGTGCCACCTTGTTTATTGAACCCATGGCGCTTGTAGAGTTGGGCAATGAATTGAAACAATGGACTGCCAAAGAGGAGCAGGAAATAGAACGTATTCTCGCAGCTTTTTCTGCCCTGGTGGGAGACAGCGCAGATATCATCCGGTACAATATTGAAACATTATCCCATCTGGACTTTATTTTCGCCAAAGCTAAACTTGCTAGGGAAATGGATGCTGTCCGGCCTAAAATGAACGAGCAGCGCTTCATCAAATTAATCAAGGTAAGGCATCCGTTGATTCCAAAAGAAACTGTCGTCCCTTGCGATTTATGGCTGGGGCAGGATTTTACAACGCTTATTATTACCGGGCCTAATACCGGCGGCAAAACCGTCACCCTGAAAACTGTCGGCTTGATGACGTTGATGGCACAGTCTGGGCTGCATGTCCCCGGTGCTGTAGGCACTGAATTATCCCTGTTTAAAGAAGTTTATGCCGATATCGGCGATGAGCAAAGCATTGAGCAATCCCTTTCGACTTTTTCCTCGCACATGACCAATATCGTCCATATTCTTGACGTAGTTGAGCCAGACTGCCTCGTTTTGTTTGATGAGTTGGGAGCGGGCACCGACCCCACGGAAGGTGCGGCATTGGCGCAGGCGATATTGAATCATTTGAAAAAGCGCTCTATCTGCACCATCGCTACCACACATTACAGCGAGTTAAAAGCCTACGCCTTAACAACACCAGGTGTAGAAAATGCCAGCGTGGAGTTTGACGTCACCACCCTTCGCCCAACTTTCCGGCTTTCCATTGGCATCCCCGGAAAGTCCAACGCATTTGAGATATCCAAACGCTTGGGGCTGTCCCATCACCTGATTGAAGACGCGCAGGACTTGCTTAGTCATGAAAGCGTTAAATTTGAGGATGTAATTGCCAATGCAGAGTACCATCGTCAAATTGCTGAAAAGGAGCGGGAGCAATCCGCTCAACTCTATGAGGAAGCAAAGCAAGCGCGCCGCCAGGCGGAAAACCTGCAAAAAGAAATAGAGGAAAAGTTTCGCCTTGCGGACAAAAAGGCAAAAGAAGACGCAAAAAAGATTGTTGAAAAGGCACGCAGAGAAAGCGCAGCCATTATTGCCGAATTAAAATTACTGAAGGAAAGCGGCGGTAGCCGTTCTCACGAGATAAACCAGTTAAACAAAAGGCTGCAAAACGCAGAAGATGCTCTCCGTGATGGTTTGACGCCCGTGGAAAGAAAGAATTCCCTGCAACCTGATGATATTACAATTGGCGCTGATGTGGTGTTGATTGACCTGGGCACCCCCGCTATTGCACTTTCCTTGCCGGATAGTAAGGGCGAGCTGATGATTCAGGCTGGCATCGTCAAGATGAAAGTACATATTAGCCAATTGAAAGCATCCAACGCCGCCAAAAAACAACATGCCACCAGTGTACACGCTAAAAGAGCCTCTGGGGGACAGACATCCCTGGAGTGCGATGTCCGCGGGCTTTCCCTTGACGAAGCCCTGATGGAGGTAGATAATTATCTTGATACAGCTGTAATGAATGGATTGATGGAGGTTTCCATCATACACGGAAAAGGAACAGGAGTTTTACGCAGCGGCATTCAAAAGCACTTGAAACAACTCCCCCACGTAAAGAGTTACCGGCTGGGCGTTTATGGCGAGGGAGAGAGTGGTGTCACCATCGTGAGCCTAAAGTAGAAAGGTAAAAGTATGAATACAAACCAACACATCATGGTTGTGGATGACGATAAAAACATTGCAGAGTTAATTCGGCTTTATCTGGAAAAAGAAGGCTATCAGGTTTCCTGCTATCACAGGGGCGATGAAGCACTGGAGGCCTTTAAGCGCAACCCGCCAACTTTATTGTTATTGGATATTATGTTGCCCGGTCTGGATGGCTGGCAAGTTTGCAGGGCGGTTAGACAGATAAGCGCTATCCCCATTATTATGTTGTCTGCCAAAGATGAAACCTTCGATAAAGTTTTGGGGCTGGAATTGGGGGCGGATGACTATATCACCAAGCCTTTCGACCCCAAGGAATTGATCGCCCGCATTAAGGCGGTTTTACGGCGGGGCACCTCCGCGGATCGGGAAGAAAAATCCCTTTCTTATCCCGGGCTAAGCATCAGCATGGAAAAATATGAAGTTATATACCAAGGCAAGTCCATTGATATGCCGCCCAAAGAATTAGAATTGCTGTTTTTTCTCGCCTCCCACCAGAATCATGTGTTCACCAGAGAACAACTGCTGGAAAAGGTCTGGGGGTTTGATTACTTTGGAGATAGCCGTACTGTCGATGTGCATGTTAAGCGTATCCGGGAGAAACTACCAGAAAGCGATAAGCTGGGATGGCAAATTAAAACAGTATGGAGCGTTGGCTACAAGTTTGAGGTAGTTTGATGCTAAAGCGCCGCAGTACCTTTTTTTACCTGATGGGTGTCAATGTCATCATCATGATGCTTTGCTTTGCCTTGCTATTTAGTGCCGCATATTTTATTATCCGGGATGTTCAGATCAATAACCGCGTTGCCACCTTAAAGGGTCAAGCGTATGATATTGCAGAATTGGCCGGTACCGCAATGGTACAACAAAGCGATATCTTTTTTAGTTTCAGCTCTTCCCCTGTGAAGCGCTTATTGGAACAAAAAACCCGCAGACTGTATGAGGATTACTCTGCGTATTGCCTGGTGGTTGACAGAACAGGCCAAGGGTCTTCTTATTTCCTTTCCATTCTGGATGAGCATCAAGAATTGAAAACCTCCTTTGACACCAACAATATTGCCATGGTGCTTCAAAAGGTCTTGGGCGGAGAGGAAATCGTTGCCCAGCTGGACAGCATCAACGGCCCTATGTTTACTGTAGCGGTTCCCCTTCTGTATGGGCAACGGATATTGGGGGCTGTTTATATCCAAACGGCGTCCCAGTCGGTTCACCAGGCTTATCAAAGCCTCGGCATTAGCATTGGGCTAAGCGCCATTGCGCTGTTTATTTTGGCGGCTGTCATCAGCTGGTGGTTCAATAAAAAGTTAACCAAGCCGCTAACTGATATGGCCATCGCTTCCCGGGAAGTGGCGGGAGGTCATTTTGGAAAAACAGTTGCGGTAGATGAGTCCGGCGCTCGGGAAATGACCGACCTTTCCATCGCATTTAATATGATGTCCCAGCAGTTGGCTGAGACAGAGCAGATACGCCGGGATTTTATTGCAAATGTATCCCACGAACTATCTTCCCCTATCACCAATATTCAAGGCTTTGTGCAGGGGGTATTAGACGGAACCATTTCTGAAGAAAAAACTACTAAATATTTAGGTATCGTACTGGACGAAACAAAACGTATCGGCAAACTCGTATCCAGTCTGCTAAACTTGTCAAAAATGGAAAGTGGCCAACCGTTGGAAATTTCGACTTTTGATATACACGAGCTGATTCGCCTGGTTGCTATCACGATGATGGCTACCATGGAGGAAAAAAATCATGAATTGCTGTTCAATTTTCATGAAGACCCCCTATACGTTATCGGCGACAGGGATAAAATTGAGCAGGTTCTCATCAACCTTCTGGATAATGCAATCAAGTATACGCCAAATGGTGGTCAGATTTCCGTGTTAACGAAAGAAGTCGATAGTAAAACGGTCTCTATCATGGTTAAGGATAATGGCATAGGCATTCTTCCCGAAGATTTGCCTTATGTTTTCGAGCGTTTCTATATGGCAGAAAAGGCGCATACATCAGGTAAGGGAACAGGCTTGGGCTTGGCTATTTGCCGGAAGATCCTGGAGAATCACGGACAACAGATTTCCGTCACATCCACTCAAGATGGAACGGCTTTTGAGTTTACATTACAACGTGAAAAGACAATGAAAAAGGAATGGGAAAACCGCCATGCTGATGAAGGCCTACGCTAAAATCAACTGGTTTTTACGGGTGACCGGGAAAAGAGAAGATGGTTATCATCTTCTGGACATGCTTATGCAGCAAATCTCCTTGCATGACGATGTAGAAATCCTGCCTGCTGAAACACTTTCACTGGAAGTAAAAAACGCCCCCTATATTCCAGCGCAGGAAGATAATCTTGCCTTTCGCGCAGCAAAAGCATTGCAGCATTCTGCCAATATACAGGCAGGCGCGAAAATCATCCTCAAAAAAAGAATTCCTGTGGGAGCAGGCCTGGGTGGCGGGAGCGCCGATGCAGCCGCAGTACTGCATGGACTCAATCATTTCTGGCAACTAAACTACACCAAAGAAGTTTTGGCGGAAATCGGTTTACCTTTAGGCGCTGATATTCCGTTCTGTGTTCATGGCGGCTACGCAAGGGTGCAGGGAATCGGCGAACGAGTATACCCATTACAATCCACAAGACAGCATTGGCTGGTAGTCATTCAGCCTTGCAAGGGCCTAAGCACAAAGGATGTTTTTCAGGCGCTTCAATTACGGCCACAGAATGATGAAAAAGACATCCTGTCGGTACAGGATGCCTTGGAATCCGGTAAATATCACCTATTAAACCAGTATTGCAACAATGACCTGCAAGACATCAGCATATCCCTGAGGCCAGCTATACAAGAAACGCTGCATGCCCTACGCAGCGCAGGCGCAAAGTACGCGATGATGTCGGGCTCCGGTTCCGCTGTATTTGGCGTCTTTAACACATATCAGCAAGCAAACTCAGCGCAAAAAAATCTAAACAGAAAATACAAGTCATGCTATTTAACCTATACGATAAAAGACCCGTATGAGGTTACTGAGTTCGAATAATTTCCTGAAGTGCCGTCAGGTGGGTTAGCAAAGTAGAACGAATTTCAAGCGTTGAGGACGTACCTGTCTGTAATAGCCGCTCATAGTTGTTTAAGTCCTCGTACAGCACGCTAAGTGCTTCGGCAGGGACAAGAGTACCACTGCTTCCGGATAAAGAAACGCTAATTTGGTTGATACGATCCATCAAATATACATTCTGACGTACAAGGGCGAGTTTTGCGGCCGAATCTGATTGTACGCCGCTTGTTAACCGATTAACATTATCAATAGCATCCACAACGGCACTGATAACATGTCGTCTAAACTGCATTTCCGCATTGTTGCGGTAAATGACGCTACGTCCGAAAAGAATACCCAAAACAACAACAGCGGTAATGAGAATCATAATCAGCACGGTAACAGCTACACGCCGGTTACGCTGCGTGGTGGTAAAAGATGTATTTGGCGTTCTACGGGGTCTTGTGTACATACTACCTCCTTACCCTAAAGTGCACATTTAGCATACCATATTCGGCAAAAAAGGTAAACGAGTACCTTTACAGATTGTTCATCAAAGCATTCATTCATCATGATATAATTCATTGGTATTATAGTGAAAGGTGTTGTTATGCTACAGATTCTTGGTGTTTCAAAGCGCTTTGGTAACAACCTTGCTGTCAAGGATGTCACTTTTTGTGTGAAAGAAAACCAGATTCTCGGTCTGCTCGGAGAGAACGGAGCAGGTAAAACCACCTTCCTGAACATGATTAGCGGATACTTGGAACCAGACTGCGGTACGATACAGATAGGAGGAGCTGATATTCAGACGCAGCCCTATCTGGCAAAAAGAAAGTTGGGATACCTGCCCGAAGAGCCGCCACTATATCAGGAGATGACGGTGAAAGAATACCTTTCTTTTTGTATTGCTCTGAAAGAGGTCGTGAAAGATGATCGAAAGAAACATCTTGATAATATTCTCGATATTACAAATACTTTAGATGTCAGTCATAGGAAAATAGGAAATTTAAGCCATGGATATAAGCAGCGCATTGGCTTGGCGCAAGCCCTTTGCGGCAAGCCCGAAGTCCTTCTTTTGGATGAACCTACCAACGGCCTTGACCCATCCCAAATTGCTGAGTTTCGCAAGATGATTATGAAACTGTCTAAACAACATACCATCATCCTCTCTTCCCATGTTTTAAGCCTTGTGCAATCCATGTGTGAACGTATTCTTATCCTACATAAGGGTGAGCTTGTAACGGATAGAAATATCGTCAATAGCACAAATGGATGTTTTGCATTAACGTTGGCATGTTCCAGCAAAGGCATTCTTTCCGGCTTGCGTGAGCTGCCCAGCGTGGAAAAGGTGACAATCAATGATGCTTCCCGGGACAAGGAAACGCGTGTGATTGTTGAGACGAACAATCCGGAGCGCTTTCCATTTGAGCTATCATCCTTCGTATCCGGAAGGCAAATCGCAATTGTAGAACTGAAAAAACAGCAAGACACCTTGGAGGAAATCTACATGCGGTCGCTTCGTATCAATGGAGGAGAAACGCAATGATCCCCATCTATAAACGTGAATTGCGCGCCTTCTTTGTAACCGGGTTAGGGTATGTATTTATAGGTGTTTTTCTGGCGCTTGCCAGTGTTCTTTTTTACATAAACAACCTGACGACACGCTCCTCTGATATGGGCGGTTTTTTTGCTATGCTCAGCTATATCTGGGTACTGCTGGCCCCTATTTTAGTGATGCGCCTTCTGGCTGGAGAAAGAAAAAAAGGGACGGATCAGTTGCTGCTGACCGCCCCGGTTTCACTTAGTTATATTATTGCTGCAAAATACTTGGCAGCCCTCACCATTCTTCTTATTGCGCTGCTTATAAGCCTTGTCTATCCCCTTTTGGTCTATATTTATGGCTATATTTATGTACCTGAGATAGTTACCGGATATGTTGGATTGTTTTTATATGGCGGCGCGTTTCTTGCTCTTGATATGCTTGTATCTTCCTTCGCTCATTCCCCTACTTCTGCCTTTGTACTAGCCTTTGGCGCTAACTTGCTTATCAGATTATCGGGTTTGCTTTCTGATGCCGTTGCTATTCCTGCGTTTTCCTTTACGGTATCGCTGTTTGATTTAGATGCAAGGTATCTTTCCTTTGTATACGGACAACTAAGTTTAGCAAATATCATGTACTACCTGCTGTTCACCGTCAGCGTACTTATTGTAACCGTACAGGTATTAAAAATTGGCAGGTGGAACCAATCATGAAAGAGTTTGTACAGACAAGGAAAACAAAAAGCATTTTTAAGAGTATCAGCATCATCGTTATTGTGCTTGTTTTAGCCGTGA
The DNA here is from genome assembly GCA_964496775.1 of uncultured Oscillospiraceae bacterium. Taxonomy (GTDB): domain Bacteria; phylum Bacillota; class Clostridia; order Christensenellales; family Aristaeellaceae; genus DTU024. The sequence continues at coordinate 11,099 of CAZCBC010000002.1, forward strand.
CCTTAGTGGTAACGCTGGAACGTATTGAGCAAAAATATACTCTCAAAGCAGACTTGTCCTTTAATCGCATTACCACTTATGGCGCCATTACGGGGGAAGTGCTAAGTAATCTTTCATCCCCCGTCCATGTTTATGCTCTTTTTACGCCTGGTCAGGAAGACCACAATTTAATCAGTCTGCTGGAACGCTATCAAGCGGGAAGCTCCTTGTTTACATTTTCCATCGAAAACATCGCTGAAAACCCCATGCTGATTCACTCCATTTCAGACAGCATACAGGATAATGCCGTTTCTCCTGATAGTTTAATTGTGCACTGTAAAGAAAAAGGACGCACCAGGGTTTTGGACGCCAGCAACTATATTAGCAGCACCTATGATTCCGAGACCGGCACCTTTGTCGCAACCGGCGCAAAGTATGAAAGCAGCCTTACAGAAGCGATTGTTTATGTAACAAGCGATGTACTTCCCCGCATCCAGATGCTTTCCGGTCATCACGAGTTAGGCGAAGAAGAAGCCGCTTCCTTGATCCAGCTGCTGACGAATAAGAATTATGAGGTCACGCACGTTAATTTGCTGAAAGATAGTTTATCAACGGATGGTTTGCTGATGATACTTTCCCCCAGGAAAGACCTGACGGAAGGTGAACTAAATATAATTATGGATTATGTCGCAAAGGGCGGCTCCCTGTTTATTACAAGCGACTATAGCGACCCAACTAATCTTACAAACTTTAATTCACTTCTGAGGTACTACGGTGCCAGCATCCTGCCTGGCCTTGTCGTTGCAAAGGAAGAAGAAAAAGGCTCATACTACGAGTCTCCTCTGTACCTGATGCCTTATATGCAGGATAGTGAAATTACAACGCCTTTAATTGCCTCAAACCAAGATCGCTTGATGCTCGCGGGCGTTCGTGCGTTTCAGATTCCTTCCAACGAGCAGGCGGATTTACAGGTAACATCTCTGTTAAAAAGCGGAAAAGCATATCTGCGTGCCTTTGACGAGAAAAATATTGTATTGGAGCAGCAGGAAGGGGACCCGGAAGGTATATTTGATCTGGCAGTCTTCAGCGACCGCGCAGACATCCATGGTACACACTCCCGTGCCTTTGTAATTGGTAATTCTTCCATCTTCACCGATGAGTGGCTGTATCAGAACACATATAGCACGGAGTTTTTAATGCAGATTATCCAGACAATTTACTCTCAGCATCCGGTAGAGATGGCCATACAGCCAAAAGTTGCTTTTAGACCAAGCATGGGCTTTGGCTCTATGGCTGTTCCTACCACAATCATTGTTGCACTCCCCCTCCTTGTACTTGTGGCTGCATTGCTTGTGCTGATTCCTCGCAAGAAATTATAATGGAGAGCGTAAAAAAAACCAAAAAGAGAAAGCTTCCTCCCTGGATGTATCTCATGATTATTTTTTTCCTTCTGTTAACAGCAGGAATTGCTTTTAAGTTGTCAAAACCTGAATTGCCACCAATCAAGGAAAAAGCCGAGAGAATCGAGCTGATGCGTGCTGACAAAGGGAGCATTACCTCAGTTGCAATATCTCCCCCAAACGCTGCACTATATACCATCCTGCAACAGGAAGAGGGTATTTATTCCATTGAAGGTAAGGCAGAATATCCGCTGCAACAAAGGACCGTTGATGAGATATTTGACACTGTCTCTTCCATGGTCGCTGATCATTTGATCATTTCTAATGTTTCATCGTTGCAGCTGGCCGATTTTGGTGTAACAGACGCATCTTTGCATTTTACCGTGCATCTTAAGGACGGTACGCAAAGCACCTGGTATTTTGGCCATGAAATTCCTATGGAAATTCCGCAACGCTATATGTATGACGGAAAGAACATCTATATGACCAGCATAAATTATCCGGATATTGTAAATTTCTCGCTTGAAGAGTTACATCCCGTTCCCGACATCAATTGCACTCCTGATATTATTGATGGCATCACGCTCAAAAAAAGCGATGATATCGTCTCCCTTCATTACCAGCATGGTCTATGGCAGCTAACCTCTCCGTGTCAATATCCTGCCGATCCCGAACAAATGAAAGCTTTGCTGGAAAAACTTGGAGATATGCGGCTGGCCGTATATGTTGAAGATGCCACGCCCCAAAATCTCGCCAAGTATGGGCTGGATACCCCTCAGGCAACGCTCATATTAAATATCGCGCCCAGTGTTATCAGCGTTATCAGTCCAGAGCAGGAGTTGCTTCAACAAGAACAGGTAGTGGCACACGAAATTGAACTGCAAATCGGCAATTCTTTCAGCAATATCGGCTTCTACTGCTTGTTTGATCATATCGTTTACAAGGCAACCAACCTCTCTATGGGATTTCTGCTGGAGGTCAAATCAGAACCGCTTTTGCTAAAAAACCCTGTAAATATCTCATTAAACGCCATGCATAGCATGACTGTTGTTCGGCCAAAGGGCGAAACAAAATATGAGTTTATATTTACTGAGCAGCTTTTACCCAATAATGATTTTGTTACAGACGAAGCGGGAAATATTCAATATGATTTATTCGTCAAAAAAAATGGTCTCTCAATAGATGCCACCCAATTTATCGCAGACTATACCATGTTAAACCGCTTGCACATTGCCGGAATCATTCCGGAAAATGTACATATTAACAAGGAGCAGCCCATTTTAAGCATTACATTACACTATGAGCAAGGTAAGAGAGAGATATCCTTCTTACCCTATGATGCTTTACATGTGGCGGTATCCATTAATGGCGTTGTCCGCCATTACATGGAAAAAGAAAAATTAGATACCATCTCATTATGATTACATCGCCCTATTGATAATACCGCCGCCAAGACATTTATTTCCCTGGTAGAAAACCGCGCTTTGACCAGGTGTAATGGCACGCTGCGGCTCATCGAAAATAAGATGAGCATTTTCATTTTGAAACGTAATGCGCACTCCCTGGTCAGGTTGGCGATAGCGGAATTTGGCGAAAAGATGCAACTCTTCCCCTTCTAAACAAGGTGGCTGGTCTATCCAGGTCAGCTGTTCCACCATGGCAGAAGAAGAATACAGCAGTGGATGGTCTTCGCCCTGGGCAACAATTAACTCATTATTCTGAAGGTCTTTCTGTACAACGAAAAAACTGCGGCCATCTCCCCTGCCCCCAATGCCAAGACCCCTTCTTTGCCCGATGGTGTAATACATAAGACCATCGTGCCGGCCAATTACTTCACCGGTGACAGAGCGCATAATGCCTGGCTGCGCGGGAAGAAATCCTGCTAAAAAAGATTTGAAATGCCGTTCACCTATAAAACATATACCGGTGGAGTCCTTCTTGCTGAACACCGGCAAGTTTGCCTCCTCGGCTATTTCACGCACCATCCCCTTGGTTAAATGCCCGACTGGGAACATGGCACGCTGGAGCTGTTTCTTCTTCAGCATATACAAAAAATAACTCTGGTCCTTGTTGTTATCTTCACCGCGCAGCAAATCACCTTGCGGATTTGTTTGCACGAAATGACCGGTCGCAATTTTCTCTGCGCCTGCTTTCAGCGCAAAATCCAGAAAGGCTTTAAATTTAATTTCCTTATTGCACAATACGTCTGGATTAGGGGTACGCCCCCTCTGATATTCCGAAAGAAAAACGGAAAAAACCCGTTCATAATATTCTTTTGTAAAATTGACATTGTAATACGGTATATCAATGGCATCACAAACAGCCTGTACATCCTGCCAGTCGTTTTCTGATGTACAAATGCCGTTTTCGTCCTTTTCTTCCCAGTTTTTCATAAAGACGCCCAGGACATCATACCCCTGCCGCTTTAACAGCAAAGCGGATACAGCGGAGTCTACTCCGCCGGACATGCCAACAACTACACGCATGGTATGCCCATCCTGCTCATAACGCCTTGAAACACATTATGGGCAATAACATTGACACCCTCACTTGCATCAACCCTCAGATAGCGCTGCGGATTTTCCCGATTTAACCGCTGAAAAGAAGTTTCCACCCTTTGGTGAAAGTCATCAGCAAACATTTCTATCCGGTCTGTTTCTGAGGCCTTTTCCCTTCGCGTCATGGCAGCTTTATAATCAATATCCAGGTACACGGTAGTATCAGGCATGCAACCATCGACAGCAGGCGCGTTAATCTGGGAGACCAAATCTTCCCCCAGCTGCTGACCCGCCCCCTGATAAGCAATACTGGAATCAACGAATCGGTCAGTAATAACAATCATGCCCTGATTTAATGCCGGCCGGATAACTTCCCGCACATGTTGTGCCCGGGCGGCAGCAAACAAAAGCGCTTCTGTCATGCTACACATAGCATCATTTTCTTTGTCCAAAAGAATGGAACGAATTTTTTCAGACACCGGAGTTCCGCCAGGTTCGCGGGTTTTGCAAACAGAAAATCCACATCTGAACATTCTTTCTGCCAACATATTTGATTGTGTAGATTTCCCGCAGCCGTCATTTCCCTCAATCGATATAAAATAGCCAGGCTTTACTTCCTCTTCAATATCAAAAATTTTATATAATGCCTGCACATCATGAGCAATAAAATCAGGTTGATATGCTTCAAATTCTTCTGCAGTACCATACCCATAGGAGACAGCAACAGAGGGAATCCCATAAGCCCTTGCACCGAGAATATCCATACTGCGGTCACCCACCATGATGGCGTCTTTCCTGCCTTGTAAAGCAGCAGCAATCGAATCTTCTTTTCTGGAATAAAAGTTGCTTTCAGAGGGACCAATGATACGCTCGAACAAATGCGAAAGGCAGAAATAATCCAGCACTTGCTTTGCGATATTCAGAGGTTTTCCCGTCGCAACGGCCAGGTAGCAGCCTTGACTTTTTAACGTTTCCAGCAATGGACGAATGCCAGGATAGACACAATTGTCCATCCATTCTTTAGTGTTATATACCTCACGGTAAAAATCGGTTGCCTGCAAAGCTTCATCCTGAGACATGCCGCAAAACTGCTGAAAAGATACAGCCAAAGGCGGCCCCAGAAATTTCCTGAGGATGTTGTCCTCAAGAGGAGGCCTGTTCATTTTGTTTAAGGCGTATTTGACCGACTGTATAATGCCCGGCGCCGAATCTGTCAGGGTTCCATCCAAATCCCATACAATTGCTTGATATTTCATGGAGTAGTCCCCTCACCGATGGCATGTCCTCCCTGCGCCTCTCTAATCAGTCCGTCAAGAAAGGCAAATACATTCGCATCGTTGTTGTTGGCGTGGGTTACAGAAATGAACAGATTGTTGGTATTAATTCCCAACACATCACTCAGGCCCGTAATACCTGCTGCAGGGATACCATACAAATGGCTCTCGGTAACTACAACCGTTTCATCGTTTTCTTCCTGGCTTTCACGATAAGTGACATACCCGCTGCTAACGTCTATACCGTTTATGTGAAGTGTACCGTCTTCAACCAAGTCTTCCATTGGAAGAAATGCACCTTGAGATGCGAATTTCTTAAAGTCTTTCCCTGAAAGAATATAGATATCTCCCTGGCCAGCAGCAAGATATGTCATCAATTGTATATCTGATAAATAATTATCCTGGCCGGAAGGGAGCATAATAACACTTTCTACCGTTTCCATATCAGGTACATATTTATCCCATATAACTTTTAAACGCGCATCTAATTGTTCTGAAGTTATTAATGCGCTCTGAACGTACAAATCAATTCGCTTCTCTTCTGGCGGTCTGTATTCTGTTTGTATATAATACATGTTCCACCCAAAGAAACTCAGGGCGGCAACCAGTACATATTTCCAAATATGATAACGAAAATGATCCTGTATTCTTTTACGCGTTAACGGGGTAGAAAGTTTCATTTTAGTTGATGGGTTTCATCGTGGGGAATAACAACACATCGCGGATGGAGGCGCTATCTGTCAGCATCATAATCATACGATCCACACCTATGCCCATGCCGCCGGCGGGAGGCATGCCATACTCCAGTGCGTTGATGAAATCCTCATCTACCTTTGCATTTTTTCCGCCTAAAGCACGGCGCTCCTCAACCTGCTTCTCGAAGCGCTCCCGCTGGTCAATGGGATCATTCAATTCGGAGAAAGCATTGCCGCCTTCATGGCCGCAAATGAAGAACTCAAAGCGTTCCGTCATTCGCGGGTCGTCGGCTTTCCTCTTGGCAAGGGGCGATATCTCAACAGGATAGTCAATGATGAAGGTTGGCTGAACCAGCTTATCTTCCACATATTCGTCGAAAAGTGCCGCCAGACAATGCCCGCGGGTGGCGCCTTTCTCATAGAAAATGTTTCGATCATCAAGACACTTTCGGGCTTCTTCATCAGACTGCCAAGCATAATAATCAATACCAGAATGCTCCTTCACAGCATCCGCCATAGTAATACGCGGCCAGGGAGCTTTCAAATTGATTGTCTGTCCCTGATACGTTGCATCTGTTGTTCCCAACACCTCTAAAGCAACGTATTCATACAACTCTTCCGCAATACGCATCATTTCATTATAATCCACGTACGACTGATAGAGTTCAATGGAGGTAAATTCCGGGTTATGGAATCGGCTCATCCCTTCGTTTCGGAAGATTCGTCCAATTTCATAGACCTTTTCAATGCCACCCACCAGGAGGCGTTTTAAATATAATTCAGTTTCTACCCGAAGATACATATCAATATCGAGGGTATTATGGTGGGTTACAAAAGGCCGCGCCGCCGCACCGATTTCCAACGTATGAAGAATGGGCGTGTCAACTTCAAGAAAGCCGCGTTGATCCATAAAGGCGCGAATGGCAGTTATAATACGGCTGCGCTTGATAAAAACATCCTTAATCTCCGGGTTAACAATCATATCCAGATAACGCTGACGATAACGCAAGTCGGCGTCCTGTAGGCCATGGAACTTTTCCGGCAAAGGTTTAAGGCACTTGCTAAGCAAGACCACGCTTTGGACATGTATAGAAATTTCACCTGTTCTTGTCTTAAAAACCTTCCCACGGACACCTAAAATATCACCCAAGTCAAACAACTTGAATTTTTCATAAGATTCATTGCCTAAATCATCCCGCTTGACATAGATTTGGATGCTTCCCTTAGCATCCAATAAATGGGCAAAAGTGGCTTTCCCCATGATACGGCGGGAAGTCATACGTCCGGCGAAAGAGACCTCCGAGTTTTCCAATTCGTCATAGCGATTGATGATGGTATCGCTATCATGCGTGACATCATACCGTGTGATGTCATAGGGACTTTCATTATCCTTGATAAGTTCGCTTAGCTTATCACGGCGAATTTGTTCCTGTTCGTTAAAAGAGATTTCCTGTGTTTTATCCTGTTCCTGCATATAGTCCTCCATTATTGACGGCGAATTCTTAGAATTTTTAACTTCACTTCTCCACCCGGGGTTTGTACGGTAACAACCTCATTGCGTTTGTGGCCAAGCAAAGCCGCGCCAATGGGGGATTCGTTGGAGATTTTATTGTTCAAAGGGTCACTTTCACGCGCCCCAACGATCGTATAGTCAATTTCTTCCTGAAACTCTTCATCAAACACCCTTACTGTTGTGCCGACATTTACCTTGTCCGTCTTGATGTCGCTATTTTCAATAACAACAGCGGTACGAATCGTATTTTCAAGATCCAATATCTGCGCTTCAAGTTTTGACTGATCATTTTTCGCTTCATCATATTCAGCGTTTTCACTCAAATCCCCAAACCCGCGCGCGACAGAAATCTGCTCAGCCACCTCTGCTCTTCTTGTAGTGGTCAGGTACTGAAGTTGCTCTTCCAGCTTCTTTAGTCCTTCCGCTGAAATGACGTTTTTCTTTACATTACTTTTATCGCTCATCATGCACCTCATTGAACTTTCACAGGATTGACATCGTATAAAAAATCATGTCCATGATCGTTCATGGACTTAATTTCCAAAGCGCGCGCATACTTATCACGCGCATAAAGATTATACGCTAAAAGATATTCCTTTGCAAGGTATCTATAATCTCATGTTGCATGGTTGCGCGAATGATTGTCAAAGGGGGATGAGTTGAATTTATTTCCTCTTTCGTGTATACTTTATGTTGAAAGAAGGCTACATACCTTAAGAAGGAGGCAGCACTATGAAACTAATTATTGCTATAGTTCAGGATGAGGATGCCTCGCATCTGATTAGTAGTTTAATGAACGATGGCTTCAGCGTAACCAAGCTCGCTACCACCGGTGGCTTTCTCAAGTCTGGCAACACAACCATACTGACAGGTGTTGAAGACAGCCAATATGATGCATGTCTTAAGATTATTGAAAAGGTATGCAAAAGCCGAAAACAAATTGCAACATCCCCTGTCACCATGGGTGGGGCGACCGGCATGTATGCTCCTTATCCCATTGAGGTCACCGTTGGAGGCGCAACAGTATTTGTGCTGAATATCGAGAACTTCATCAAAATCTGATTTATATGGAAATGGTTTATGCCTTCACTCGTTGATTACCAAAAACTGCATCCCCACCTGAATGCGGTAATTGGCGGGTTTCAGGAAAATATCATTCCTCACGCTTTGTTGATACAGGGACCTGCGGGTGTTGGTAAAAGGACGTTGGCAAGGCTTCTTTGTATGTTAGCTGTATGCCAGGCTGACGGTGAAGTAAAGCCATGCCAAGCTTGTGATGCGTGCAGGCGCGTTCAGCAAGGCGTGCACAGCAACATCTTGTCACCCAAAGTACAGCCGGGTGCCAACAGTATCAAAATTGATGATATACGCGAAATACTGGATATGTTGTCCCTGCACGGTTTGGAGGAAGGTGCGCGTATCGTTGTCATTGAGGAAGCAGGACGTCTAACTCCCCAGGCGCAGAACGCCTTGCTGAAATCACTGGAAGAGCCGCTAAGCGGTACGCATTTCATTTTAACCACATCTTCTGAACGGGCGCTTCTCCCCACTATCATATCCAGATGCAGTCCCCTTAACATCCCATTGTGGGATCATGACAGCATGCTGAGGATACTGTCTGAACACAATATTGATGGTGAACAGGCGGAAGAGATTATTGCATTAAGCGGCGGATCCCCCGGACAAGCAATCGCCTCTTTGCAGAATGAAGGTTACTGGAATACCGTCAAGCTGGTAGAAAACACCTTTCTTTCGGTGCGCCAGCCCAACCAGATACCCGCCGCCTCAAACGCGTTAAAAAACTCACGCGATTCAGCAGATGATATTTTGAACATCCTGGAGAAACGAGTTTCACTGTTACTAACGAAGGAACATGATGAGAGCATTCTTTGTGGCATCAACCGCATGCTGCAAGCCATTATAAAGGCAAGACAATATCGTGCCAGCAATGTGTCCTGGCAATCCATAGCCGATAGGCTGTTATTTCATTCTTTGGAGGATCTGAATCAATGCCAATGGTCGTAGGCGTACGCTTTAAGAACGCAGGAAAATTATATTATTTCAGTCCCGGTAATCTGTGGCCGGCAGCAGGCGATGCCGTTATTGTTGAAACATCCCGTGGGCTTGAGTACACGGAGGTTGTTATGGGGGTCTGCGAAGTTCCGGACAATCAAATCGCTTCCCCTTTGAAAAAAGTGGTTCGTATTGCCACCCCGGAAGATGCGCGGCAGCAGGAAGGCAATCAGGAAAAAGAAAAGCAGGCATTCAAAATATGTCAGAAAAAAATTGAAGAACATAAATTGGAAATGAAGTTGGTGGACGTAGAGTACACATTTGACAATACCAAGCTCATTGCATACTTTACTGCCAACGGCAGAGTGGATTTTCGTAACCTTGTCAAAGATTTGGCTTCTGTTTTCAAGGTACGTATTGAACTTAAGCAAATCGGTGTACGTGATGAGGCCAAAATGCTGGGTGGCCTTGGGCCTTGCGGTCGTCCCCTATGTTGCGCACAGTTCCTGGGGGATTTTCAGCCCGTTTCCATTAAAATGGCCAAAGAGCAAAACTTATCCCTGAACCCCACAAAAATTTCCGGTATATGCGGTCGGCTGATGTGTTGTCTGAAGTACGAAGAAGAATTTTACGAACAGACGCGCAAAAAAATGCCTCGCGTCGGTCGTGAGGTGGAAACCCCCGGTGGCAGAGGAACCGTTGTCGATATCAATATACTAAAAGAAATGGTAAAAGTTCGGATTAATAATGGCAGTGAAAATGGAGATGTTGCGGATTACCCGCTTACCGATATCCGTCGGTTATACAATTCCTCAACAGCAAACGGAAGCAGGAATAATCAGCGGAAAAATTCTGACATTGAGAACGCGCACGAAGTTCCGGATGAAATGCTTGATGATGAAGTAAGCGAATAATAAAATCAGGCAAAGTGCAGCTTATTTATCCTTTACATGCACAAACTTTTCCATGACGTAGCCTTCGGCTACGTCTGTTTTTACGTGTAACCATCCGTCTTCTGTCTTACCAACGACCAGTAACTCCTGCCCATAAAATAGCTGCATTTGCACATCGCTGACCATGTTGGGCTGGCTGCGCAGGTTCAGTGTGGAATTAACGGAAACCCCGGTAACAGTTACAATATATTGATTATTAGCAGGAACAACGCTTTGGGGCATCAACGTTGGACGCGGCGTTGCTGTTGGAATCGGCCCCGGCGTACTTAAGTAATGCGCGGGTATTTCAGTAAAAAGCGGTTGTTCTGTGTCAAAATGTTTTAATTCCATTCCAGGATAGTAGAAAGAAAGTATCTGTTGGTAATTCCACCCGTGGGCTTGCGCCATTTGCTGCGCTCCGCGCTGGCTCATTCCTACGCCATGACCGTAGCGCTGCATACTTAAAACAAACGCGTTCTCTTTTTCATCAACCAGAAATATCTCATTCTCTTTTAAATTAATGGACAATTGCAGCGCCTTTTCAACATCCGGAAAAATAGGTATGCTTACAGTAAAGATTTCCTGTACTCTCTGCGTTGGCATCCATTGTTCCTGATGAACCGGATGCGTGGTCTGTACCGTCTGATTACCGGAAAATATGCTTACTTCCTCATCTTGAGCTTTTGTGTACCGACGCTGCGCGGCGACATGGAGCGACAATTGTAGTTCTGTCATTACGCGGCTTTTGGCGCCAAATTTGGGCGCTTTAGCCTGTATAGATACAACCTCGTCTATATAAAAAGTATCCGGGGCAGAATTGTACCCCTTCCTTTTGAGTATTGGCTGAAGTTTCTGTTTAATTTTCTGTGTCATTTCATCAGTACCCACCTGATGAACGCTGCTTTTTTTATCAATCGTTGCACTCCGCACGATGCTTTCCGGATTCGCTTGGTCATAGGGGTCATCCTGCATAGGGAGATACTTGACTGTTCCGCCTCCCCAGACATTTTGGGGTAGCTCAGTCTGTCCACCATTGCTCGCAGTGTAATAGCAAAGGGCCATGCTTCCTTCATATACGCCGCATTGCCCTTTGGTTTCTTCAACGGCAGTTACAGCATTTGTATGTTGTGCCAAGAAACCCTTATATACTTGATCGTTTGTATTATCCACTACATCGTAACTTTGTTGTGGTTTTAGGTTGCGCAATGCATAGGTTCTTGCAGCAATCGCTTGGGCCTTTAATGCCTCTATGGGAAACGCCTCATTCATCTCATAAGGTACGACACCTTTAAGATAGTTTTCGACAGAAATATGCAAAACAGGACAAATCGTCCCATTCTGTATGGTAAGATGCAAATCCCCTTCATATAGGTTTAAGCCACGCTGCAAACGCAGGCCGTTTTCCCCACTTGCAGTGGCGTGGCGAATAAATTTTAATTCTTCCCCGGCATTAAAGGCTAAGCCTTCATAATATAGCATGAGTGTATCATTTTCAGCAGAAATGATTATTTCACTCCCCCGCTGAAAGGATATCTTCCCCTCAATGGAATAACTGCCGTAGATACCTATATGTATTTGTTCACCAGCATTAATATTTGTAAGAAGAACACGAACAACCTGATGTTTTCCCGCAAAGCATGCGGGAGAATAAATCAGGAACAAAAGAACGCCTACAATAACAAACGTGTATGCCTTTATCTTCATGCTCTTGTTTTCCAGCATATTCAGGCTTTATAACGCCTTGCTACCACTGTAACATAACCAAACCCCGAAAGACGGATCGATGTATCCGGGAAACCTATCTTTCTTAATTCATGAAGCAGTGCCCTTCGCCCTGAAATCTCAAACAAGCGGTTCCCCTCGCGGGCTGACGGAAACACCTCAAGAGGAAAAATTGGCAATGCAATAAGCAGTTGGCCGTCAGGACGCAAAACACGCTTAATTTCGTCTAATACTCCCCCGGCATCAATCAAGCCATCCAGAGAATCAGTAATAAACACACTATCAAATGACGCATCACGCCATGGAATATCATGGGGACTGCCCTGCATAATTTCCGCGCTGCCCATTGCCAATTTAGCCATAGCCTGATTGTCTGCACCACAATGCAGGCCACAGGCTCTAACAGAATGACGCTGCATATAGTGATTTAAGAGACATATGTCATGGCACGACAAATCAAGCAACGCCTGATGGTCGTCCACCTGTGCCCAGCGCACGATAGCCCGCTGCGCTTTGCTCAAGCGGTTTTGCCGGAAAGCGTCTACTATTGTTTTCCGATATGCTTGGGATAACGTCTGCATGCACATTTCCTTTCAGTTTATATCTGAAGAAATTATAACACACTTATTTCTAAATTGCACGCATAAATTAACATATTCGTAATTTTTAGAAATGCAAACGCCTGATTTCTCAGGCGCTTTCATCCAGGCTTGATATGAAGATGGTTAGAGTGTATTACCTGAGCCAAATTTGTGTGCAGAATAAAACAAATATAATCAGCACAGCAGAAAAAACTCCCGCCACAACGAGAGAGGCTTTGACAGAGCCTTTCAGCACTTCCCGCATCTGATCTTTTGTTAATTCTTCACCAGGTCGGCGCCTGTTTTGTTCAGGGCTATCCTTATAAAGGAAGCGATCTACATCCATGGATACGATGGTCTGACCATCGTCTTGAAATTTATCCTTCATGCTTATCAGTATATAAATGACAAGCTACCTTATGGCCGTCAAAGTCAGCGACAGATGGCGATACAGTTTTGCATACCTCCATCGCGTTAGCACACCGAGTATGGAACTTACAACCGGTCGGCGGATTAGCAGGCGAAGGGATACTTCCTTCAAGAATAATGCGGTCCATTTTGAGCGTCGGGTCGGGAATGGGAATCGCACTAAACAGCGCCTTTGTATAGGGATGGAGGGGGTTGGCAAATATCTCCTTTTTGGGGCCATATTCCACGAGGGAGCCAAGGTACATAACGCCAACATAGTCAGATATATGCTCAACCACGGAAAGGTCATGGGATATAAACAAATACGTCAGACCAAACTCATCCTGCAAGTCGCCCAGCAAGTTGATTATTTGGGCCTGTATAGATACATCCAATGCCGACACCGGCTCATCACATACAATAAAATCAGGGTTGAGGGCAATGGCGCGGGCAATGCAGATGCGCTGGCGCTGGCCTCCGGAAAACTCATGCGGATAGCGATCCTTATGATATTCCTGCAAACCGCAGGCCTGCATGATTTTGGTGACGTACTCGTTCTGCTTCTCCTCCGGCACAATGCCATGTTCTCGTACCGCTTCGCCAATAATTTCTCCTACCGGCATGCGCGGGGAAAGGCTGGAGTAGGGATCCTGAAAGATAATTTGTATCTTGGGACGCATGTTTCTCAATTCTGCCTTGTTAAGCGAGAACAAGTCAATACCGTTGAAGGTAACTTCGCCGTCGGTTTTGTCATTTAAGCGAAGCAGTGTTTTACCGACGGTCGTTTTTCCGCAGCCTGATTCACCGACAAGCCCCATGGTGGTTCCGCGCTTGATGGTGAAAGAAACATCATCCACCGCCTTAACATGTCCCACTACGCGGCCAAACATACCGGACTTAATGGGAAAGTACTTTTTTAAATTCTTGACTTCCAGAAGATTTTCGGTTTTATTTTGCATGGATGTCCTCCATATAGCGGTAGCACGAAACACTGTGGGTATCGCTTAATTGAATAATAGGTGGATATTCGCCGTCGCACTTTGAAATGCGCTTTTCACAGCGATCACGGAAGTAGCAATAGTTCGGCATGTTGACAGGGTTGGGTACGCTGCCCGGAATGCTGTACAACCTATCCACGCTCTTGTTTACAACGGGCTTGGAAGCCATCAAACCAATGGTGTATGGATGGCTCGGATGCAGGAATACCTCCTCGGCGGTGCCCTTTTCCACGATGCGTCCTGCATACATAACGACAACATAGTCGGCCATTTCCGCAATAACGCCCAGGTCATGAGTGATCAACATGATGCTGGAATTAATACGATCCTTCAGATTCCTGAGCAAATCCAGTATCTGAGCTTGTATGGTAACGTCCAATGCTGTGGTGGGTTCGTCTGCAATAATCAATCGGGGGCTACATGCCAATGCCATGGCAATCATGATACGCTGCCGCATACCACCTGATAACTCATGAGGGTACATACTGTACACACCCTTAGCGTTGGCAATACCTACCATGTCGATCATTTCAATAGAACGATTAACAACTTCCTCTTCCTTCATCTCAGGGAAGTGAAGCTGAATAACTTCGTCAATTTGTTTACCTACTCGAAACACCGGATTTAAGCTGGTCATGGGCTCCTGAAAAATCATGGAAACCACTTTACCACGAATTGACTGCATGGCCTCCAGAGGCGTTTTGGCAATATCAATTGCCTTTTCCCCCAGGTTCAGGCGCATTTCTCCCTTTACTGTCTGCCCGGTGGGACGCTGTACCAACTGCATCAGCGACAGGCTAGTTACTGATTTTCCACAGCCCGATTCACCAACGACGCCCACCGTTTTACCCATGGGGATATCAAAAGAGACGCCATCTACGGCTTTTACCGTTCCAATATCGGTAAAAAAGTAAGTATGCAGGTTATCGAACTCAACAATGTTGTTAGGGTTTTTCATCTGGGTGGTGTACTCAGATTCCGGTACGTTTTTGCGTAAACGTTGTTTCTCGATCTCACTGGTAATTTTTCTGTTTCGACGGCTTATCGCACGGGATTCCTTCGCCGAAATATAGTTGGTATCCTTGTTATTCTTATTATTTGTTGTCATGGATATTACCTCTTCATTTTCGGATCAAAGGCATCGCGTAATCCGTCGCCTACAAAGTTGAACCCCAATACCGTAAGCAGGATCAGGAGCCCTGCCGGAACCCAGATGAACCAATAGTTCATCACGATGTAGGGTTGGCTGGCAGCGTTGATGATACTTCCCCAGGAAGCAATGGGATATTTGACCCCCAGCCCCAGGAAAGACAAAGTGGCCTCGGTTAGAATGATGCCGCCCAGGGCCATCGTGCCCTGTACAATCAGCAGCGGCATTACGTTGGGCACCAGGTGGCGGAAGATACGGCGGCTGACCCGTATACCGGTAGCTTCCGTAGCCACCATAAAGTCCTGCTCACGCAGTGCCAAAATCTGCCCGCGCACGACACGGGCAATACCCGTCCAGCCCATCAATCCCAGAATAATCATCAGAAGCAGAACGCGAGTATATGGGTCTATTTCCAATGTATCCATGACAGAACCAACGATAATCATAATAGGCCAATATGGGATAGAATTAAACAAGTCCACAAACCGCATCAGCATGGTATCGACCCAGCCCCCGAAGTAGCCGGATATACCACCAACGACAATACCAATAATCATCTCTAAGAACACAACCACAAAGCCCACCAGCAGGGAAATACGGCCGCCATACATAAGCCTTGTCAGCATATCCATACCATTCTGATCTGTTCCCAGAGGATGTTCTTTATCGGGGGTATGATACATATCAATCAGGAGAGTTTCAGTTTCACGCTTAATATTGTAGGTCGCGTGTACCAGCTCAATTTCATAGGTTTCCATCTTGCCGTCAGCATCTGGATATTCAAAGGACTTTTCTCCTGAAAGAATAGCATCTCTGGCAACAGCCTTAAAGTCCACAGGGAGAAAAACATCCGGTGAAATGGCGTTAACAATGATGTCCGAAATGTTGGCGAATGCCACATCCTGACCGTTGTCCAAAAGGAAAACGACAATATTTCGTCCATCCTCTACCACAGAATATGTCTTACCATCCAGAGTAAAGCTATTTTCATCCCGACTGATCGCTTCTTCAGCGGACAACCTGAAGGGATAACTGTTGATTACAGACAAGTCACTTTGTTTATAAGCGTCATATATGCGGGGAGATGCAACCGCGATATCCTTATCCTTCCCAATCATCAGCTTGGAATTATCGCGAGCAATAAGATATGATTCGCCATTATAGGTAAAGCTATCTTCCTTTGCCTGGTCTGCCGTTTCAAAGGCAGCACGCATCTCCTTATCCATCTCAAAGCCCGGCGCATTAGTATAAGCGTACAGCATTTTCCGCGCTGACACATTGGATAGGACGTCGAACTCAAACACCTGGAAATAGTCTTCATTTTCAACCTTAAACCGATAATATTTCCCGGCATTTTCAAAGTTTGTCTTCCCATTATTATGTGCAAGAAGCATTTTCCCAAAGGAAGAAGAAGAGAAACTCTCGCCCTGCTTTACGGTATAGCGAAGCTCTTTATTGATGGTCGCGCCAGCAAAATCTTTTATCATGACATCTGTCTTGTAAAACACTTGCGACTGCGAATATGGCATGAGAAGGCCGCCAATAAAGGAGAATGCAAACATGATAACAAGTATGATGAAGCCTGTAATAGCCAGACGGTTGCGCACAAAACGCTTAAAAACCATCATGCCGGGTGACAATACCTTTACCCGCTTCTCATCATCCAGAGTACCGGAACGGTCTGGTTCATGATTCAACGCATCGGATGAATAAATGGTATCGGCAATATTTTTGTTTTCATGCTGTCCGTTCAAGTCGGC
>CAZCBC010000002.1:28031-48929 GCA_964496775.1 uncultured Oscillospiraceae bacterium
CAACTGTCTCCTTAATTGATACGCACACGGGGGTCAACCACAGCGTACATGATATCGGCAAACAAGAGTGAAATCTGAGTCAAAACGATAAGGAAAACCGAATAGAACATGGTAAAGGGGATATCCCCCATTTTCATAGCGTCAAACGCAATATAGCCAATTCCCGGTATCTGGTAAAGCGTTTCAGTGATCATGGAGCCGCTGAACATGCTGGGAATCAAATAACTCATATAGGACACGAGAGGAATTAACGTATTACGGAAGGCGTGGCGATTGATCACCTTGTTTTCCGGCAACCCTTTAGCGCGGGCAGTGCGGATATAGTCGGAATTCAGCACTTCCAGCATATTGGTACGGGTAAACCGCATCAGGCCTCCCACTGACAACATCGTCAGTGTGATGGTAGGAAGAACCAGGTGCTTTGCCATATCGAGTATTTTACCCATAGGTGAAAGCTGCTCATAGTAACGGCCTACAATACCGTATAGGTCGAACCAACCCAGCTGCATGGAGAATATATATTTCAGCACCGTCGCCAGAAAGAAAGTGGGCAAAGAAATACCCATCAACGCAAAAAAAGTGATGGCGTAATCTGTTTTGCTATACTGCTTTCTTGCTGCCAAGATACCCAGGGGTATCGCGATGATTGTTTGCAAAACAAATGTAATGATATTTAATGCAACAGAATACCAAATAACATTGTTAAACTTTTCTGTTACAGGGATGTTATACATCCAGGAGTCTCCGAAATTGCCCCGCACAGCGTCTGATAACCAGCCCAAATAACCGGTAAAGATATCTGTATCCAAACGGAACAAAACGTTTAATTGCGCCAACCATTCAGCATAGCTTTTGCTGCCGGGAATCTGCGCCCTTTGACGGGCAATGGTCTCCACATAGGAGGAGGGCAGCGCGCGGATTACTGCATAAACAACGAAGGATCCAAACAGCACAACAATGACTGCAAAAAACAACCTTCTGACTATAAACTTAGACACGTAACACTCTTCCTTTACACAAATAAGCCAAGGATAAGCCCCTAAAAGGGGCTTATCCAGGTTATTGTTAGGTTTTATTTTGCGTTCATCTCGAGGATTTCGATTTCGCTCATCCAGCCGTAGAAAGTGGTGATATCCTTGGGCAGGGTATCAATATTCACACGTTCTGTGCTAAAGATAACAAAGTTTTTGCGCTGATAGGCAGGCACTTCCACAGCCCAGTCAACGATGATATCCAGCGCTTCCTTATACACAGTCTTGCGGTAGCTTTGGTCGTCGCTCTGACGGGCAGTGATAATGGCCTCGTCCAGCTTAGGATCAGCGATATGATAGTGGTTGCTATCGGAGCCGCCCAAGCCAAGAATGTTGCTGGAATGATATAACTGGTACATGTCAGGATCAATGGTGGTATTCCAGGCCGCTACCCACATTTCCTGCTGGCCGGAGTCCAGCGCATTCCAAAGCACGTTGGAATCGGCAGGGTCGTTAATCTTAAGTTCAATACCGATAGTCTCTAGGGCACCCTTGGCATCGGTTAATACGCCAAAGCTGGGATGGTCGCCCTTGCCATCGCCGGGGATGATAACTTCGTAAGACATTTTCGCGCCTTCGGGAGCGGCAGTGAACTTGCCTGCGGCTTCGTCAAAGGTATAGCCGGCAGCAATTAGGAAGCCCTTGGCGGCCTCAAGCGCAGCGGCGTACTTGTCTTCGCTGGTCATCTCAGAAGTATAAATATCTTCCCCTTCGGCATTCACAGAGAAAGCAACTTTATAGTCGGGGTCTGTCGGCTGAGGAGCCGCCCAGGAAGTGTTGGAGATGGGATAGTTGATAACAGCAGCGGCATCGCCGTAGTAGCTGTCGAACGCCACGTCGCGGTATACAGCCAACACAGTAGCGAAGGCACGGCGCAGGTTCTTGGATGCATCGCCGCCAGGTTCACCGGCAACACTGATGGTATCCGCGTTCAAACCAATGTAGCCATATCCCAGGTTATCCACACGACTGGTGGTAACCTTATCACCTGTAATTTCACCGTTGGAATTAAACTTCTGAATGGTTTCCACGTTGGGACGGTTACCGGACATTTCGCCCACGTCAATTGTACCGCTTTCCAGCGCATTGGGAACCTCGTTGGAGGCGGTTTCCTTGAACTGGATGTATTTAATCTTGGGAACACCTTTATAATAGTGCTCGTTCGCCTCAAAATAGACAACGCGGTTCTCGTACTTGATAAATTTGTAGGGACCAGCACCCATAGGTTGTGCAGTCTTTTGGCCAACGATGGTCAAGTCGCCAAAGGGATGGCCAAACTTGTTGTTTTCATAGTCGTACTGGGCTTCATCACCATAGTAGTGCTTGGGAGTCACATTAACGCCCGCAATGCTGTAAATGGCTGGAGCCGCGTAGCCAGTTGTCTTGACTTCAACGGTGTATTCGTCAAGCTTTTTAATACCGGAGATATTGGGAATCCCCTCAACTGCCGTGGATTCGTCCTTGTTACTCCAACTGCTAATAAAGGTACTCTTGGCTAAAGCCCAGATGTCGCTGCCATCGGGAGATTCTTCAGCTTTAACATACGCCTTAGGGTCGCCTTCGTAAGCAGCAACTGCTTCTTCGTAGTAGTCATCACGGGTAGGATACTCATCCTTTGTCGTGTCATACACTTTCCCAGATTTGGTGGTCAGAACCTTTTCTTCCACCTTACCAAAGTTCCAAAGCGCCATACCTAGTACGACCTTCAGTTCTTCCTTGGCGGTGATTTCTTCACCAGTATATCCGGTGTATTTAGGAGCATAGTCTAAATAATTGGCGAATACATAGTCAACAATTTTGTTAACGTCATTCTTCCACTGGCTTTCCAGCTCTGCCCAAAAGCTTTCCTGCTGTTCCTTGGTCCAGTCATCTTCCTCGGTCCATTCGTGGTCGCGACCGGCAGCATAGATATCATCCGATATCTTATTATACTTGGCATAACCTTCGGAGGATGACTGTGTTTGATATTCCCCAAGCCCAATAATCGGATAGGAGTTCAGCGTAGTAGAGCCAACATAGCTGGGATCCAGCAGCACATAGTAGGTAAAAATCAGGTCGTCGGCAGTCACCGGCATGCCGTCGCTAAACTTCATACCTTCACGCAGCTTTACCACGTAGGTTGTTTCATTTTTTTGCTCATCAAAGTCCACCGTTACATCAGCAGCACCGGTATACAGATAGTCTGTACCGTTATAGTTGACGGTTTCGCCTTCGATGGCTTTGGCGATGATGCCGCCCATGCGATCGGTCTTAAGGGGAACGATCTGGGTCATATCGGCAACATCACGGTCATAGGCAGTATCCGCAAAGAAGGGGCTAAACTTCTCGCTAAAGGGTGAATATGCTACAACCAGGGGTGTTTCCGCTTCACCAGCGACAGCGACGCCCGTTCGGTTGGCAGGGTCGCCAGCGACAGCCATCGGTACAATGGATACCAACATCACGGCTGCCATCAGCAAAGCGAACAATGATTTCCTGAATTTCATATGGGAACCTCCTTTTGATATATACGGTTAGGTACGTACGGTACAATATACCCGTATTTCAATTTTATTACACCCACCACTGAATGTCAACTTGTTATTCATTACTGGCAGGGTTTATGCATCTTATCATGCTTTGTTTTCAACGCATGGGTACTTGCTGAGCAACGAAAAAATTCTATATGCAAACAACGCTGTCAGCACCCCAAACAGGACGACAAGACCTTCTGCTAATGTACGGTTAAAAAAAACAAAATAGACTGATTGTGTGAAGGCAAACAACAAAGCAAAAATCACCAACATCCGGCTGCTGTGCCGTAATCCCACAAAGGATTGATTTTTTTGTCTTAGCGTCATCAAATCCGGCATTCCCATAGCACTTATTGACTGTAACACGGCCTTCCCGCCATAGTACAGGGCTGCCAGGTAGGGAAAAACCACATACAATTGCCGCAGACCGTCCGGATTGATTAACCCGGATACAATCAATAAAGCCAACGCCAGAAAGGAAAACGCAAACAGTTTGATGCGAAGCAGCCGTTTTTTTTCTTCAGGCACCGAAAGTTTATAGTAAGCACCTTGATATACATACGTTTTTCCATCTTCCGCAGGTTGATACAGGTCCAAGTCTTTTCGTCTGCGCATAAGTCCTCCGCTTGAAATCCATATACGCGTATTGTATCATAAACTGAAACATCATCATACTGTTGGAGGAACCATGCGAGACAATCCAAGAGCAGCGGAAGTCTGTAAAGCATTACAACCTTATTACTTCTTGCATAGGAAAAGTGTCCTGATGCTGGCTTTCGCGTATACTCTTCAGGATGATAAAGCCTATGATGCTGCCCAGGCCGCCTTTGTGCAAATGGGTAAAAAGGCAGTGCCTAAAAGTAGGCGTTCGGTAGATTCCTTTCAAGTATACTCATATCTGCAACATGCCCTTAAGAAGATAAAAAGCACCGCTGAAACGATAAAGCATCCCTTTTATAAACTATCCCGGGATGCAAGATGCGTACTGGTTTTAGAAGAGATTTCCGGTGAAACCCGCGAAAATACTCAGCAAATACTGCAGTTTGATGCAGATACGATGGAAAAAGCGTATACGGAGGCAAAGTTCGCAGATGAAAAGACAATTGCCTGGCTGCACGACAAGGCAGAGCATTTGCTGAATAAACACGAAATATGGGACAGCATCTGCTTTCAGTTGCAAAAGCATTATGCACATAGCAGAACCATTCGTGTTGCACTCCTTGGTTTTCTTTCGCTGCTGGTTGCTGTCTTCCTCCTTCTCGAAGGCAAAACCGGGTTGCAAATCCTCTCGCTTTTGAGCAACGCAAACGATCAGATTCTTTCAGATTCCTATCTCTCGGACAGGTATTATCTGCGATTAAAGCGGGAAAACCTGACAGACAAGCAAACCATCAGCGCAGAACTGATGCTGCGTCTTGCCCCTTTAGACAATGAAGATTTGGTACGCGTCGCCTTCCGGTTTTATGACGCGCAAATAATGGAAAGTGTTAGAGTACAGAGCGAAACATTGCTGGATTTGTATGTGCGCATGTACCATGCAGGACACAACCGCGGCAGGCTTCATACCCTTATCTCAAGGGGAATTGAAACTTATTATGCAAACTACCAGCAGCCTTACCTGCCCCAAAAACGCAAGGCGGATTTTGTTTCTCCCTATGAAAGCCTGTATCAAAGTACCTTATCCTATGCCGAAGGAAACAATTTTGATCAGCTTGTCTCCCTTTATCCGGAAATATTCAAGGATAAAAACGCTTTTGACACATATATCTCTTCCCCTTTGTGCCTGGAATCCCTTTCCCCCCTGCGGGAATTGATTCTTTGGAACTTGCATATGCTGGATGCTAAAGACACCGCCCCGGAAATGATTGAGGAGTATGAGAAGGTGATTTTTGCCTTCTTTAACCCCGCAGGCCTGAATGGAAGCTATACCCCTGCCCCCTTTGCATACTACAGGGAAGAAACAGATGCGTTTTTTACCAAACGGGAAGAATTGGGCCATGCTCTGAACCGTGCTTTAAAGGATGCCTGCTTTGCTGCACTTCCCGACGCTGATGTATGCAATGACTTGCTGGACGGCACAGACTGCTCCCTCTTCAGTGCCACCCTCTCCAAAGAGCAGATGATTAGTTTGTCCCGGAATGACCCGCGGTTTGTATTTTTAGGCGTCGCTGCAGCATATCAAAGCAACTATCCCGAGAGAATTGAACACGCTCTGGTTTCTGAAGCGTTGCAGCATCCGTTTGCTTCCTATGAAGTGTTTCTGGTAGACAATCGTTTTGAGCGTTACAGTATCAACTACGCGGCTCCCCTGGATGTTCCCCATGGTTTTATAAATCAGTTAAGACAAACGGTACCCAGCGAAAATACGATGTTTGAGCAAATATTGGGCTTCCACTATGCTATGCGATATGCCCATGCAAAAAAGATGCCCGGATACTTAATTCTCCGGACAATGTTACAAAACCCCTCGGCAGATTGCGGGTACTCGCTACAGTTGTTCAAAAACTATCCGAAAATGGCTGCCAATTAAAGTTCATCCTCCACCGTACCCGGCAGATTATGTTCTGCCGCATCATATCCTCCTAACCCCTCTATCGTCTCTACGCTGCGCAACTTACGGACGATGGTCTTTGTTTTGCGCGTCGCAGTTTCTATACTCTCGCTGGCCTGACGCAAACGCTGCTGAGTTTTGTCCAGAATATCGGCAAATACACCAAACTCTGCCTTCACATCGCCCAGCAACTGCCATACTTCGCCGGAACGCTGCTCAATAGCCAACGTACGAAAGCCCATCTGCAGAGCATTCAGCAATGCACTAAAGGTGGAGGGGCCCGCTAAAACAACACGCTTTTCCCGCTGCATTTTTTCCGCGACGCCGTCCGTTTGTAAAGCATGTGCATACAAGCCCTCCAACGGCAGGTACATGATGGCGAAATCTGTCGTATAGGGAGGAGATATATACTTGCTGGCAATGCGTGCAGCTTCACGATTTAAAGCAGCAATCAACTCTGTTCTCGCGGCCTCCGCAGCCTGCTTGTCGACTAAATCAACGGCATACTGAAGCCTAATGTAGGCCTCTATAGGGAACTTCGCGTCAATAGGCAGGTAAAGCACCTGCCCATCCGTCAGGCCAGGCAATCGTATGGCATACTCAACACGTTCCTGCGTACCAGGTTTTACCGCGACATTCTGTTCATATTGTCCGGGCGCAAGCGTTTCCTCAAGCAAAGCGCCGAGCTGCATCTCTCCCCATACTCCACGGGTTTTTACATTTGTCAGCACCCTTTTCAGGTCGCCCACCCCGTTGGCCAGCGTCTGCATTTCCCCAAGGCCTTTATATACTTGCTCCAGCCGTTCATTCACCAGGGAAAAGCTTTCGCCCAGCCTTTTATTTAATGTCTGGTGCAGTTTTTCATCAACCGTTGTGCGCATTTCATCCAGCTTTGCTGCATTTTCCTGCCGCATGCTGTTAAGCCCCTGATAGAGGGTTTCCCGCATGCGCTCTACTTTTTCATCGTTGGCTGTCAGTCTTTCCCCCAGCACATCGCTCAGATGCCGAATACGTCCATCCTGGCCCTGCAGAGCAGTATCAATCCGCTGTCCGAGGGCATCAGTGCGCGCTGCATCGCTCTGTTGTGCGCTGTGCAGCATATTTTGCATAGCCAGCATGTCCTGTCCGTAGCCCGATGACAGCCTGTGCTCCATATCCCGCAGCGCCTGCTCCGTGTAGCTAAGAACAATCTCTTCACTTTTTTCCTGCAAGCGCGGCAAATTCTCCCGCAGGGTACGTATTTCCCGCCGCTGCATCACGGAAAAAGTAAATAACAAGATGGCCAGCAGAACAAGCGCTGCCAGCAGCATCAGAAACAAACTATTCATTTCAAGCATGGGCTTTCCCCTGCCGCCAATGTTTATAGCACAGGCCTACATAGCGGATTTTCTGTTGGTTATCAATTAGTACCTGTTCGCCTTCCTTGATAACGCGGCCCCTTCCATCAATACGAGTGTTCATGGTCGCTTTCTTTCCGCACCAGCACAAGCCGCCCGGCACTTCCATAATATCTTCCGCAAATCGAAGCAAAGCAGCGGAACCGGGAAAGAAATTCCCTTGAAAGTCTGTCCTTAAGCCGTAGCAAAAGATTTCCAGCTTTTCAGACATATCCGCCAGTTCTTTTACCTGCTCAGGCGAAAGAAACTGCGCCTCATCTACCAAAACGAACTGAAAATCATTGTGGGCATTCTGCACAGCAAGCCACATCAGTTGCTCTTTTACACTGTGATGGGGCTGCAAAACGACCTCCGCCTTGGCCTCCATTCCGGCACGGGAGTAAACGACATCCACCCCGGCGCGGGTGTCAATGGCCGGCTTTACCAAGGCTACCTTAAGCCCAAGCTGCTGCAAGTTATAACGCTGCATCAACAGTTGAGCCGTTTTGCTTGATCCCATAACGCCGTAATAAAAGTGCAGCATCAGATTTCGCGTCTCCCTTCCAGGGCTTTGGACAACGTCACTTCGTCAGCGTACTCTAAATCGCTACCAACAGGCACACCGTGGGCGATGCGCGTAACACGAACCCCCATCGGCTTAATAAGCCTGGCAAGATAGGAGGCAGTCGCCTCGCCTTCAATGTCGGGGTTCGTAGCGACAATAACCTCCTCCACAGTACCATCCGCTAAACGAGCCAACAGTTCTCTGATTCGGATGTCGTTGGGGCCAATATTGTCCAGGGGTGACAGCACCCCATGTAATACATGGTATGTGCCATGATAGTCATGAATACGCTCCATAGCAGCAACATCGCGAGGATCCCTGACAACGCAGATGATGGCCTTCTCGCGCTTGTCATCCGCACAGACAGGACACAACTCGTCCTGGGTATAGTTGCCGCATACATCGCAAAAGCGGATGGTTTGCCGCCCCTGCCATAAGGCTTCCGACAGGCGATGAACATCCTCTTTGGGCATGGATACAATATGGTAGGCAAGACGCTGCGCTGATTTGCGCCCAATGCCGGGAAGCTTGGCGAGTTCCGCCGCCATCACATCAATGGGGTTTACTTGGGATGCCATATCAGAATAAACCGCCCATACCGCCCGGTGTCATAGCACCCATGGTCTTTTCTCTATCTTCATCGCTCAGCCGCATGGCTTCATTGATGGCGGCCATCACCAAGTCTTCCAGCATTTCCACATCATCGGGGTCCACCGCTTCCGGCTTGATACTGATTTCCAATACCTGATGCTTGCCGTCCACCTTGCACAGCACCATGCCGCCGCCGGATGATGCCTCATAGGTTTTCGATTCTAATTCTTCCTGCGCCTTGGCTAGCTGCTCCTGCATTTTCTGCGCCTGACGCATCAACTGCTGCATGTTGGCGCCGCCGCCAAAGCCTCCAAACTGTTTCTTTGCCATAAAAGCCTCCTATAAATATTTTCGCAAAAAAGCGTGTACTTTGGTCACATATTCTTCGCCGCCCACTGAAAGCGACAGAGCATGCCCTGCCCCCTCTACCGTCAACTGTTCCTTCGGCCCGGGATGCGCGGCATATAAATCGGGCATCATATCGTAGGGAACGAATGTATCTTCCGTACCGTGAATAAACATCATGGGCACCGTGCACTCTGGCAACAGGCTGATGGGGGATGCGTCATGCATACGATATCCTGCCCGGTAATGAATGATGGGGTCAGCAGCACGGGTCAGCAGTGGATATAGAAAAGGCGGTACCCAGCGGGCGCTCGTCATCAAGGCTGGTATACCCGCAGTCTTCCACCGCACAAGCAATATCCGTGGGGTAACGGCATGCCGTCAACATGACGGTCGCCGCACCCATGCTGCGCCCATAGAGCACAATACGCCGGGCACCTTTTTGTTTAAGCAATTCTTTCCAGCGGCTTGCATCCTTCGTCTCATTGTAACCGAAGGTGGAAAATTCCCCCTCACTTACGCCATGGGCACGTTGGTCGGGCACCAACACGCTGAGGCCCGCGTCATACATCAGTTTGACTTCAGCATACATGTATTCCTTTTTATCTGTCCAGCCGGGCAAAACAAGAGCAGCATCAAGGGCGTCGGGGTGCTTAAAATACAACCCCCGAAGCGTCAAAGCATCATGGGATGTAATAGATACATCCTGCGGATGCTGCTTGCACACCCATTCAAAAGCCTGGCGATAGTAAGCACTGTCCTGAAAGTATTCCAGCAGCTGAAACTCGACTTTTTCAAGAGATTCAGGTTCTTTCCCTTTACGCATATGAACAGCATACTCTACCAGGTTGTTAGCAATACTAACAACGATGGCAAACCCAACGGCTATCATAGCAAGCAGAAATAAAATAACGATTGTCACCCGTTCTCTCCCTTCAAAACCTTATGAAGTATACCATATGGTGTCGTTGTTTTCAACGGCATATACCTTATCTTGTGTTACCGTATTTGCTCAGCGCTTTTCATACAGTACGCTGACACTGATAGATGGATTTTGCTGCCCCAAAGGGGTAAAGGATAGTTGACCATCCTTCAGTCTGAGTACCCCTGTGCTGCCCTTAACTTCGCCTTTGGAAATCAAAGCTTTTACTATCGCCTTTGTTAAATTCGGCCCTTTACCGCGGCTTAACGCATTTTTCCACAGCGTAAATCTGCACCCCTCCCTCCAGGCGGAACAGCCGAACGCCTTGTCTGTTTCCTGCAAAGGCCTTCCGCACATTGGGCAGTTTACGTCCAGCGCAGCGGGAGGCTTGATCTTTCCCCTTGTGTTACGAACTTCCCTCTCAAACTGTATATCATTATTTGCTGCTTGCGCATAGGTAATCAAGTGCTGGGTCAAACGTCGAATACCATCCATAAACCGCCGGGTATCCCGCTTGTTTTCAGCAATCTCCGACAGCGCCTTTTCCCACTTCCCCGTCATTTCCGGAGAAGCAATATCCTGAGGCACAACGGCGATGAGTTTTTCACCCTTCTCCGTGGGCTGCACGGTTTTCCCTTTGCGCTGTACATAGCCTACCTGAATCAGCCTATCAATGATAGCGGCTCGTGTTGCGGGTGTGCCGAGCCCAGAGCCTTTCATCTGTTCTTTCAGTTCCTCATCCTCAATATCCCGTCCCGCGTTTTCCATTGCGCTCAGCAAACTTGCTTCCGTATGCGGTGAAGGCGGTTTGGTGCTTTCCTTCTTGACCCGCGCTCCCTGCACAATACGCTCATCATGTTCTTGAAGGGTTGGCAGGGTTGTGTCTTCTTCAGCCTTTTTAGGAGGATAGAGTTTTTTCCAGCCATTCTGAAGAACAGTCTTTCCCGTGGTTTTGAACAATTGCTGCTCGCACACAGTGACAACACGGAGGGCTTCATACTCATGCGCCGGAAAATGCGCGGCAATCAGCCGCCGGGCTATTAAGTCAAAAAGAGACTGTTCATCCTTATCAAGCCGTGCTAAATCTACCTTTTGTGGCGTGGGAATTATCGCATGATGGTCAGTTACTTTGCTGTTATCGTACATTCTCTTGGAGTAAGGTAGTTTACCGTTCATTAAGGGGATGTCCGCGACAAATTCCTGATAGCTTTCCGGTAAATTACTAAGCGTCTTAGGAATACGAGACGCCATATCATCCGGCAGATACCGGGAGTCGGTGCGCGGGTAGGTAATAGCTTTTCGCGTTTCGTAAAGCGATTGTGCAACTTTCAGCGTTTTGGATGCCGTAAAGCCCAGCAACCGATTGGCGTCCCGCTGCAAGCTTGTCAGGTCATATAATGTTGGTGGCAATTCGCGTTTGTTTTCTTTAGCAACAGAGCGTATGCTTGCTTTTTTCTTACGCACCTGAGCGGCAATATTTTGCGCGGTTTCAGCATCAGCAATGCGATGATTGACGCGTTCATCCTGTATGTTTTCATCAAACCATTGACCAGAGTAGTCGCCAAAATCTGCTGTTATTGTGTGGTATTCTTCCGGAACAAACGCTTTAATTTCCTTCGCACGCTTCACCAAAATAGCGAGAGTAGGTGTCTGAACGCGCCCCACAGACAACAGAGCATTATATCGCAGCGTAAATGCGCGGCTGGCATTCATGCCTACCAGCCAATCGGCCTGAGAGCGGCACGCGGCACTTCGGTACAATCCATCATACTCACCGCTTGGTTTTAAGCTGTCAAACCCTTCCTTGATAGCAACATCAGTCATGGAACTAATCCACAACCTATCTACCGGTTTGCTGCACCCGCTCTTTTCATAAATCAGGCGGAAAATCAGCTCCCCTTCCCGGCCCGCGTCAGTCGCACAGATAACGCGTTCCGTATCTTTGCCGCAAATCAGTTTTTTAATAACCTGATATTGAGATTTTGTCTTGGATATCACCTTTGTAGGTATGGTGTCAGGCAGAATGGGAAGGTCTTCCATGCGCCATTTTTTATATTTTTCGTCAATCTCCTGCGGTTCGCAGAGCGTTACAAGATGGCCCACTGCCCAAGTAACAGCATATCCATTCCCCTGAAGATATCCCTCTCCCTTTGTGGCGCACTTCAGCACCCGGGCAATGTCCCGTCCAACGCTGGGTTTTTCTGCAACTACAACAATCACGCTTGTTCTCCCTGGTTAAAAATATCGTTTACTTCCTGCGTGTATACATCTGGACTCTGATAGATGGTTAGGATCGGTTCGATAACAACCCCAGGATTTGCCTGTAAAACGCCTTCCAAAAGGCAAAGATAGGGGGGCTTATTGATAAAAGAACGCACAAGCCGCATTCGTTTAACGTGAATATTATGCTGTTGCATAGCATATGTCATTTCAAACATGCGCCGGGCGGGACACATGGTTATCATCTTGCCTCGATTACGAAGCATACGGGAAGCGGAAAACGCTACGTCGATAAAGGTGCACCCCTGTTCGGAACGAGCCATGGTTTCTTCTTCCTTCATCAAGGAGGCGGCTGTTTTTTCATGATACGGCGGGTTGCATATGAACATATCAAACTTGTGGGAAATCGTGCGGTAAGCGTATCGCAAATCAGTTTCATAAATGCGAATTGCATGTTCCAGACCATTCAAAAGCACGCTGCGGCGCATCCTGTCCGCCGCATCATCATCAATTTCTATTGCGTCTATCTGTAAATTCTCTGCGCGTCCATGGAGCAAAAAGCTGAGTATTCCGCTTCCTGCGCCCGCGTCACAGATACAACACACCTTTTTTACATTGGCAAAGTCCGCAAGCAGCACCGCATCAATGCCATATCGAAACGCCTTTTCCTGTTGAATAATCCGCAACCCCTGGCGCTGTAAAGATTCGATACGCTCGCCCGGTTTTAACTTAATAGTATTCATCAAACTGTAAGTACCTTGTCATGCAATAACCTGTAACTCCTTCATGGATGACAGCGCACCAGGTTTCTCCCCGCATGGTTACATATAAAACATCACCAATAGGTATTTCCCGAAGCAGTGCGCTGTCTTTGCTGCATCCTTTGCGCAGGTTGACGGAGCCATAGCCAGGCAATACGCTTGCCGTCACTGGGATATCAAGTAAAATCATGGTTTCGTCACGAAGTTCATTAGGGTTATTTGGGTTGCCGGGGTTGCTTTCCGGCTTCAGCGTAACGCTTGCCTGATTCGAAAACGATAAATACTTCGTCTGAATGTAGCCCACCAAACCATTGGTTACCACTTTAGTCCATGTGTCATCCTTTTCCAATACTCGCGCCATATCGCCATTTAAAACACCACCTATCGGCTCCGCTCCGGGCACATGGTACAAAAGTACAGCGTGATTGGGTGAAACCACACGCGCAAAGCTTCCTTCGGGTAGGGATGGCTTTATCGTAGGGACAGGGCTCGCAGTAGGCAATGCAGCAGACGCATCGCTCAGGAATTCGCGCATAACGTATCCCTGAAGCGAAGCGTACTGGGTTTGCGCCCACACTGCATCCACATAATTCACATGCAGTATCGTATCCCTGGGGATGGTTGTCAGCACTTTTGATGTTTTACTTGGTTGGGTGCGCAGGTTTAAACTGCCGGATGGTGTCGTCACCCTCGCTGTGCTCAAATCAGGTGGGGGGTTCGTTGCTTCGGTCGGCGGTGTAGACGTACCAGAAGCAGTAAGCAAAATATGATCCGAAAGCATGTATCCGCTTTGCCCCTCATACGAAACCAACGCCCATGTACTATCCCGCCTTTGGATGGTGACAAGGACACCGTTTGGAAGCTGTGAGATAAGAGCACTGCTGGTAGAGGGGAGGGAGCGCAGCAAAGAAAACCCTGTGGGTGATATAACCTGCCCCTGCAACAACGAAGCATCCTGAATAGTTCCCGGGTAACTTGTACTTTGTTTTAAAAAACTGAGCATGACATATCCCTGTTGGGCCATATACTGTGTGCGCCCCCAACCGCCTGCCGTATCAAATAGCGGCAAAATAGTGCCCGGGGGTATGGTGGTATATATCTTAGCGGTTGTAACAGGGGCTTCCCGCAAGTTTAAAAAGGTTGTACCTACTACAGTACCATAGCCTACAATGCTACTTCCTGATACCATCTGTCCGGAAGGTGTACCGGAAATCTCCAAAAACTCAGAGCGCACATACCCTGATATGTTGCCGAGACGTATGGCGCTCCACACACCGTCATTGCTAAGCAGGGAAACGACGGTACCATGGGATAATGCCCAGACCGCATTGGTTGTGCCGCCTGGAACAGCATAAACAGGAAGCACAGAACTTACATTCTTTAATCGGACTGTGGCATATCCTGTGGTATCCCCTTCAAGAGCAGATGGCGTCTCCGGAGTGATAATGGCCTGGCTGTCGGAGCCGGGGATATATGCACTTAAAATGGATTTCGTCAGACTATACTGGGCGCGGGCACACCCCGGATAATAAAAGGCGATAATCTGATCATAGGTGTAGCCTATCTCCCCCATCCGCATGGCGCCGCGTTGGCTCATGCCAATGCCATGGCCATAGCGGCGGGCCTCCAGAACAAATCCTGTCATGGTCTTTTTTACAGACCACAGTTCATTTTTTAACGTGCTAATGCTCAATGCCAACTTGGACTCAAGCTCAGAAAAAATATCGAAGCTCAGTATCGCGCTGCTTTGATGGCCATCAACGGTCAGCAGTACATAAAAGTCCAGTCTGGTGTACAGCCTGCTGGGAGAAGGGTGTTTGGGCGTATGCGGAATGATGGTCGTTATGCTGCTTATGTCAATGTTGCCGGACGCAGGATATTGTGCCCTTGCCTTCTCAAGAAGCAGCGAGCGCAACGGCTCTTGAAGCATAGCGCCCTGAGAAGGCACAGAATATGTTTTGATGTTGGATGAAGGGTTGGCATAATCATATGGGTCGTCCCTCACGGTAAGGTATGAATAGGATGCGGATCCCCAGGCATTGCCTGGAGACTCTGTCTGTCCGCCATTTGTAGCAGTATAGAAAGTGGCAGAAAACTGCCCGCCATGACGCATAACAATTCCCCTGGTAGCATTCACAGCCGCTTTGCAGTTGGCGCTGCCGGAGGGTGTTCCGTTATACACCTGATCACTGGTTGTATCCACCACATCATACGAACGCCCCTGGGAGGAGCTCATCGCCCGCATGGTATAGGTACGCGCCGTTACGGCCTGAGCTTTTAGGGCCTCTCCATGAGAGGAGTTTCCCATCTCATAAGGAAGAACGCCGTATAAATAATCTTCCATAAAAATGTTCGCAATGATGCTGAGAGAGGGTGTGCCTCCGCTTTGCGAAACGGAAAACGATAAGTCACCAGGATAAAGATTGCCGGGCACCCGTGCATTGGATAACAATAGTCCATTGTTGCCCGATGTGCTATGGCGCCTTAAACGAAAACCTGTCCCCATGGAAAAAGACTGGCCGCCTGTAGACAGAAAAAGTTGTCCCGTTGCTTTATCAAAAGTGATGAAAACTACGCTCCCATCACCCAAAGGCATTGATACCAGACCAGACAGAGAATAACTGCCTCTAACGGTAACAGCCATATTCGAGGGTTGCCCAAGGGAGGACAGTTTGATCCGCACCATGCCGTTCGCACTGCCCACATTCATCAGCGGTGAAGATCGAAGGGAAGTTGCCTCAACCGATGTTAAAGGTAAAAACAAAAAAAACCAGAGCAAAAGAAGCGCTTGCATGTTACGCAACGTTCTTTTACTCAGGCGCATTCGAAACCTCCGGCGTTGTTCATCAATTTGTAATCATTTTGAATTATAGCATACCGGTTTTTCCCTGTCCACGAATCCGGGCATAAAAAAACGCCGCTCCCCGCGGCGTCATTGGGTTGCTTACTCCTGAACCGGAGCGCCAACCGGGCACACATCGGCGCACGCGCCGCAATCAATGCACTTGTCAGCGTCAATTTCGAACTGGTTTTCGCCTTCGCTGATGCATTCCTGGGGGCATTCCGACTCACAAGCGCCGCAATTGATGCAAGCATCGGTAATCTTATAGGCCATTCTACAGCACCTCCTGATTTTCACGCCTTCGCGCGTAATTGGATTATATATGAAGATTGGGATAATTACAAGCAAAAAACAATGATGATACTTTGAACGTTCAAGTTTCATATATTTATTTTGAACTCACGTTAAAATATACATACATTAATTTGTGTTACGGATTTATTGTTCGTAAATTTTCCGAAATACTATTGACAGCTCCCCTACGATTTGATAAGATGCCGCGGAAAGCAAGGTATGCTCACTGCTACTAAGCGTACAGAAAAAGGAGTACCATGCGCTGTATTTTTAAAAATGTTCAGGTCTTTGACCATCAAGGTTTCAAGCAGAAGCATCTTTTGGTGCAAGGGGGACAATTTTCCTTCTTGGAGGGAAATATTTTTCCATCCGGCTATACCGTGTTTAACAGCCCTTCATTTTATATTTTTCCGGGTTTCACCGATGTACATGTGCATCTGAGGGAACCCGGTTTTTCTTATAAGGAAACAATTCAATCAGGAACCCGGGCAGCCGCGCGCGGAGGATTTACCCGGGTTTGTACTATGCCTAACCTGTCCCCTGTACCGGACACGCTGGGCCACCTTATGGAGCAACTGAGCCTCATCCAGAGGGATGCAATGATTGATGTTATCCCCTATGCAAGCATTACGATGAATCAACAAGGACAGGCGCTGGTAGATTTTAAAACCCTAGCTCCCCATGTCACCGGTTTCTCTGATGACGGGCGCGGCGTTCAACAGGAAAGCGTGATGAAGTCAGCCATGGTGCAGGCGGCGAAAAGCAACAGTATCATTGCAGCCCATTGCGAGGTAGACTCGCTTTTAAACGGCGGCTATATCCATCAGGGAAGCTATGCAAAGGCTCATGGACACCGGGGCATATCTTCCCAAAGCGAATGGGAGCAAATCGCAAGGGATATCAGCCTTGCCAGAGAAACGGGCTGTAAATATCATGTGTGCCATATTTCCTGTAAGGAAAGCGTTCAACTGATTCGAAATGCTAAAGAAGATGGCGTAGATATTTCCTGTGAATCTGCCCCCCACTATCTGATACTCGATGACAGCATGCTTCAGGAGAATGGACGTTTTAAAATGAACCCGCCGCTGCGTGCCAAAGAGGATCGGGAAGCTTTGATTGAAGGCTTGGTTGACGGCACAATCGACATGATTGCCACCGACCACGCTCCGCACAGTCAGGACGAAAAATCCCGGGGGCTGGAAAACAGCCTCAATGGCGTTGTGGGGTTGGAAACATCCTTTTCAACGCTCTACACTGCACTTGTCATCCCCGGCATTCTTAGCCTGCATCGCTTGATAGAACTGATGTCTTCCTCCCCCAACCAACGCTTCGCTTTTACTCAGCCAAACATCCAGGATAATTTCACCCTCTTTGATTTAAAGGAAAAACACATCATTGACCCGGATTGTTTTTTGTCCAAGGGACGCAGTACTCCCTTTCAGGGGATGGAAGTTTTCGGTACATGCTTGGCAACAGTATACAACGGCAAAACTGTTTGGCTTGATGATTCTATAACGGCACTAAAGGAGAAAACATGTTAGAGCAGCAATATACAATCCTCTCCAATGAGCAAATCGCCCGTGATATTTACAGGATGGTCTTTTCAGGTAACGCATCCGTCTTTACTGCGCCTGGGCAATTTATTAATGTAAAGCTGGATGGTCTGTTTTTACGCCGCCCCTTCTCGGTGTGTGACTGGGATACATCGGATAATACCATTACCATCGTTTATAAGTGTGTTGGAACGGGCACCAACAACATGAAGGACATGCCAAAAGATACCGTCCTGAATGTTCTAACTCCTTTGGGCAACGGTTTTGACACCAGCAAGGGCGGACAGGCACCGCTGGTTATCGGTGGTGGGGTTGGCACCCCTCCCCTGCTGGGACTTTGCAAACAGCTTGTCAGGGAAGGGAAACAGCCCCGGATTATTTTAGGTTTTAACACAAAAGATGATGTTTTCTTTGAAAAAGAGTTTAAAGCCCTTGGCTTAACGCCTCTCATCGCCACCATGGACGGCTCCTGCGGGATGCATGGTATGGTCACAGATGCCTGCCTAAACATGCAGAGCGATTACTTTTTCGCTTGTGGGCCCTTAAAAATGCTGCAGGCTCTCTGCTGCTCCTTGCCCAGCGAGGGCCAGCTGAGCCTAGAAGAAAGGATGGGTTGCGGCTTTGGCGCCTGCATGGGGTGCACCATCATGACTAAAAATGGACCACAGCGCGTTTGCAAGGAAGGTCCCGTTTTCGAAAGGAAGGTATTGAATTGGTAAATACAAGAGTTAATCTCTGCGGAATAGAACTGGATAACCCAATCATACCTGCCAGCGGTACATTTGGATATGGAAAAGAGTTTGCAGAACTCTACGATATCAATGTATTGGGTACCTTTTCCTTTAAAGGCACCACGCGTAATGAACGTTTCGGCAATCAAACTCCACGGATTGCCGAGTGCGCAAGCGGTATGCTGAATGCTGTAGGTCTGCAAAATCCCGGTGTTGATTTTGTCATTTCAGACATTCTTCCCGAGATGGAGAAATATTTTCATAAGCCCGTTATGGCTAATGTCAGCGGGTTTTCTGTTGATGAATATGTAGAAATCACACAGAGATTGGAGCAGCAGGAACAAATCGGCTGGCTGGAAATAAATATTTCGTGCCCCAATGTGCACGGCGGCGGCATGGCCTTCGGTACCTGTCCTAGTTCCGCTGCAGATGTTACCAAAGCTGTTCGGCGGGTAACAAAGAAGCCCATTATCCTGAAATTATCTCCCAACACAACAGATATCGCGGCTGTGGCAAAGGCATGTGAGGATGAGGGGGCGGACGCCGTCAGTTTAATCAACACATTGCTGGGAATGCGCATTCATCTTGGCACAAAAAAACCGTTACTCAGCAATATAACCGGCGGCCTTTCCGGCCCTGCTGTTTTTCCGGTTGCTTTGCGCATGGTATATCAGGTGTATCAGGCGGTAAAGATTCCCATCGTGGGAATGGGGGGCATTTCCAGCGCCGAAGATGTGTTGGAAATGATGCTGGCCGGCGCCACCGCAGTGCAGATAGGCGCTGCCAATCTGGTGGACCCCTACATCTGCAAAAAAATCATTCACAATCTCCCTGGCGCCATGCAGAAGTATGGCATCAGTGATATTACAACCATTATTGGAGGTGCGCATATTGGGTAAAGACGTTATCATTGCCTGCGATTTCGCCAGTAGGGAAGAAACCTTAAATTTCCTTGATCGGTTTCAAGGAAAAAGACCTTATGTCAAAATCGGCATGGAGCTATACTATGCCGAAGGACCACAGATTGTGAGGGATATTAAGGAAAGAGGACATCAGATATTTCTGGACCTAAAGCTCCATGATATCCCAAACACCGTTGAAAAGGCGATGCGGGTATTGTCCTTATTAAATGTAGATATGGTTAACCTGCATGCAGCAGGCGGCCGCGCCATGATGGAGGCGGCGCTCAGAGGGCTTACCCGCGCTGATGGCACACGCCCACTGTTGATTGCCGTTACCCAATTAACCAGCACAACCCAAGAGGTGATGGAGCAGGAACTGCTGATAAAAGGCAAACTCGAAGATGTCGTATTATCCTATGCCAAAAATGCTCAGTCTGCCGGTTTGGACGGGATTGTGTGTTCCCCCTGGGAGGCGGGCATTGTGCATGACCATGTGGGGCAAAACTTTCTCACCGTAACCCCCGGCGTCCGCTTCGCCGACGGAGATGCCGGGGATCAAAAGCGTATCGCAACACCGGAAAAAGCCAAGGAAATTGGCTCAGATTATATTGTGGTAGGCCGCCCCATCACCCAGGCAGAGCATCCCGAAGAAGCATACAGGAGGTGCGTCCATGCGTTTTGTAGCTGAGCAGGTAAAAGAACAGGTTGCGAAAGAACTGCTGAAAATCAAGGCCGTGTTTTTGCGGCCCGATGAGCCCTTTCTATGGGCAAGCGGCATCAAAAGCCCGGTTTACTGCGATAATCGTCTAACCCTTTCTTTCCCGGAATCGCGCAACATAATTGAACAAGCATTGGCTAACCTGATACAAGACAAATATCCTCAAGCCGACGCCCTGATGGGCACAAGCACTGCCGGCATCCCCCATGCTGCCATCGCAGCACACCTGATGGGCATCCCCATGGGCTATGTACGTTCCGGAGCCAAAGACCATGGCCGCAAAAACCGCGTCGAGGGACGGCTGGAAAAAGGCTGGAAAGTCGTCGTAGTGGAAGATTTGATTTCAACCGGCGGCAGCGTACTGGAGATTGTCGAGGCTTTACGGGAAGAAGGCGCAGAGGTGCTGGGCATTGTCAGCATTTATACATACAACATGGAAAAGAGTGTTACGCGTTTTAAAGAAGCAGGTGTGGAAAACACCAGCCTGACCGACTTTGATACCGTTGTACGCATTGCAGCCCAGGAAGGATATATCACAGAAAGTGACATTCAACGCTTGATTTCCTTCCGTAATAATCCATCAGATGAAAGCTGGATAGGAGCAAAATAATGAGAAGCATCATCAATGTTCTCGATTTATCCAAAGAAGAAATTGACAAGCTGATACAAGTGGCTGAGGATATCATTGCCCACCCTGAAAATTACCGGGAAAAATGCAAATATAAAAAGCTTGCCACTTTATTTTATGAGCCTTCAACCCGTACGCGCTTGAGCTTTGAAGCGGCAATGCATGAGTTGGGCGGAAATGTCATCGGCTTCTCTGAAGCAAACTCTTCCTCCGCCGCCAAAGGCGAAAGCGTGGCTGATACGGCAAAAACCATCAGCTGTTATGCAGACATCATTGCCATGCGTCACTTTAAAGAGGGCGCCCCCATGGTAGCCGCCGCCAACGCAAGCATCCCTGTCATCAATGCCGGGGACGG
>CAZCBC010000003.1:0-41524 GCA_964496775.1 uncultured Oscillospiraceae bacterium
CTCCTAACGAATTCCTCAAAAAACACACTGTCCAATATGTTTGACAAACCTACATAACGTTTTGGGGTGGTATTAGTATCTACACTTTACTATCCTATTCTTTCGCATAAACTGCACATAGCGATCATCACCACATTGGGTTGAGCCACTCAATCTCTGCCTTGAAGGGCTCCATCTTTTTTGTCAGCACGTCGAGAAGCACATCACTCGTTTCCTCAATCGCCCTCGCAAGTGGCGGATATGGTTTGTTCGTACAGTCAATTACACCATGCGCCATGTGCTCACCGTCAAAACGTCCCATCAGCGTCTGATCGTTGTACTCGAAGTAGTGCGCTCCAACACACAATGGATGTGAAGCTGCTTCTTGCAAGAACATCTTATATGCCTTACCACGTTCCTCCTGGGTGGTGCAGCTCTGCAAAGCTGTGCGAAGCAGGCCAATCTCTTGTCCACCGAAATGCCACTCACCGATAATTACCGGCTTGTTCACACGTTTAGCAAGTGTCAACATCGGAATAGCGCTGTGCTGATAACAATTAAAAGAAAGTACATCGAAAATTGCGCTACCGTCCACTAACTTCTCATGCAATCTTGCATGGCGCAACCCAAGACACAAATGATGGTTATCCACATTTCGGCAAGCCTTAAGAGGGATTTCTCCAAAGGCCAAAATCAGAACCTGTTCGTACTCCTTAAGATCCCTGAAAGCCGTTTCGCTAAGCTGTACTTCACGCGAAACCGGCTTGAGCAATATTTCAAAAGAATCAAACGATACTTTCCAAGCAACATTCAACGCCTCAATCGTTCCGTAACGTTCCTTAAGCCACTCCATCATATGGTAACGGCTCTTCAATGGTTCGTTCTTTACCAGCAGCTCGTAGGCAATGCAACAATCAATCTGGAACATCCATTCCGGTTCATTATGAAGGAAGTAACCAAGTAAAAATTGATCGTCTGCCAAAGGAGCTAATTCATTTTCGGCAAACACAGCACAGTTTTCAGCATACTCACTGGAGAATACATCGGGGAAGTCGCGGAAAATAAAATGTTTTGTTTTGGGGAAACGTTTGAGCGTAACCACATACGGCAACTTGGACATATTTAGAAAATCCTCAACCCGCTCATCAATAAAATTAACAATGCCTACACCCGTCGTATTAATTCCCCAATCCCTGAAGCGGCGAGTAGCAATTGTGCGCCAAGCTTCCCACCAGTTCTCACCAAACACACGCATCATATTAGCACGCGCCGGATTGAACATCAGATCATTACTCCGCTCAGTCTCGCCGTTGCGTTTCACATACTCGGCAATATGTTTAGGCTTAGTAAAAGCTCTTTTGTAAAGCGGATCTTCGGGACTGGGAGGATTAGTGTAGAAACTTTCCATCCCTGTAAACCAGCCAAATTCACCCATTCGTGTACCATAGCAGATTCCGTGTGAAAAGAACGCGTACCCGTCTGGATCCACCAACCACCAGCGTCCCCCATCATAATGCGTACGAAACCAACCCGTTGCTTCAAACCGCTTGTCAAGGTAACCACCATAAGGAGAAAGACCACGATCGCGCACCGGAGTAGTCATTGCTGTTTGATAGTCAGTTTGCAAACGTGCGGTCATCTCTTCAATGGAGTGCGTTTTCGTTGGCCATTCATGGCCGATTAACTGTCCCATCTCGTCAATCATTGGCTTTCCCGGCGGCTCAAACCCAGGTTCCTCATCTGCGACATAAACGCGTCTGAGTTGCGCCCCCTTAAAATCCTTGCCTGGAAGGACCGTAATCACAACACGTTCTACGCTCTGTGGATCCGTCGGTAGTCCACGACAATGTGATTTGTACGCACCCGGAAAAACATGCAGAAAAAAACGGCGAGACCATAATTCGTCAATAAGCACTCGAAAAGATTGCCACATATTGGGTAACAGCTCATATTGCAACTCAAGAGGGGCATCACCATTCCTTGAATAAAACAGAGCCGCAACTTTCGCATCAGAATACTGCTCCACCAAGATATCAAAGCAAAACCACTTGTCCTCGTTCCATGGAGATTCAGGAGGTCTGTCAAACGATACAACAAGCGGATCGTCCCCATGTTTCACCTGCATACCAGGCTTTACAAACGAATAGCTCCCCTCAAACCAGGTATAAGAACTCATAATTTCATCCTCCGTTTTCTACTTGTACACTTTGGTCAATTTTCAGCAATTGGTCTCCCCACTCTGCATAGGCATATGCTCCCCGTAAGGCTGCATCCTCTATATGTTCAGCTCTGCAGACCGTGATGGAACAGGTTGAACAAAATCCTTCCATCATCAGATCCAGCGCCTTGGCAATCTGCCCACCAATCACAATCCGTTCAACTGCTTGTCCTTTCAGATGCTCTGTGAGCATTTGTCCAAGCATTTTCCCAGTTTCTTTCATTAACTCTGCCGCTCGTGTGTCACCATTCCTTGCGTAAGCCGCAATTTCCTTAACGTTCAAATCTGCGCCACCCTGCTCTATCCATCTACGATAAATCCCCCGCCCAGAGACATAGTTTTCCGCGATACTGGAGCCATATGGCGTACTCCAAAGAGGCATCAATGGAGTCAACTTCGAATGCACCAGGACTTTTCCATTCCGAAAGAGAACAAAACCCAAACCCGTTCCAAGCATCACGCCCGCCGCATAGGAGCAACCTTTCGCAGCACCATAAATTGCCTCTCCCAGCATAAAGGCTACGCCATCATGCACAAAGACGATATCGCGTTCTGAAAGTTCTCTGTTCAAAAGTTCGCGCAAATTTACACCGTAAAGAGCCGCAAACTTGTGCTTCATTAACACTGTGCCCGCCCTGTAATCCGCAGGTCCAGGCATGCTGATAGCAATTTTACCAACAGAATTCGTTTGCAAATATTTAACGATTGGTCGGATTATTTGTTTGACTGTGCCGTTTTCAGCAATTGGAAACATGCCTGGTTGCGTAAACTCTCCCTTTTTTACCATGCTATGTTTAACAAATGTACCGCCAATATCCAACATTACACAATCCAAGTTACACCTCGTTATATTCAAAACCTAACATGGCGCTCAAGGCTAAGCATCACCCGACGCACACCAACCGTACCTGATAAATACAGATTGCAACCAGGAAATATATATTGCACCAATTTAGTACAAGCCTTGTCATCCAAGTTGCCGCAATGTTTTCCGTTGCACATCACTTCTGCGTACATTCACTTTTCAGATAGCTAAACGGAATATCGTCATCAAGGAGAAAGCCGACCAACTCTTAGGCGCAAATACGCTTAACTCTCCTTCTTTAGATGAGTCTTGTGAATCGTCACAATACCGACACCAAGGTTAGTTACCCTATACTTACCAAGATTTGCGGGTACTACAACCATGTCCAAGTTGTTCATAATATAGTACTTGCTGGGATCAGCCAATGATTCAACTTTTACCTTTTCACCATCAACTAGAGCAAGTACATGGAAAAGACCGTCAGTATTGTCATCCATGGAGGTCTCAAAAATCAGATTGCGCAAAGAGAAATACAGCAGCTCATGCTCACCTACAACGATTTCTTTCCAGCCTTCTCCCTCACGCACCAGACCTCCGTGGTTAATTAGATTTTCATCACAATACTTTTTTGTACGTTCACTACGGATAACTTCACTGCCCATTTTCAGATGAATCGGGCGCGGCATGTTGGTCTGTGGATCAAGGCGTTGATAATCGTAAAGTTTGTAGGTATAGGAACCAACCGTCAGGCTACCGATTTCAAGAATAACCTGGTTACGACCAGAAGCGTGGATGGTTCCGGCAGGAATCATTACCTGTGTGCCGGGCTTGGATTCTATATAGTTCACATACTTTTCATAGTCAATAAGTTCACCGTTATGCTCAACTCGGCGTGCCTCCTTGAAAAACTCCTCGCAACTGTTCTCTTCGCGGAATCCCAGATATGTTTTGGCCCCCTGACCAGATACGCAAACATAATAGCTCTCATCCTGACGCCCAAGTTCATCATGATTTTTTATCACATATTCAGCGTCCGGATGACACTGGATGGACATGTTGCCTGAAGCATGGTATGTATCATCATAATTAAAGCGAATCGGAAAATAACCGCCGAATTGCTCATAGGCCTGTCTGCCCAGCAACTTCTCACCCATCATCTGCACAAAAGTAAAGAACGGCGTTTCAAACTCATAGTCTTTCGTTTTAGCAACAATAGAAACTTCCATCGGGATTACGTCAAACACCCATGCGCAATTACGCATCTCACAAGGTAAATTGCGTAAACGATGGATATAATAACCGCCCCAAACACCCTCCAAGTATACTGGCCGACAGCGGAAAGGACGTTCACAAAGTTCTTCAAAGAGAATTCTAAGATCCTTCATGGAAAGCATCTGCATTTTTTCTGGAATGTCCGCACTGATATAGTAATCCATACGGCCTTGCTTAATCATATTCCAGCGAACTTCTATTGCGACTTCAAAATCAACGTAGTAGTTACGGCGCATGGTCAAGCCATATGTCTGATTTGTCACTGCGCCGATGTTACGTGCATGCCCGTTTTTGTAGGCTAGAACTGCCGTTCGCGGCGTGACATCTATCCAGATGCGTACATCATAAAATAGCTGTAATTCAGGTGCCAGCGCTCCCAGGCCATAGACTACACACGCACCATCCGCTTGGAGGAGAGAAGCGAGTTTCTCAACCTTGCCAGTATCCTGCAAGCCCTTGTAACCCTCTTTATAACGACGACCATAGAGCAGGACCGGATCACGCTCCCTATCCGTAGGTAAATACGGCGCGAGCATTACTTCGATTTCATCACCTGGCTTGAGCAGTGTGGCTGCATCAATAAAGGTTACATTCGTACCTGCGCAACGCTGGCGCAGCACATTGACAAGGCTGGCTACATCCGTACCCGGATAAGCATCAATACCTATTTTTTTCTTTTCTTTTGCCATTTGCGCAATCTGCGCGGCCACGGCATGTATACCAGCTGTTGGTAGAACACCACGACCAGTCACATTGTTTACAGCATTCGGATCACTATAAGGATGCGGGTGAAACATAAAACTCATGATATTTTCCTCGCTAATTCTTGTTTATTCTTCATAGAGTAGCATTACTTGATCCTGTTCAATGGTATCAGGACTACCCTGACCAGCCTTCTCCACAGTAGCCCAGCGATTCCATTGTGTATCTTCAATAATATTGGATACTGATAACACCTTGCTGGTATCATTCCAGAGCACCAATGCATAAGTATCATCCTTAGCGCGATATAACGCACGTTTTAGGCCAGGTCCAATGTCTGCCAATTCCTGCTGTGCGTGGAATTGTCCCTCCAGCAAATATTTTCTATGCGCCTTTCGCAGATCAGAAATCTTTTTGACATAGTCCAGGTCTTCCGGCTGACGCTGTTCCTGAATAAACTTCTTATCTGTAAGGTACCGTAATTCCATCTCAAGTTTAAAGCCGTACAGGAACGCATAGTTGGCGAAGCGTCTGGAAACATAGGGATTGGGATTACGGATCGTAATCAGGGTTTCTGGAAAGGTGTGCCGAAACAATTCGGGCATGGCAGACGGCCCTGTTCCAGTGCTGCCAGCTATCAAATCATGGGTACCTGGACCTCTTTCCATAAATCCGTATTCTTTTCCACCGGGATAACTGCCAATGCCATGAATACAATCCAGAAACTGAGAATGCACATCGGTAATATGTTCCGTCATATAAGCGAAATCTGCATATTGGTCCACTTGCTTGCGAATACGTTTATGCAGTTTTATCCTGCCCGGAGCATGAGATAGAGACGGGCGATCCTGCGGATGCTCATGGGTACTGTCAAAACAGGGGTAGGGAGGCATACCGCCGATTTGATCATACAAAACACCGTCTGCTCCAAAGCCATGGATCCAGTCCGCATTCTGCGCCATAAGTTCGTGCCAATCGCTGCAGCTGGGACAAACGGTTGCAAATGGATTTTTAGAGAAAAAATGCAGGTAGTCGCTGTGGCAGAACTTATCATAGTACTCATAATACGGAGTTCCCCAGCGGGTCTTCCCTTCCCGCTTATGACCAGTTTCTTTATAGTATTTAGTACTAACATCAATCAAATGACCTTGGAAATATAAAGTTACACGCCCCCCCATTTCCTGCACATTACGGATATTCTCCCTAAGGGCATCTGCGCCACCAAGGGTAGGGCTGACTTCAAGATCCGGATAATGGTTATCATGACCACTATGGTACCAGCCAAACAGACCGAGGGTATCAAACCCGTGGGCTTGCGCGTATTCATACAGTTGTGGAAGAGTGTCATACGGCCATAGTTCATCTCCATACTGTTGCTTGTTAATCACCAAAAAATAACCGTTCATCGCTTGTACCCAATCCTTGGGTACCACAGGCTTACGCCAAGAAGAAGCCCAGGAAGCATACTCCTGCGCGCCCTTCATCCAATTGCCTGTATATAACCAGGCCATATAAGAAGGACATTGCCATGTTTCGCCAGGTTTTACGA
This sequence comes from uncultured Oscillospiraceae bacterium, assembly GCA_964496775.1. Lineage (GTDB taxonomy): Bacteria > Bacillota > Clostridia > Christensenellales > Aristaeellaceae > DTU024. Next base: position 6,526 of record CAZCBC010000003.1, read on the forward strand.
AAGACATTTTATTCATTTCCAGTGTTACTCCACCTTCTGGCGAACCCACTGCCCGCAGCGCGCTGGCGTGAAATTGATCATCTCTCCCTGTAAGATACAAGCAAGTATCCTTTCCCTCTAACATCATCCATTGCATAGACAACGGCCCGGGATAAGTCGCGGTTATTTCATGCAGTGCTTCCCGTCCAATTAGACTCATCAGGTAGGCATTGACCCCCAAAATACGTTCTCCCAGGTGCCTGGGATATAGTAAGTTCATGACGCCTTCATCCAAACGCTCAACAGCGCCAAAGCAGGGATAAAACCATTCATTAAGGGTAGCATCGCTGTTATTAATGATAGTAGAATCGAAGTATAATTTTCCGTTTTCTACATGGATGATCAGCTCAAGCGAAATGCTGACCAGCCCTTCCCGGGTTTGTAGGTCAGCATAACGCAGTATAATCTTGTCATCCTGAACGTCTATATCAAAATGCTGGTCATCTGAAAACGCCATTAGTTCCCAATTGTTACCAGCATGAATTACTGCGCGAAACAAGCCGGTCGGACGGCTGATGATATTTGGGCCACCAAGGAACGAAAACTCCGAAAATTGTCCAGACGCGTTTATCGCTATACGTATACCATCTTTTTCCAGAATATGCATTCTAATTTCCCCCTTCAATCTATTAACACCAATTTAAATTATCACCAAATTATGGCTGTATTTTTCTTGCTTTTTTGCTTTTTATACGAAAAGTAATTGGTTCGATTGAGTTTTAAAGTCCCGGAGGCTGTATACAACCTCCGGGACATCATTGTGTTTATTTCTTCTGATTTTCCTCCGCATATACCCGGCTGGCTTCTTCTTCAAACTCAAGACCACCTTCACTTTCCCAGCGGGCAATAAACTCTTGGTACTCTGCTTCTACATCCCCAGTAGTAACGATCAATTGAGCAAAGCACTCCTTGACAATATCATCCAAGATAGCGCCATACTCCGTCCGGGTTTCCAGTACTTGCGCAATCATTGGATAATCAAGCGCAACAGCCCATTCAGCGCTCAGGCCATCCTGGGTTGTCTTATTCATCAAGCGTGTTTCGGCATTTTCGCGTGTGTAACCGCCAAACCCATTGTAAACAAAGGCACCAGCAGCACGGTGAGTGGCATCATCAGTATAAATTCCAAGCCGCTTATACTTGCCTGCTTCTTTATCCACCCACTCAAAGTGTTTTCCCTCAACGCCCATGTAAGTAAGTTCCTGACCTTCAGCATTATAATACATATAGTTGAGCAGTTTAACAGCCAATTCGGGATGGGCGCAACTCGCGTTGATTACGGCATCAGCGATTTGGTAGTTAGGATACAATTTAATGGGTCCATTCCCGTTAATATGCGCGAAGCCAAACAGGTCACTCGGGTTTTCCGGAACCTCAAAAGTATAGCGGTTAGGGTACCAGTTGTTGGTAGTACCTACGCACTGAAAGTCCAGCATACCTACACTTCCGCGCCACAACTTTTCAAAACTCTGCATCAACGTCAGCGTTGCAAAATCCGGGTCCATCACGCCGTCCTGATATAACCGGCGCAGATAATCCATAGCTTCAAGAAAACGAGGATGTTTCAGGAAGGTTGTGACTGTACCATCCTCAAGCAATATGGTGCCATTATTGAATCGAAGCGGAATATCAAAAGCTGACATCAGGTGTTGGAACGTCGCGTCGTCAGTCATCGTATTGACGATGCCATACGTGTCATTTGCGCCATTACCATCAGGATCCTTGAAGGTGAAAGCGTACAACACCTCATATAGGCTCTCTGTATCTGTGGGCATCTCCAGTCCCACATTCGCCAACCAATCTTTCCTTACAGCAAGGCTTTTAGGATACAGGCCCGCTTCTGACACAAGTCCATATACGCCGTCTTTGTTTACAAGCGGACTATAGAGATTTTCACCCGCCTCTGCCAGAATATCTGGTCCATATTCTGCGAGCAAAGGTTCCATGTTGTAAAGCATGTCCGCATCCCTAAGCTCCATCAAAACTTTGGTGTCTCGAACAGAGAAGATGTCTGGCAGTGAATTAGATGCAATGAGGGTGTTCAATTTAGCATTATAGTCGTCAGCCGTAACATAAATCACCTTCAGCTTAACCCCCAGACGGGCTTCCAATTCCGAGAGCACATCATTTTCTTCCGGAGGATTGTTATCTCCAGAAAGCAACATCGTAATTGTTGGAGTTTCCTGAGCAGCAAGCGAAACAGGGGTACCAGATAGAAAGAGCGCAACAGCAAGGAACAAAGCGACAATAGTTTTCATGGGAACCTCCTTGTGATGTATATTTATCCTTTGACAGCGCCGATAGTAATCCCTTTGGTATAATAGCGCTGCAAGTAAGGATATGCGATAATAATTGGAACCACAGAAACAGCCACTACTGTCATTTTTAATGTCTCCTCAGTTAGGGTAGCCGCTTTGTCGAGCGAGGTAGTATCACCGGATGCGGAAAGAGCATTGGCAGCCGCGCCACCAAGGACACTTCTAAGATATAATGGGAGCACCTGCAAATCATTGGTATTGGTGTAAAGAAGGCAGTTCATATAGTTATTCCAAAACCCAACGCCATAAAACATCGCAACTGCTGCCAGAGCAGGTGCACACAGCGGGACATAAATTTTAAACAAGATCATTACATCATTGGCACCATCTATCCGGGCGCTCTCCTCTAAAGAGTCTGGTATAGATTGCATGTAATTGCGCAGGATAAACATATTATATGCGCTCATTGCAGTAGGAAGAATCATAGACCAGAATGTATTAATCAGCCCAAGCCGATAGACCTGTAAATATAATGGAATCATTCCCCCAGAAAACAACATTGTGAAAAAAATAACAAAACTAATAATCCCCCTGCCCCGCAGGCGTTTTCTGGACAAGGGATATGCAGTTAGTGTCGAAAGCGTTATGCTAAGAATGGTACCTAACAAAGTTACTAAGATAGAATTCTTGTAAGCTACCCATATTTGTGATGTTTTAAAAATCAGCTCATATCCTTTAAAATCCAACCCCCGTGGCCAGAAGAAAAAGCCGCCTGACATGGCACGGTTAGAATCACTGATGGAGTACATAATAACGTGCCATACCGGGTATACTGTAGTAAACGCAAACAAGCCTAACGTCAGACAGATAAAGAAATAACCGATACGTTCCCCTTTACTTTTACGTATTTTGAGGGGTTTCTTAAACCGTACAGCACTCACTTTTGTTTTTCCCCTTCTAAATGATGCCACTATCGGGATCAATACGCTTAGCAATGCTGTTTGAGAGCAAAACCAAAGTCAACCCGATGGTGGATTTAAAAAGGCCCGCAGCAGTCGCCTCAGAAAAACGGGCCTGCTCTATACCTGTTTTATAAACATAGGTATCAATAATATCAATCTTTGATACAACTAAGGGATTGGATAACGCGAAAATTTGGTCAAAGCCTGCATCCATTACTGTACCCACTCTAAAGATAAACAAAATGATAATTGTTGGCCGCAAAGAAGCCAGTGTAATATGCCACATCTGTTTCCATTTACCGGCTCCGTCAATCATCGCAGCCTCGTATAATTGCTGGTCAATTCCAGTGATTGCAGCCAAATATACAATTGTTCCCATACCAGCAGCTTGCCAAACATAAGAAATAATGACCACTGCCCGAATACTGTTTTTATCTGTTAGAACATTAGTAACAACAGCCCCTGGTTGTAGTCTCCTGATGATGCCCGGTATCGCTCCGCTTGTTACATTGAACATAGCAAAAAGCAAACCGCTGATGATGAACCAAGATATGAAATTGGGTAGTATAACCGCAGTCTGTATCAACTTTTTCGGTCTGCTTTTGCGAATTTCATTAATCATCAGAGATAAAATGATGGGAACCGGAAACCCGCAGATTAACTTTAGCAGAGAAATTATTACGTTATTTTCAAACGCACGCTGGAATGATACTCGGGAAAAGAGTTTTCGAAAGACTTCAAAACCAACCCAGTCGCCAGCCCCCTTCACCACACTATACTCTCGAAAAGCATATGTAATACCAAACATTGGAATATAGTGAAACAGTATAAAATAAACAATACCAGGAATAAGAAGGGCGTAAAGCAACCCATCTCGGCAGACACCCCGAAAAAAGCGTATCCCTCGTTTATTGACGGTCTTTATATTTGTATTCGAAAAAACTGCCATATTGAAAAACCTCATTATATGTACTTGTCGCTGCAAACCAATACACTACTATGCTAATTAGTATAAGTTGTCAAAAAATATCTGTCAAGTTCAAAGGAGTTTACATCCTCTATACACTATTGGTGCCATGGAAGGGGAAACAGATAAAATCCACCAAGCAATCCCACCTCCATACGCTGTAAACATTCTGACTTCAATCACGATAAGATCATTATCAGCTTTGATATAATCAAATGCATCTCTCCTGTTCGGAATGCTTATATAAAATTTGTAAATCTATTCTCCAGAATACCATTCAAGCGGTTTAAATGTCGGAGCAAACCGTATCATTACATCAGAATCCCAGCACCGTAGCGAAGTCAGATTTCCGTAGCAGTAGCCATTTCAGCTACGATATTCACCAAGGTTTTCTTATCGGTTTGGGCGTTCGTAATCGTAACCGTATGGTTGCGTGCGGTAGGATTCCACAGTGTGACTGCCATGGTACCGTCCTCAGCCCTCCACCCCTTCACGTAAACATAGGGATTGTCAGTCGTAAAGCCATCCGTGTCTACAAACAAGCCTCGCAGCAGATGCTTTTCATACTGATGATACAGGGCATTCAACTCCTTGAGGTACGCAGTATAGTTGGGCAAATCCTTCAGACTGCCGCAACAGCGATAGATCGTCATGTCAAACCGAAGTCCCAGCAGAAAGCTGTAGCCCGCCATGGCGCGGTAATGATCTTCATCCTCGCCGCATTCCCGGTTGGTACTCATTAGTTCCGGAAAAGTATAACGGTACATTTCTATAAGGCGGCTGTCCATGCGTGCGGCATCAAGATTTTCAGCAGCAACAGGATCAAGCAGACGCGCGTCCGGCTGTGAGTTGGAACCGTGGCTGATATCCATGCTTTGTCCGTAAATATCCACATTGTGTTCCATCAGGATTATTTTGTCATCGCCAAAACTTTTCACATAGTCCCGCAGGCCGCTGTAGTTGGCGGCTTTACTTTCATGGGAATGGCTTGGTTTTTTATGCGTGTGACCCTCAGCATAACAAAAATAGGGGAACCAGCCACCTATATCGTACAGCACACCGTCAGCACCCAAATCCAGACATTGTTTTGCCGACCACTTCATCTTTTCCTGCCACAACGGTGCGCCAGGGCATGCCAGATACATAGGCATGGCCGGATTGCCGATTTTGCGATAAGTTCCTTCGCCGCAATAGGTTTCTGAGAAAGGAATATCCTCCCCCCAGAGCGAACGGATGGGAACGCTTTGGCCGCCCTCCTTCAAATAAAAATCGCTATAATGATCTACCAAAGCGTAGCTCAAGAACATCAGTACCCGTCCACCCTTTTGGTGAACATAGTCAATGCCTTCTTTCAGTTTTTCTACGCCGCCCATCCGTTCATCCACATAGTAATCGGGCCACATTCGGGCAAAGCCGCCTTTTTCCCAGCCCAACAGGTAGAGCGTATTAAAACCGGCAGCAGCAGCCTCGTCATACAAGGCGGGAATATCACTGTAATCCCAATTGAGTTCACCATGCTGTTGCTTCAAAATTACGCGCAGCCATCCAGTCATGTCACGGCACCAGTCCGGACGCTCAGGCGGAACAAACCCGCCGCTTATTTCCATAAAGGAGCGATAGAAACGAGAGCCCGCATGCCAGTCGCCCAGATGGGGAAAACAATCAATCGCCTGTCCCTGCCAGCGCTCACCAGCCTTAAGCATGGGATAGCGAATCATACCGAAACGCAGTACGTTCAGACGTGTATCTCTCTCAACATGCAGACACAGTGCCTGACGCGTGGTATCCTCGGAGCCGATATACAGACCTTCCTCGCTGTTGTACCAGTCGAACCACTGCATTGATGCCTGCTCCCCCTGGTACATTGCATCCAAGTCGGTATGGAACTGGTCATGGCGTTCGTACTTTCGAAATCCGGCGTAGGTGGACAGATCGTTGTAAGCGGGATTTGGGATACGAATCCCTAAACCTCTGGGCCAGGCAATAAAATCATCCTTATGACAGCCAGACAGGGAACGGACACCGGAGACTGGCGTTACCTGAAGCTCCTGCAAAACAACGGACGAATCGCGATTTTCTAATTCCGCTATAACTCTCAGGCCACGCGGGTCACTCAAAAACCGCAATATCAGGGACGCATCAATCAGGCGTCCATCCTCACCAATCAATGAATCACAGCGTAACGTAAGTGCATCCTCGTCAGCAGAAATCTGCTGCTTTTGATCATCCTGCCAAACCACGCATTCTACTCGCTCGGTACCGGGAATGGAATAGATTAGCTTCCAAACCGTCCCCGGTATCTCTACATACTCGTGATTTGTCGCCAAGTGAAGGAACGAACTGTTGTGTCCCTGATTGTCCAGCGCATAGGAAATAACCTCGTTTTTAATCGTATACATGATGTGGCGCCTCACTTTCTCAACTCAGCAAAATCACCAAAAGTAATCAGCAAAGGATAATCTTTCAGGGGCATGTTCAAAAGTGTAAGAACACCGTCTTCCACGCACATCCTTTCAGGAGTGATGGTGTAGACTGTTCCGTCATAAGGATCAATCAGGCGAACGTTTCCCTGTTGTCCAATAAAGGAGATGGTGACCGAGGCATCCAGATCAACGGTCAGGATGTTTTCCACCTTCCAATAGGCAAAGCAACGGGCGTCGCCTGCCCCCTCAAAGCCCTGACAAAAAAATCCGGCATCCGCTTGACGCAAGTCCACATCCCGTCCACCGGTTAACGTATTCTCACGGCACTCAAACTGTACAGGCAGATGAGCCCTATGAACCTCTCCCGTAAACAGGGAGCAAAGGTTCTGCATAGCAAAATAGGCCTTCTTTTTATGATATGCGCCAAGGGGATGTCCACTCTCGTCAAATGATTCTCCAAGAAGTCCAAAAAAGCCATACCAGTCCTTTGTCATTTCGCCTTCATCGTTTACAATATTTTCAAAGATGTCAGCGGTGGAAAACCAACTGGTAAAATAAACGTCACTCATCAGATCAATCAGGATCTTGCGAAGCAGAAACTTGGTTTGGCGATGCTCCGTCCACTGCGCCTTTTTGAGCGCACCCTGCGTGGAATACGAACTTTGGGTGCCGGTTTCCCCTTGAATGATGCCGATATGCTGTCCACCAAACGAATCCAGAATCGCACGGATATTCCTGACATATTCCAACACACCGGTATCAACGTCAAAGACGTACCGATGATAGGTTACATAGTCCGTTATCGCTGCAAGTTCGCGGCTCATAAAACGATACAGAAATTCAAGCTCCACACAAAAGGAACCGACCAATACTTTGGCCTGTGGATTGGCCGCCTTGATAACCCGGGCGGTGCGCAGGGCAAAATCACCGTACTGTTTTGCGTTTGACTTAGGCCGCCAACACCACGCACCATCCGGCTCGTTCCACACTTCAAAAAAACTTATGCGTCCTTCATAGTGTCGAACAACAGCCGCCACATAACAATCCCACGCAACGCGTTCTTCTTCCGTAGAAATCGGTGGGTGTCCTACGGCCCCTGCCTTATTGTTGGCTGAGGGCGTGTATAGCTCATTGCCATAGCACAAGCAAAGCCAGGGTTCCACGCCTTGCAAAATCAGATTATCCACAATGCTGTCCAGCCACGCGAAATCGTATACTCCGCGCACGCTTTCGGTACGGCACCAACCGGATTGGATACGAACCCATTTCACGCCAAGTTCGCCAATGGGACCATAACAGGGATTTGGATCGTACAGGTCGCGGTCAAGCTTTTCGAGGCCAATGCCGATTCGTGACGAAACAATATTGCGCGAGTGCTTCGGGGCAACGTGACCAATGGGAGTAAGACCGTACATGCTACCTGCCTCCTTTTTGTAGCTTATTACATAAGTGTGGCATATAAGTTGGTAGGATTGTTTTTCAAGCTTTCTTGGGCTAATTTGGCTGCAGTCCGCACATCACCTGCGGCAAAGTGGGCCATGGCGCGCTGCCAATTCACGTTCGCCATACGAATCCGCCTGGCATCTTCCATGTAAGAGATAAAGAACGGCGTTGTTTTTCCGTATCCGGGATCAACTGCAGCAGCCGTATTTTCCTGTGCACGCAGATGAGCAGCAATCCGTTCGCGTACCTCCGGTTCATGTCCACCCTGCAAGGTACGAGCCATGGCTTGCCAGCAGGGCAGCTCCGGCAAGTGCATATCTGTAAAGTAATCTTGCCGATGGAGAAGAATCCATTCCAGCAACTTGGTTGCTTCGCTTTCCCTGCCAAGTTTTTTCAGACATACAGTCTCAAAGTAGCGATGAGGCACCAACAATACATCGTTCCAAAGTCCGGCACCAAGGTTTTCGGGAAGAACCTGTGCCTGTCTAAAATGCTCCAGCGCTGCTTGAGTTTCACCGGAATTCAACGCCTTTCGTCCCAGCGCATGATGGGCAAACATGTACTGTTCCGCCACGGCATGTTCGCCGCCTTCACAGGGGGTAAACCGTTTGTTCCGCATAATTTCAAGCACCTGCTCGTGACTGCCGGCCAAGTTCAGCGCATGGCAAAGGGTGATCATTACATCCTCGCGGGGATTATTCTCATCCAGCAAGAACGCTGCGATAGCGTTCGGATTCTGACCGGTGTGCAGCATCACATGTGCTCTTTCCCAAATCAGCTGACCGTCATGGGGTTGCAGTGCCAGCGCCCTATCCAACAGCTCCAATGCCTCGCTGCGGCGGTTAAGGTGACTGTAACGGGCAACAGCCATATTGCGCAAGTAGCGGTAGTTTTTCGGAGCGAGAACGGACGCCTGCTCCCACAGCTTCTCTGCCCGCTCATGATGACCGTGGTGATACAAAAGGCAGGCAAGCAGATCGCGGGCATTGGCATCCTCAGGTGCAGCGAGGACAGCTGCTGTCAACGCTTTATATTCAAGCATACGGGATGGCCATGCGATTCCGTTTCCAAGCTTTTCAGCGGCATACAAAGCGTTCGAGTCTCCACAAAGATACCAGCGTACATACTCGGTCTGGGCACATTTTTCCGGCAGCCCCTTCAGTAGCGTACAGGCAAAGTCAACCTCACCCATGTCTACCAGCTCTTCCGCGACATCCAGAAGCGTTTGGCAAGCATCGCTTTGCAGCGAATGATAGAAAGCAGGAACTGCTCCCTGCCGCAACGCCCGGCAAACGGGATTCAGCCTATCGTATTTCCAGAGACGATCCAGTACACCACGCATGGCTTCGGGGTCGCCGGCACAGCTAAGCGCCAGTACCAACTGAGCAGTCTCGTTCCGGGTGTGCTCTTGAAGCGCCTCTTTAGCTAACTTTTCCATCACAACACGGTCGCCCTGGCGGCCCTTGATCATCGCGGCACGGGTCAGCGCGCGACTACGGCTATCCTGCGCCCATGCAGACTGCATGTACCATTCCCAAGCCTGTTCATCTTCACCCTGCGCTTCCAGAATACGGCCCAGCACATATTGTAGCTCGCCGCTTTCCGGATGAAAGTTGCGCATAGTGACCTTTTTCCACGCACGCATCGCATAATCGTATGCTGCATCAAAGCGAAAATGATTCAGTTCACTGTTTGCAAGGGCTGTAAGGGCAGGTACGTATTCCGGATCACGGCGGATCGCCTCCTGCCAATATGTCTCTGCACGGGTAGCCGGATCCCGATACTGCTCCACATGAACACCCATCAGATACAACTCCTGCGCGGTATGCAGCTTGTCCAGCGAGGGATTGTCCGGGAGGACGGCAGGCATTTTCCGGGCGACCTTGTTGTCCGGTCTTGTATACTTAAGCAAAACGCGGCCATCGGAAGAGCGGAGTACAAAGGCTGACACTTCATCGTCTATGGCTGTTCTGAAGTCGGCATCAGGAGAGGTGTTCAGCATGATTCTTTGTCCGTTGATCTCCAGTTCAGCATTGTTCAGTACAACAGTCGCCTGAAGTCGCAATTCGCCATCATGAATTGAAACAGCCGCTTCACGGCATGCACACAGCGGTGTCCCAATATCGCCGATAGGGTACCACATCTGGCTGAATTCCTTTCCCTCATAGGGCATCAGCCAGGCAAAGTCCGGCTGGTTGAGAGAATAGGAGCTGGCCATCAGTTCCGCATAAGCGCCGTCCGTATCCGTAAGAGCATTTTCCCAGCTTGAAGCCAGCTGACTGTATGCCCATGTAAACATTTTTTTGCCAACAGACACAGTATGATCCGCCACATGAATCACACCACAGCGTTTACCCTCATCGTAGCCGCCAAAGAAATCGTACTTTGTTTCAGCACAGAAATATGAAGTGGGCTGGCGTGTGTTCTTGTGGTAAGAAATATCTATGCCATCGCCCATACGAATACCGTTATACACACCGCCGGCGATAGGATAGCTGATAACATTTTTGCGGTAGTGAAATTGAACATATGTTACATCGGGCGGGAAAACCAGACGATACTGCGGGTTGACGGGAACGGCCGCGTTTTCCCACCATAGAAAGGAATGCCGTGTTGCCGTGCGATTGTAAACCTTCATCCGAGTATCAAAACGAGCTTCACCGGGCGCGAGATAAACACCAACCATACCCTTCATGCGGTTCAGCGGCTCATTTTCGCTCATCCACACAGTAACTGCGCCGTCCAAATGCTCCTCTATGCATACGTCTACAGGCATGTAGGTACTGGGCCGATGGTGGCAGGGCCAGTTAAACTCGCAGCCGCCAGAAATCCAACTCCCCAACAGGCCAATCAAGGCGGGCTTGATAACATGTTGCTTATAAAAAAAATCATATCCTGTACGCTTGTCAAAGGCGGAATAGATACGCCCTCCCAATTCGGGCATCAACTCGATACGAAGATACTCATTTTCCAAGGTGATGATACGAATCGGTTTTTCGCTCTTACACTCCCGATTTACTTGCATTACAACTTTGCAGGGATACGGATTTCCACTGGAACGCTGGTGGACGCGATTTTCTGCAAACATTGGCAATTCTTCTGCCGCAGGCGAATCGTAAGTAGGCATAAGCCGGATTTCGTCTGTCACAATCACTTTTTGCATATCAAAACACATCTCCCCCGCAAACTGTCAATTGTCTCTATCAATCCTATCATATTCAAAATGAGTATAGCATTTGTCCATTTACACGAACAATGGGAAAGTTGTCGGACTTTTTCCGAAGATGTTGATTCCCTTTCCGTACATTGATTACCGTTTCAAAATATGGTATGGTAATTTATATTGCATGTATGAAGAGGTTGTCGATATGCTGATTCCTGTTTTGACGGAACCTAATTTACGTAGCTATTTTTGGGCTCAGCAGACAATGGAAGGTATTGTGCAGGAAGCGACCCGGCGCAAATATAAAGTTGTGACATTGAATGCAGAATCCTATGAAACGATTGATTATGATGACCTTTTTGGTACTAAAAGGCGTATGCTCATCGTGATTGGAACCTCTATTTCATGGATGCCCAAGGCACTTGCGTTTTTTACCGCTCAACAGATTGAATCCATTTTTATCAGCTTTGATCCCGCCGAAACATCGCTGCCCTCCGGCATGGTGCGAATGGATTACGTTGGAGCACTCCACCATCTGCTTACCTACCTTTCGGTGGACTGTGCACGAAACAAGATCGCCCTGTACGGTTACAACCCCAATTCCTCGGCGGATAATATCAAATTGCGATTTTTCCAGCGCTGGAAGACGCAGACAGATCACCCTGCAACAGAAGATGTCTTTTATAACCTTGCGAATCTGGAAGCCTGCTATAACCAGTTCCGGCAACACGCAAAACGATTTAATGCGGTAATCTGTGCTAACGATATCGTTGCCGTCTCATTGCTGAGCATGCTCCGGCAGGATGGTATACGCGTCCCCGAGGATCTTTTTGTTACAGCTTTCGGAGATTCAAAAATATCAGAACGGGTCAATCCGCCGCTGACCATTGCTACACTGGATCATCCCGAGATGGGACGTCAGGCGGTCCTCCTGTTTTCGCATCTAAACAAAGTACCTGCCACAGCCAGCGTATCTGCACGCGTACATAGCAAGTTAATCATACGCGCCTCCACAGCTTGTATCGCTGATACTACAGCAAACACGCTACCCAGCAGCGACGCGGATGCGTTTGAAAATACCATTAACTTTTACAGTGACCCCGAGGCAGAGCAGCTGCTGCGTGCAGAGATGCTGTTAAATGCCTGCGACGCAACAGACATGCAGCTGATCACGGGGCTACTTGAGGGTGTATCGCTAAACAGCATGGAGCAGGAACTATATCTTACCGCATCTGCCCTGCAGTACCGAAAAAAGCGGCTAATGAATCTGGTAGGGTGTTCGCATACATCAGAATTTATTGATTTTCTTATGTTTTGCCGCGGGAAACACGTGATATAGAAAGTATTTTGTGGAATAATTCCATAAAATTTAAAACGCGAACTCCCAACAGCAGAAAAGCATTGAAAACAAAGGGAACCGGATGTCATCTCCAAAGATGGATTATCCATAGTATTCCTTGGGTGTTGCATAAACAAGTCTTTTTCGTTATAATATACGCAACAGCTATCAGAGCAAGATGATACGGTATGAATAATGAGTGGAGAAAGAAGGTTTTTATTTTGACCACGTTTATAAAGAAAAAGAAAGGCTCGCTTTTTAATTCTCCATCCATCAGAAAGCGTGTTGCGAACAACATCTGGCAGAACCGCTATATTTATATGATGGTAATCCCCGTATTGGTTTATATGGTACTTTTCAAATATCTGCCCATGTATTTTTTGCGTGCGTCCTTTTACGATTATAAGCTTCTCAAGGGCTTTGAAGGTTCAAAGTATGTAGGTTTAAAATGGTTTGATCGCCTGTTAAGCAGCCCGGAGCTTTGGCAGTATATTCGAAATACGCTAACGCTAAACTCTTTAAGTCTGTTGATTTGCTTCCCCATGCCGATGGTATTCGCACTGTTGCTTAATGAGGTGCACAATAAGCCCTATAAAAAAATTGTGCAGACCGTTTCCTACATGCCTCATTTCATTTCTACGGTTGTTTTGGTCAGCATGATTAACAATATTCTTTCTCCCTCATTGGGAACACTTGCTAAGATTTATAAGCTTATGGGGAAGACGCCCATCAATTTCCTCTCTAATCCCGATTATTTTTACGGCATCAATATCGTATCCGGTGTATGGCAGACGGTGGGCTGGAATGCTATTATCTATATTTCTGCCATCTCCAGCATCGACCAAACACTGTATGAGGCGGCGCGCATTGATGGAGCAAATCGTTGGAAGCAAACGTTGTATGTAACAATACCCGGAATCCTTCCCACGTTTGTTCTGCTGCTAATTATGCAGATCGGCCAGATGCTCAACTGCGTATTCGATAAGATCTATCTGCTGCAGAACACCTTGAACCTGCGGGTTTCGGAGATGTTGCCCACTTATGTATACAAGGTGGGTATAGAAAGCCAAAAGTATGGCTTAGCAACGGCGGGCGGTCTGTTTAACTCCGTGCTCTCTGTTATATTGGTTCTGATTGCAAACGCTATCAGCAAAAAGGTCTCTGATATCTCGTTGTTCTGATGGAAGGGGGACAAAATATAGTGAAAGATACTGTTCAAATCACCACGGAAAAAAAGATTGTCCTGCGTAAAGCAAAATATGATCAGGATTTTATTAAGCGCTCCACGGGTGAGAAGGTCTTTAACGTATGCAACCTCTTTCTAATGGCCCTGCTTCTGGTTTTTCTGCTCTATCCGGTGCTGAATGTACTGGCTATCTCCGTAAGTTCCGAAACAGAGGTTATGGCGGCAAACGTCACCTTCTATCCCATTGGTTTCAATCCTCAGGCGTATACCACCATTTTTAAAGATTCGGAGTTGTGGCGTTCCATCCTCAACAGTGCAACTGTGGCCTTCGGCGGCTGTGTTCTGAGCTTGATAGCATTGTGCATTGCGGCGTATCCGCTGGCCTATGCTCAGTTTTATGGTAAAAAACTGTACTCCATTATCATCATGTTTACCATGTGGTTTCAAGGCGGTATCGTGCCATTGTTTTTGACAATCCAGAAGCTAGGCCTGTATGATTCGCTTTGGGCGCTTGTGCTGAACGGGCTGATCAGCGCTTACAATGTTGTAATCATCCGCAGTTATTTCAACTCAATTCCCTTCTCCGTTGTAGAAAGTGCCCGAATTGACGGCGCAAACGACTTTACTATCCTATTTAGGCTGATTGTTCCCTTATCTAAACCTGTGCTGGCAACCGTTGCGCTGTGGGTGATAGTCGGCCACTGGAACGACTACATGAATCCTTTAATTTTGATTTCCAGCACCAAAAATCATACTCTGCAGCTAAAGCTAAAATCCTTGGTTTTGGCAGCGGAAAGCTCCACCAGTAACCTAACCACGTTAAGTCAGACTACCGCCCACAAGGGCGTTGCAGCGCTTAGCACACAGGTTAAAAACGCAGTACTGGTCGTCTCCATGGTTCCCATGATTTCTATTTATCCCTTTATCCAGCGGTATTTTATATCTGGCGTTATGCTGGGCGCTGTCAAGGGATAAGACAAGTGAGTTTTTGCGGGTTAAGCCCGTAAGAATATAAAATAAAAAGGAGGCTCTGTTATCATGAAAAAAATCCTTTCTCTGATTCTGGCTCTTGCATTGTTCCTAAGCGTTGCCCCCGCCTTTGCTACCAGTACCGACGCAGTCGGTGGTCTGGAAGCAAACTGGTGGGTAGACGCAGATGTGCAGAAGAGCACCGAGTTCTATGTGGACGGAGGCCTGAACGTTAAGATGGTCGGCATCCACTACAACCAGTATCCCACCACTTTTGACGGCGGCTACTATTTCCCCACCATCGAAAAAATGACGGGTGTACATTTTGACATTGACTGGCGCACAAGCGACGGGTATGCTGCTGTGGTTTCCACCATCCTTGCCGGCGGCGTAAACAATCTGCCCGACGTCATTCAACCCGGCGCGTTCGGCATTGCCGGTCTGGCTGAGGAAGGCGCCATCATTCCGCTGGACGATTATCTGGATCTCATCCCCAACGTGGTTGCGGCTGTAGGTGAAGACCGTATGAATAACTGGCGTTCCGCTGACGGTCATGTTTACGCCATTCCCACCATTGTCAACGTTCCCGGTTCTCAGAGCATGACCTACCGCAAGGACTGGGCCCTTAAATTAAAGGAAATGGGCGTAATCGACTTTGAGACCCCCGAAACCTGGGAACAGTGGAAGGCCTTCTGGTATGGCGTGCGTGACAACGATGTCAACGGTAACGGTGACAGCGCTGACGAGATACCGTTGGTTCTGGAAACAGGCGAAACTGGCGAGCGTTCGCTGCATGCCCTGCTGAACGCATTCGGTATCAAGGCTTCCAGTGACGCGCAGTTCTGCGTGCTGGAAGACGGCACCTACACCATGGTCTATGAGCATCCCAACTATAAGGACTTCCTGACTGAGGTTCAGAAACTGTATGCTGATGGTATCATTGACCCTGAGTTTGTAACCCGCAAGCAGGCTGATATGTACAACACCATGTCCGCCAACATCTGCGCTTCGTGCTTTACGTGGGCACAGATGTCTCAGACTCATACCGAGGAACTGTGGACCATGGGCATTAAGGATGCGTTGTTTGAATGCTGCGCCCCCATCACCGGCCCCCATGGCGATTCTTGGCTTCAGGAACGCAACGCTGTTACCAGGCTGAACTGCATTACTGCTAAGGCGAAAGCCGACGGCAAGGTGGAAGATATCCTGAAGTTCTTCAACTGGCAGTTCTCCAAGGAAGGCGTTATGCTGTACAACTACGGCATTGAGGGCTTAACCTATACCATGGTTGATGATGTACCTACTCTGAATTTGGATATCGTGAAGAACGGCTTTACCGATTATCGCACCATCGGCATGGAGTGTGAACCCTTTGGCGGTTTGTGGGAAACCAACGCTTTCATGCAATGTCTGTTTGCTGGTGAAACCCTTGAGAATCTGAATGCTGCGTATAAATCCTTCTGGAACGGCCTCAACAGCGAGGGTGTAAACAAGGGTCACTACTACCCGATGCCCCCCACACTGGAGACCGAAGCGTACATTGAGTACCGCGGTGAGTTGATTATCGGTTCCTCCGGCATCTGCACTCTGCGTGACCAATGCATAGCTGGTCAGCTGTCCGTGGACGACTTCTTTACGAAGTACGAAGAGCTGAAGGGACGCGGCCTGCAAGAGATCATCGACGAAGGCAACGAAGCTTATCAGCTGATCAAGTAATTACATAATAGAAACCACATTAAGGGGATTCCGCTCTTCGGAGAGGAATCCCCCCCTCTTGGCAAAAGAAAGGAAGGAATGGTTTTCTTGAGTAGCGTCACCCTGCAGAAGCAGCGCTATCAAATGGCAGATCTTGGGTCGACTGACCAGTTGCCGGATCTTCACAATGTATCCTATGTTCATTCCACCGTGTTATGGGACGATTCTCTTACCGAAAATGATACGCGCTATGTGCGTTACGGACGGATCTCCAGCATCCTGCCATACATGAACCAGAGCAGATATAACCGTGAAAAGCATGATGTACAAAAGGATGCGGTCATTTTAGAAAATGAGCGCGTACGGGCAGAGTTTTTGCCGTGGATGGGCGGCAGAATGTGGTCGCTGCAAGTGGATGGCCGGGAACTGTTAAGCAGAAATCCCGTGGTTCAGCCTTGCAATCTGGCGTTGCGAAACGCTTGGTGCAGCGGGGGCGTTGAATGGAATGTTTCTGTTCGTGGACACAGTTTGCTGACCTGTGAAACCCTTTTTACAGAGCTACTGCACCTGAAAGATGGAACGGCTGGCGTACGTTTTTACGAATATGAGCGCCTGCGGGGGATTGTATACCGGTTGGAGGCGTATTTGCCCCCCCAAAGCAGTTTTCTTTATGTACAGGTACATATTGAAAATCCCGTGGGAAATGGAGAGGTTCCCATGTATTGGTGGAGCAACATCGCTGTGCCGGAAGAAAAAGGCACAAGAATCGTTGTGCCTGCCGATACAGCGATCCTGAGCCTGTACGACGCCGGTCAATACCGTATGTTGCGACACAAGTTGCCGGTCTTTGAAGGAATGAATTTAACCCGACCGTGCGATATAACGCGATCCTTTGACGTTTTTTTTGACCTTCGAGAAGGAGAATATCCTTTCATTACTGCACTGCAAAGCGATCATACCGGACTAGTTCAATGCTCTACTGCACGTCAGTTCGGTCGAAAGCTTTTTGTTTGGGGAATGGGCCAGGGTGGTCGCAATTGGCAGCGATTCCTATCAGATGGGGATACTCGGTACTTGGAGATTCAGGCAGGAATTGCCCGGACGCAACAGGATCATCTACCCATGCCGGATGGCGCCACTTGGAAATGGCTGGAGGCCTATGGCAGGTTAACCTGCGATGTGGATACGCTTGACCATACCGACGCAGTCCTTAAATGCCGGGATGCGTTGGAGGCAGCGCTTCCTTTTGAACAATTGAACGCTGAGCACCAAGGAAGAGGTGTTGAAATTTCGCAGGCATACGGAGAACTGGTTGTGTACGGTTCCGGCTGGGGTGCCTTGGAGAACGAGCGACGGACAGCTGAGGGGTTGGAGGCACTGTCTGCTGTGTGCCGCTTCCCGGACAGCACCATCGGGAAGGAACAGGCGCCATGGAAACAACTTCTGCAAACTGGACGGTTTGACGATATGGAACCTTCGGAGTTTCCAATATCGTATATGATCGCTGCGCCTTGGAAAGCACTACTAAAGAATGTACCAGCAAATGCTGCAACTTGTTACCATCTGGCAATCATGGAGCATTGTCAAGGAAATAGTGATAAGGCCAGGGCACTGCTCGACCGCAGCCTATCGTACTATTCTAGTGCCGCTGCACACAGAGCCTTAGCGCGATTAGATTACCTGGACGGTCAAAAAGAAGCCTGCCTTAAGCAGTATCATGAGGCACTGCAATTGTCCGGGGCAATGCCTGAGTTAGAACTGGAGTATGCGCAGACCCTACTGGCTTTTGGCAAGTACGGTGAATTGCTCGCGTTTATGGACGAACTGCCGCAGGCAGTTCGGGATTTACCGCGCTTTTTGTATCTACGCGCCTCGGCATTGACGGAAACGAGACGCTATGAGGATGCGGAAGAAATCCTCCTTCGTCCCCTAGTTATCCCGGATATGCGGGAAGGCGAGTTAAGCCTTTGTGATCTGTGGTTCCATTTGTATATGAAAAAGGAAAACTTGACTCGACAGCAGGTGGAAGAAAAGTATCCGCTCCCCAAGGAATTGGATTTCAGAATGCATTGAGTGAAAATCGTTAACAGAGTGCCGTATCCATGACACAGTACAGAAGCAAATCAATGATACAGTCAATATATGGGGCTGTACACCACTTCTGTTTATAATTAATTAGCTGAGAAAGAAAGGTAAGCGAAATGCTTGATTTAAGCCGTCGCCCACGCATGGGACTACTGCTGATTTCCCCCGAGCGGTTTGCCGTAATTGGAGAGGGAACCGTCCGCGGCTCCTACAAAGAACGCAAGGAAGCGGAAGCCGCTTGGATGGTAAAAGAAGCTTCCGCCATCGCAGATGTGACTTTTACCGGAATCACATGGAATCGGGAACACGTACAGCGTTCCATTGATGCCTTTACAGCTGCCAAGGTGGATTATGTGTTGGCAATTTACCTATCTTGGGCGGAGGACTTTGCATGGATCCGTTTCCTGCGTGATATGCCGGAATGTCCGATATTGTTCTGCCATCGGATGCGCGACCAAATTGAGTTGAAGGACACGCACGATGATGACGAGTTTGCGGAATACCTGTGCTGTGGCGGATTGGTTGGTTCGCTGGAAGCCAGCGGTTCCATCAAACGTTTTAACAGAAAAATGTTAGTCACCTTTGTGGGAACGTGGACGCAGATTCTTGAACGTGCAAAGCGTTTCGGAGCGGCAGCCCGCGCCCGAGCCCTGCTGCGGCAGAGTACATTTGGTCTGCTGGCCTGTATGAATGAGGTCATGTGGAGTACCTACGTAGATATCTATGCCCTTTTTCGGGACATTGGTCCGGAAATGCGTTTTCTGTCCGTAGCTGAACTGGAAAATACGGTAGATGCCGTTTCTCATGAGGATGCAATGACTACCATGAAACGTATTGCATCACAGTATGAGGTGTTACCAAATGTAGATGAAGACAAATTTCTTGCTTCCGTACGGGCTTCCATGGGCATGGAACGCATGGCAGAGAAGTATAACCTTGACTTGTTGGTGCTTAACGATATTGATACAGTATTGTTTCAGCACATCGGATTGAGGCCGGGTTTCTGGCCGACCCATCCTGACGTAAGAACCATGGTAGTTCCCGAGGGTGATATCGGAAGCGGAGTTGCCTTTGCCGCACTCAAACTACTGGGCGGCGGACATGTCAACTATATTGAGCCTTTCCATGTCGATCTGCCAAGCGGCCGCTTTGACGCAGGACACGCTGGTCCAAACGACTACACGGATCCCCGGGGCAAATGCAAAATCTCTTCAGACGTACGCTTTGCCAAAACCAAATGGAAATACGCAGGTGCGCCGTTTGCATGGTATGTTTTCCCTGAGGGACGTAAAACCATGCTACATTGTTCACAGCAAACCGGCAAGTTCCAGATGGTGGTAACGCAGGTAGAAGCCACACCCACAGAGCATTTTTTGGCAACCTATTCTCACAGTCATTTCAAGCCGATAGGCGAGGACTGTACGGCACTGTTCAGTAGACTGTTGGAGCGTGGCGTTACACAACATTACTGCATTACAGACGGCGATTTGACCGGTGCGGTCGAGGACCTGGCCATGATGCTCGGCTGCGAATTTGAGGAGGTATAACCATATGGAACGCTTAAAAAAAATCGGGCGGATACAGCCTGCAAGCGCAAGGGAGATTGGTCCGTCACGGCTGGGAGTCGGCTTTGAAAAGTTGGATCGCAAAGCTTTTGATCCCAGCAACGCGTATGATAAGGTTGCAGAGTTGGGAGTGCATTATGTTCGTCTGCAATCCGGCTGGCAACGTACGGAGCGCGAAAAGGGCGTTTATGATTTCGCGTGGCTGGACGAAATCGTTGATAACATCCTGGCACGTGGACAAGAACCCTGGATAGATCTATGCTATGGCAATGATTTATATAGCGCTGATGCCCGCAAGTATTACGGTGCGGTCGGCTGTGCGCCGATCTTCTCCGATGAGGAGAAAAAAGCGTGGGAAAATTATGTGGAAGCCTGCGTGCGACGTTACCGCGGCAAGGTTCGCTGGTATGAAATATGGAACGAGGCGGACGGAAAATGGTGTTGGAAACATGGTCCCAACGCAGCGGAATATGGCGATTTTACCGTCGCCACAGCCAATGCAATCCACCGCGCGGATCCGCAGGCTAAGGCGATTGGCGGTGTGTTGTGCTTCATTCAAATGCCATTCTTCAAGGCCATGTTTGACCGTGGCGTCGCAGACGCTGTGGACGCTGTATCCTTCCACCGCTACAATGTGGACGAGTTGAGTGCGCTTCAAGAAATTCGGGCGTTACGTGCGTTGATTAATCGTTATAATCCGCGCGTACAGATCATTCAGGGCGAATCCGGTACACAGAGCGATTCACGAGGATGTGGAGCATTGCGCGGCGGCGCATGGACTGAGTTAAAACAGGCTAAGTATACGCTGCGTCACCGCCTGCTGGACCTCAGCTCCGAGGTGGTATTCAGTTCTCATTTCAGTGCGTTGGATATGGTTGAGGCATTGAATGGAACGGTGGGTGACAAAAGCTCTTGGCTGGATTACGGGTATTTCGGACTGCTGCATGCTGATTTTGACGCTGACGGTGTGGCCTGTGGTACCTACTCCCCCAAGATGTCCTACTATGCAATGCAGCATTTAACAGCGATTTTCCGTGCGGATGTAAAGCCCACCGACCTCCCGATTATTCGCAGGGTAAAGGATTCACCCCGGGTCTTTGGCAAGGATGATGGCTCCAGTCGGTTTATTATGCTGGGCTTTGAAAGGGATAACGGCGCACAGGCGCTGGCCTATTGGAAAGCAGTGGACCTGATAACGGAAACCTATGATGGAACCGTGACATTGGAGTTGCCTGAAGAGAGTCGGGAAATCCGTTTAACAGATCTGATGACCGGTGATATTTACGAACTTCCCGAAAGCATGTTGACGCGAACCGAAGGTGGCATAACCCATCTAAATCATCTGCCCCTAACGGATAGTCCGATTCTAATCACCTTTGGTGATTTTATCCGCTGAAACGGAGGTACCTATGCTTGCACTGGATATCGGCGGAACCTTTATCAAATACGCACTGACAGATGAAAGTGGTACAATCCTGCCCGAAACCGTGGGACAAGTGCCCACCAATGCCGAGGGAAACTATGAGGACTTTCTTAATGTGCTGGCGGAGATTATCCGGCAGGCGCGCAAGTGGCAACCATTTCATAAAGCCAGCGTCTGTATTGCAGGTCCCTTCGACTTTGACCAAGGCGTAAGCATGATGCAGCATAAGTTCAGAGCAGTATACCAAAAGTCGCTGCGGCCGCCCTTTGAACAATCTGGCGTAGATGTGAGTTTTCTTCATGATTCAACTGCCTTTATTCTTGGCGAAGCTTACGATGGGGTGCTTAAAGGCTGGAAAGCCCCCTGCTGTGTGATGCTGGGAACAGGCCTTGGTTTTGCGTTTATGCGTGATAACAAGGTGTGTGTTAACGAAAAGCGAACGCCCGCTCTCATCCTGTGGAACATGCCATGGCGAGACGGGATCGCTGAGGATTACGTTTCCACAAGAGCCATTCAAGCATTGTATGGAGAAAAACTTCCGGTCAAGAAGATTGCAGAGTTAGCGCGGCAGGGTGATGTCAAAGCTACAGAAGCATTTAAGCAAACTGGCAAACATCTTTCAGAAATCTTGAGGAAAATAATCCCCAGACTAAGCTGTGACTGTTTTGCGTTGGGCGGGCAGATTGCCAAATCGGCGGAGCTGTTCGAACTGGATGTTCCAGTCGTATGGAACGTTGCTAAGCACCTGGATGACGCAGCTCTACGGGGAGCCAGTTACTATGCCCTCCATGGACAAGCTGTATGTGAACAGGTGCCACAGCGTCTGTTTGTGGATACCGATGAGGTAAACGTATGAATTTCTGGATCAATTTTTTTGGGGTGCTGGGCATTATTACGACCGTGGTTATTTACCAGCAAAAGGACAACCGTAAAATGCTTCTATGGAAGCTGATGACGGATTTGTCATGGATGATCCATTATCTGCTGCTTGGCGCCAACTCAGTTGCGGTTGTAGTGTTCATTGCGATTTTGCGTAGCATCATCCTGCTCTGCCGAAAGCATCGGTGGGCACAGAGCAAAGTCTGGTTATGGATATTTCTCGGCAGCAGCCTGTTCTTAAGCATTCTGGCATGGAAAGACTGGACTAGCCTGCTGACCACGGTGTCCTCTTTAGTCTGCATTGTTGTATTCTGGATTGGAATTCCCAAGATTACAAGGATCGTCTCAATTCCGGTTGCGCTAATGTTTCTGATCAATGTATCAATAAACGGTTCACTATGGGGAACACTTTGCGAATCCTTCCTTCTAATAAGTGCCGTGGTTGGGTTTATCCGTATGGATCTGCGCAAGGACCAATTGCAAAAGAAACAAAATATAGAAATAAACAAGTAAAGGAGAAAAATAATGAGTTTTATGTTCCACCCCTATCCCTATGTAGATCACAACGCAGTGAATGTTATTTCCGGGCGTGGTGTACAGCCAGTAAAGGGTGTCATCCCTGTTGCCAAACGGATTATCGCATTGCTTCGGGATGGTAAAAACGTGGGGATCGATGCTTATCCCGGTACTGATACCCATATTTTACTCAATGTGCTTAAGCAGGTCAGCGAGGGCGTAGCTTACGAGTATGTAAATCCAGCCACGTTGCTGAAACCAGCGGACGAAATAGCGGAAATGCTTAAGCCCTATCTGCCTGAGGACCGAGATGCTGACCCTGTACTGTTATATGGTCGTCGCTATATGGGGGGCTATGCGGGATTGCAGGTGGCGGAAAAGATAACAGCGCTGAAAGATAAACTGGCTTCCAGTCACGGCGTGCTGGTACTGGGGCAGGGAGCCTTGGCACCGGAACTGCAAGACAGCTATGATGTGCGCGTCTGGATGGATGTAACGCCACGCACCGCTGTGCTGAATTTTAAATTCGGCCATGTACGAAATGTCGGTGCAGGAGAAGACTTGCCCTATGGATTGCTGATGCGCCGCAACTACTACGTGGATTTTGAGATTGCTGTGGATTTACGCTGGGAGTTGATTCGCAGCGAAAAGCTAGACCTTTATATTACCGCCGATGTGCCGGAAGAAATGCAGCTTGTATCCTTTGAAGAGTTAAAGACTCTTTTTGAGGAACTGTGCGAGCGCCCTTTCCGCTGTCGACCAGTATATTTGGAAGGTGTCTGGGGTGGTTTCTATATTCATAAGCAGCGTAATCTTCCAAAGGAAATGAAGAACTGTGCATGGGTCTTCGACCTGATTCCCATGGAAGTGTCCATCGTCGCCAAGTTGGGAGACAATGAATTTGAAACACCCTTCTTTACCTTTGTTCAAACGATGGGCGAAAGATTGTTGGGACGCCAGGCCATGGAACAGTTCGGCGGCTATTTCCCTGTTCGCTTCAACTATGACGATACCTACCACGGTAATGGCAACATGTCTATCCAGTGTCATCCGGACGCCGATTATGTAATAAGGAACCACGATGAGTTTGGCCGTCAGGATGAAAGCTACTATGTTTGTGTGACCGCACAGGGCGCAAAGACTTACCTTGGCTTTAACGACAAGAATAGCTGCGAAGAATTTTTTGATGAAGCGCGCAGAGCAGAGAAAACCCATGAACTAATCGACTACGAAAAGTATATTTACGCCCTTCCCTCTGTACCCGGAATGCAGGTTATGATTCCCGCCGGTACAGTACATGCTTCAGGCCGCAACCAGGTGATACTGGAGATTGGCAGCCTGACGATGGGTTCTTATACCTATAAGCTGTACGATTATCAGCGTATCGATCCACGAAATGGCCTGCCGCGCCCAATTCACCTGAAAATGGGCAGTGAAGTTATTCGTGGTGAAAGAACAAAGCAATGGGTCAATGACAATCTGGTCAATCACGGCGGAACAGTTCGCGAGGGTAAAGATCAACACGGGAATCCATGGCAAGAAATCATTGTTGGCGAACACGATCTGCTGTACTTTTCGCTACGTAATCTGATCTTCTGGGATAGAATCGAGGATGATACAGACGGTCTGTTCCACGTACTGGCGCTGGTGGATGGTGAAAAGGTACGGATTTCCTCCGTGGAAGATCCCTCCAAATCGTTTGTTATCAATAGCTTGGAAATCGCTGTAGTACCTGCGTCTCTGGGCAGATACACAATTGAAAATCTGGGCATCGGTTCAGTAACGGTTCATAAAACGCAGCTGAAGCGCTAACCACAATCATAACGCCCCTTTTCAATAAAAAGCGAAAGGGGCGTTTGCCATTTTCAACAAGAATGGCTAACAATCTTTTGTTTCCTGTGATGCAGCACAATCTAACAGAGTATATATAAGGAGTAGAAGATATGCTAAGGCGCGTTTTAAGCGGTATTGACCGTAGGGAGCTGATGGATAAGGTCCTGAAGGGAAAACGGCTCGCTGTTGCCACGGGCGGAGCTGCCGTTGACCGGGAACTTAGGCACGTTGCGGATGTGTTGTGCGAACGCTATAAGGTTTGTAAGCTATTCAATATGATCTATGGTATTCGAGGCGAGTTCCGCTACGGAGAAACGACTCCGGTTTACACGGATTTGGGCACGGGATTACCCGTTTACAGTATCTTTAACCGTGAGCGGATTGCACCGTCCGCAGAAATGCTGGAGGATATCGATGCCGTAGTTTTTGACATCCGGGAAGCGGGTACACGCTTTTTTGAGTATCTACATTGCTTGGCCGCATTGATGCGAAGCTGTGCAGCATCCGGAAAAGAAGTAGTCATACTAGACCGTATTGCACCGCTTGGCGGTGAGATCGTGGAAGGCACGGTTTGTCCTGCCGAGATGCATACCATTGTAGGCGATTTTGAGCTGCCGTCTCGCACGGCACTAACCATGGGTGAATTTGCTCGCTATGTGAACGGCGAGTTTCATTTAGGGTGCATACTGACAGTAATTCCTGTGGCTGGTTGGACGCGCTCACTCTACTATGATGAAACGGATGTTCCGTGGTTGTTACCATCACCCAGCCTAAATAGCCTAACGGCCAACTTGCTGTACGCAGGCTATTGCATATTTGAGGGTATTTCAACAATCAGTGAGGGCCGTGGAACCAGCAAACCCTTTGAGTTAACGGGTGCGCCATGGATCGATGGTACCGCACTGCGCCGAGAAATGGAACAAAAAGGGCTGGAGGGTGTTCGCTTTGCAGATGTTTTTTTCAAGCCCTATGCTTCCAAGTTCGCGGGCGAAGTCTGTAGCGGCGTTCAAACGTTAATCACGGACAGGGAAACGTTTCGTCCCTTCCTGACGGCGCTGACGCTTTTAGAAACGATACGGGAAATGTACCCCGACAAAGTTGTCTATGCAGATTGTTCCGTAGGCCATGATGTGGTGCAACAACCATCCAAGCCGGATTTTCACCTCTACTTGGATAAGCTGCTTGCTACAAGTGCGTTTTCAGAGGGATTCGTGACTGCCGCTGAGCTTGTAAACCAGTCAGCCGCCGCAAGAAATGCCTATATCGAAAGAAAAAGGCAATACCATTTATACGATTGACTACTAATTAAACCGTTAGAACGATTACAGCCGCTTCGTCCAGCGGAAGCGTGACTGTAACCTCGGTTCCCACTTCCGTTGCTGCAACTGTACAGGTTATCTCCATCGGTTTGGGTTGGCGCATTGTCATCTGCCTGCAAGCGGGTGATTTGTCATATTCCCAAAGAACTGTAACGGTTCCGTGCAGTCCTTTTTCAGCAGCACAGGCAAGCAACATACCATTTGCAAGCGTATATCGCCGGACCTGCTGTTCCTGCGGAGCACGAAGCAAACCAACCGTGTCTGTAAAATATCCTTGCCCATAATGCTCAAGCCACGCGACACGCAAAGTAACGAGCTGCTTCAGCCGCTCGTATTGTTCCGGGTCGCGTCGCCAAGTATTATCCCATTCCAAATCATAGCACCATAAATATGCGCCCATGGTAAATGCATTGTGCAAAAGTTCCGTGGAATGTCGGGCGATATGTTCCGGTCGCATTGCAGAGTTACGCCGGGGGTTCATCATATCTGCTAAAATCTGATTCGGGAAAGTATATTTGTACACCTGCGGCATCCGCCCCTTAAAGGGACAGTGCAGTTCAGATACAAGTTGGCCGCTGGCATAGGGACCAAAGGCATCATTGCAACCCTCAAAGATTAGTGCCATGCCCTCCGGAGCATGGTCTTGTTGTATTTTGGCAAGCAGCTTGACATAACCCTGGTTCCATGCGCAGGGCTGATTGGTATGCTCCGCATGTTCTGGATGATAGCACTTGCAGGAGGTGGCCATGGCTAACTGGTCGAGATACATTCCATCGGCCCCGATCTCGTGAGTCATGTAGTAAACGGTCTGTGCCAGGTGCTCACGCCAAGCCGTATCATTGATGCACAGGGACGCGAAGGAAAACTCATCTGCGCCATATTTCTCAATGAGAAGAGAACCGTCCCGGTTCATGACGGCGCTATGGCGAATCCGTTCCTGCTGGTCGGCAAAGCCAGTGTTGCAGAGCCGAGAATTGATATAGAAACACACATGCCCGCCCATTCTACGGCATTCCGCCAAGGCATCCTTCAGCTCCTGTACGGTTCCCAGGCGGTGATTTGGTGTGTAGTGCGGAAAGCCATAGTCAAAGCCATTCTCGTGCCATCCAGCTAAAAGCAGATGATTAAAGCCCAATTTCTGCGCCTCTTTGAGTAATTCGGGAATATCCCGGAAGGTGTGCACAATCCCTCCACCCTGATACTGAAAATCGTAATGTGCCATTAGTCCGGGGCTTTTTTCAAACCAAGCAGGGCAATGATAGCCAGAATCGCGAAGTGAAAGTGTTTCAAACCAGTTGCGATAATCGTCTGCAGCCCAATGCCAATCCCCCTCGTGAAAAGCCAGTACACATTCCTCACTGTTCCAGACACCATTTTTTAGACCGGGTCTATGCAAGATAGCCAGACCAGTACCGGGATAACTTTTCCCAAAAGACTCCATACGCAGTGCCTTCATGGTCAGGCTGCTGTTGCGGCAGGTGATGTAAATGCCTGTTCCTTCGGTTGGGTCATAAAGGTCCATCCAGACCATAGAGGCCTGACCCGAATAATTGATTCGATGAACATAGGCGCCACGTTCATCCTGCTTGCCGGTTGCTTGTCCGATGTTGTATTCGTAAATATATTCCTGCCATTTCCAGTGAATTAACTGCGGCTCAGAAGCTAACTGTTCGGTGGGGTTGTCGATACGGCAACCCGCAAAATGCGGATAAACCAACACATCATCTTGCCATGTCTCGCCCAGCCAGATTCCATCTATTGCCGGAAAAGCAATATCGTCCAACTCGAAACCGGTCTGGTTGTCCAATGCAAGTTTCCAATATGTGCGGCAATCTTCCGGCAACAAACAGATCGTCACGCGGGCGCTTAGGTTAATGCGAGCTTCCTCTGCCACAAGGAACGGAAAGTGCATTTGGAGGGTTGCTTCTCGATCCCCCTGATTTACCATGATTTCCGGCTTGAGAGACGGGTTTTTTAGAATGTCGGCGTGCCTTGGCGGGTGAAAGCGAATGTCTCCCGCATCGGTCAATAACAGCCCATCCAGCAGGGACCATGTGCGGCGTACATGGTTTTTAAGAATATTGTCGGCTGTACTTTCGCGTACAAACTCCAGCAGTTCACCACTGGACGCATCCACAGCCAGGGATACGATGCCGTTGGTCGCGTGTAAGCGGGACTGATACATAATAGTGCCTCCTTACAAATCGGACAATAATAACAGGTATATATGCCTATTCTTTACAATTATATGGTTTTTTTCATAATGGCAAATCGGCGCACGATACGGAAACCGGTACGCAGATAAATGCTCTGTGCGCGGTTATTTTCGCCGGTAAACAGAGTAGAGAAGGTAGCGCCCTCAGCAATAAACTCCTGCATAAGCAGGTGGAACAGAATGGGCGCAATGCCACGGTGCTCAAACTGCGGGTCGGTAAAGATACCGCAGAACCAGCCGCGTCCGCTATCCTGCTTATCAACAGGCCCAGTAAAGGCGACAATATGTCGAGCATGGGTGGCAACCAGAAGCGGCCTTGGCCCGGAGGGAACCTTAGTACCGTTGGGAATAAAACGAACATCCGTATTTGGACGGTTCTCCTTCCAGCAAGCCAGCTCGGAGCGAATCACCTCGCGCCAATATTCGTTGCCCACACGATCGCACAACCTGTCGTAATCATAGTCGAGAGAGGCATCGTAGCGCCCGGTATATACGCCCTCGGAAAGCAGTTGTGCCTGACACTTTTTCATGTCATCCCAGGGAATGTAGTTTTTCAAATCAAGATACATAGCAATCTCACGGTCGTGTTCCTTAAAACCGGATGATTTAAGAAATTCATATCCCGGCGAGGCCATATCCACACCTGGGGTGTTGTTGTGGTCATGTCCATGAGTACTGGGGATGTGCCAGTCAAGATTGACTGGGTTATCGTTGGAAAGGGCAACAGACCTTTTCCCCGCAGCTTTGAATCGGCTGCACAGTTCGTCAACGAGGGCTCGGCCAATTCCCCGACCACGGCAATCCTTGCGCACAAAGAAGCAGGTAATATAGCCCGGAGTGTTTTCGTTTGTCTCGTTATCCAGAAAAACTTTCTTGGCAATACCATTTATGAAGCCGACAATTTTACCATCTTTCTCGGCTACCAGTGAATACCTCGGGTCGTAGTTGGGATCTTTTTCAAACTTGGTGTAGAAATAAGCTTCAGTAAGGCTGTAGTAAATCACCTCACCAGCCTGTACACTTTCGTTCCAGATGCGGATTACAGATGGTAAATCCTGCTTCTTATAGGTGCGGATATTCATGGCCTTGCCTCCTCGCGATACTATATGATCTTGTCCTCTCTTCGAAAGATGAAATACTGTGCGGCATAATCACCCTTAAGCGCTATGCGGATACCACGTCGCATCAACGCCGCACCGCTGTGAGGTCGGGCATTTTCATCACGATAAGCTGCCCGTTCATCTAATCCCCGAAGACGAATAATGAGGTTTCCTTCCGCATGCCGCAGC
The DNA here is from genome assembly GCA_964496775.1 of uncultured Oscillospiraceae bacterium. GTDB lineage: Bacteria > Bacillota > Clostridia > Christensenellales > Aristaeellaceae > DTU024. The sequence goes on from CAZCBC010000003.1 coordinate 36,094, forward strand.
CCATGGCCAAAGGCAAATACAATTACGGTACCGCCATCTCTGCGTAGGTATTCAAGAACAGAAACATTCCCGTCGATGACGCTTTTCAGGCGCAGTACGTAGCTGTTTTGTAAGTCCTCGCGCAGCGTCTTAAAAATATCCGTCGCATTGCGAATTTCGCGTAGCGCCTCATCGCTACAAGTTGTTAGGTCAATGCCGATACTCATGGAGCCAGTCATCCCACTGATAGCACGGAATGAAAAGGGGGTGGAACGATTGTTGATTCCGTTGGGAGAAGGACTGATATTCCCCGCACCGCCTGCTAACTTTGGTAAAAACAGCGTAGTAAACCCTTCATGAAGCCGCATCACATCCACCGGATCAGCATTGTCGCTGCGGTTGATGCGGTCGGCATAGGGGAGCATACCAAAATCCGCACGTCCGCCGCCTGAAGCACAATTTTCGTATAGGACATCTGGATAATGCTCATTCATGAATTGCCAAATCTTATATAGGTTTTGTATATAGCGAACGCGAATTTCACGGTTTGTGCCAAAGGATGACAGATAGCGATTCATATCCCATTTCAAATAATCCAACTCGCACTCGCCAAGCAACCTGTCCAGCATGGCGATGCACCACTGCGTAACGTCCTCCCGCGACAAATCCAGCACAAGCTGGTTGCGCATAAGATCCTCTGACTGATACGGATCCCGCAGCACCCAGTCGGGATGGAGTCTGTAGAGATCACTATTGCGATTCAACATTTCCGGTTCTACCCAAAGTCCAAACAACAAACCAGCTTCGTGACACGCGTCTGCAATGGGCTTCAGCCCGCCAGGAAAGCGCGCCGGATCCGCGAACCAATCTCCCAGACCGACCCGATCACACGTGCGGCCTTTCATCCAGCCATCATCAATTACGAACAGCTCTGCGCCGACCTCCTTTGCCCTTTGAAGCATCGCCATGCAGTTATATTGAGTCACACCAAACTCAAACGGATACCAAGAATTGTAGATTACAGGAAAGGGTCGGGCTATTTTGTTCTGCGGACAAACAACATCAAACTCCCAATCGTATAGCATACGGCTCATGTCGCTAAAGCCGTCTGGTGTATAACCGATAAGCAGCTCAGGCGAGGTTTCGGAACAACCTGGCGCAAGCGTAAACACTGTATCAAAATCGGATAATCCTGCACTAAGTCGCACATTTCCTGCGAAGCTTTTTTCCAGATCCATCCGAAAATCACCAGACCATGCAAGTCCGGCAAAAATCATTTCGCCATGTTCCTCATCCGCGTGCGTGTCGAGCGCAACGAAGGGTATTGCCTGATGCGAGGCACAAGTGCCACGCGTATTGGAAAGTGTCAGACAGGTTTGTGTAATCTTTGTTCGGTTTTTTGTATACTCCGCTCCCCAGTGCCCTGTGAAATAGGTGGCATTCCAAGCCCCGGCAGGTAACGAAAGCGTAGCAGAAAGAAAGCGTTCCAGCTGCACAGGCCTGTCGCTGCCATTTGTCACCGTCACAGAACGGAATAAAATCCCCGGCACTTCACAGAGGCGATAGTGCAGGATCACGCTTACAGCCCGAGATGGTTCTGTTAACGTAACATCAAGCTGAGTATCCGTTTGCACATGGCTCTGATAATAAAGGCGGATTCCGCGCGTACCGTCTTCATATACACAAAACAGCGCAGGCTGCAGATAATCAAACGGTTCCTGCACAGCGTATTCCTGAAACCACGGCCACTCTTCGCTGACGCCACGAGAGAAAAAGGGTTCCTTAATCCTGTCCAATTCCGGATCCAGATCGTATTCACCCGGCAATGTACCGCCCAGATAAAGATGACAAAGCTTTCCGGTGGGTGACACCGCGAAAGCATAAGTCATACGACCCGATTCAATTCTGAACAGATGTCGTGTTTCATCGTAATGTATTGCCACGGAGATCCCTCCTTTTTAACGAGCCACCTATCTATTGTGATTCTATCAGATGGGCAAGGGGAAAGAAAGCGAAGGTTACAGGAAAAAATCCTAAAACTTCTATGTAATTTTCGAGGTTAAAAACACTATTCATTAATATACTGGCAAAAACAAGGCTCCTTGATTTTCGAGGAGCCTTGTTAAGGAGAATCAAATATATCACCGTATACTATTACTTTTGCAAGCATTTCTTCAGTTCACTACGTTTCGTAACGCCTACCTTTTGAAAAATAACCGAAAGATAGGCTTTCACAGTATTGATGGAGATATTCAAATAATCGGCGATTTCCTGGTTGGTCTTGCCTTTGGCGGCCATCATAGCAAGTGCATATTCATAAGGCGTCAACAGGTTGGTTACCTTGTCATCGGATTGCGGATTATGAATCTCTGTCCATCCGTGCCTGAAGCGCGTCACTTTTTCAGAAATCGTCTTGTATAGTTCAGGCTCCCGGTCACGAACATGTTTTTCCACCAGTCCCTGCAATGGGCCGTGATGTCCGACAAAGGGCTGTATATAGCCCTCCGGCTTGGCTATCCGCAATGCTTCCAGGAAAAAACGGTCGGCCTGTTCAAAACGGGATAGATTCATTGCCGCCATGGAAGCCGCCAAATTCAGGTAAACGCTTATAATCGGATGACGGTCGGCTGCCATCATCAGTGCGGCCTCAGCCACACCCAACGCCTGCGCATATTCCTGCTGAAGATAAAGCACATACGATTGAGCGTACAGCACAAAAAGTTGAGACCCTTCGGAACAATAGGAGAAATTTTCCAACGGAATCGGTGCAATATTTTCGCCCAGATGAAAAAAGGCAGACAAAACAAAATGATAAATATTGTTGAGTGCGGCCGTACGCCTGTTCTCCGGTTGCTGCGCCTTCCACCGCAGGGCTTGAAAGTCCTTTCGGGCAACCTCAATGTTGTTCAGAGCCACATTGGACACGGCATGTGCCAGCAACGCAAAAACACTGATTTCGGGGTGAGGACTGTTGATGCAGTATTCAGCCTCGATCGCGGCTTCCTCATAACGCGCCTGTAAAAAGAAGTGCACTACCCTTGCAATTGCCTGCTCCTCCTCTTCGGACAGCGTTTTATCTGTTTCATCTACCGCGCCGCCTACAGAAGGCGGCTCAAGAAACAGATAGTCTATAATAACTCTCGCCCCTTCGCCACGCCGCCGTGTAGCCAAAGACACGTCATCCTGTGCGCGCCCTCCGTTATTTTGTAGTTCTTTATCTTCCATACAATCCTCCACCAGCTATGCATAAGCCGAATGAAAGTGTTCTCTATCCATACAGATCCCGCCGCATCATTACCGATACAGTAATTCTATGTCCTTCTGTATCTTGGGCACGGCGAAACAGATTGATATTGCAAAACCGTTCTCTTATCCAAGCAATTATCATTTTTATGTTACCACAAATGGTCATTGCTGTAAACAATTTCATTGTTTTCACACGCTGATTTGTTGAATGTCTTACCGGTTCTTGTACAGGTTTCCACGCATGCAAGTGGGTGATGAATTTATACCTTCGAGTTTATACTTTTTTTCCTTGAAACGGGTATTCTAACAAATTAGCTTTTCAAGTATTCTAAGGTTGTACAAGTTAATTCATATCTCCGGCATCGACGAACCCCGCGAAGACATGATGACACCATCACTCTGGAGGAAATAGCACTATCAGTTGCATTAGATTGAATAAAGGAGGAACCCCCATGAAACGGATACTTGCCTGTGTAATCATTCTGGCTCTAATGGCCTCGCTATCCCTGCCAATCGCCCTGGCACAGACCCCCGCCATTGGCTTGCCCAATCCCGTCTTTGAGGCAACCGCCGCAGAGGCCGCAGAGGCCTCGGGTACCCCCAGCGCTCACCTGTTCTATGATGATTCAACAAACATCCGCTACTCCTACATCAAAGGCCAGGAAGGGCCGGTTGTATTCCAGGTACAGTTTGCCTGGGAGGGGGTTGAGTGCGCCATCCGTGTATTCAAGAGCACGCAACTGGAGGATTTATCCGGCATGCACTACCCCTGGTCGCAGGATAACAAGGTGATGGTTAGCGTTTATCCCGGCCGCGCGATGTATAACGAGGGCGAGGCCGGTGTACTCATGTGGCATGACGTACGCAACAACCTGGTGTACAACATATCCATGATTGGCGATGTAACACTGTTTAAATTAATGAAGTTAGCCTGGATTAACGCGGAAGCGGAGCAAGACCTGATTGGCTTTCCCAACCCCATCGTTGAGGCGTCCGCTGAGGAAGCTATCAAGGTTTCAGGCACCATGGGCGCCAATGTACCCGAGGAGGCGGAGGATGTCCGCTATTTCTACATCAAAGGCAAAGAGGAGCCGGTGATGTTCCAGGTGAAGTTTATCTGGGAGGGCGCCGAGTGCACCATCCGCGCGTTCAAGGGTACGCAGGCAGAGGATCTTTCCGGCATGTACTACCCCTGGGAGCAGGATAAAGAAGTCATGATTGGCACCCACCCGGGCCGTGTGATGTACAACGAGGGTGTTCAGGGCGTGGCGATATGGTATGACGCAAACAACGGGCTGGTGTACAACGTATCCATGGTTGGCAACGCGACGCAGGAAAACTTAATGAACCTGGCCCTGGTCAACGCCAAGTAAGAGCAGAAATTGCTCATGCACAAAAGCGTCCCCGGAAGCATCACCCACTTTATTCGGACATTTTCAAATGAAACATAAGAGCGAAAAGTATCAGATAGGAGGATATTATGAAAAAAGTCGTTGCTTTAGTAACATTGCTGGTGTTGCTGCTGAGCCTGTTACCCGCATCCGCTTCCATCTACGACCCTAACTCCGGCAACATGTTTATCAAGACGGAAAACGGCAAGTGCGTCAACATGCGCGAGGAGCCCAATACCGACGCCAAGGTGATTACTACCATCCCGTACGGCAAAAGCGTGCTGGTATACAGCGGCTTTATAAGCGGCCAGTGGTCCCATGTACAGTATGGTATGTTCAATGGGTATGTAATGAAAAAGTTCCTGACGGGTACAAAGCCTGCGCCCTTTGTGCCGCCCACACCCAAGCCCACAGCCAAACCAACGGCCACCCCATCGCCCGAGCAGCGCCGCGCCAATGACATCAAGGAAGCGCAAAAGCTGGGCATTGTGCCCCGGGGCATGAAAACCGATGGCATTGCCACCTGGGATGACCTGAACGCTCTGCTGACCAATGTGGTGCGCCTGAAGACCAAGAACCCTGCCGCACAGCGTACCCATGTGTATTTAACCAAACAGGAGTATGAGGCCTCCGGCGCAGGTGCCCAATACAACATGGTGCTGCGGGGCGCCGCTGTTGTTGAGCGGAGCGGGCAGGTCCGCCGGATTGCGAATGATCGAAACCGCATCCTCTGCAGCCGGAGCGACGGTCGCTGCAGCCATGCTGCTGTGATCCATCGCGGTGCTTCCGGAAGCGCCATAACCCGTGTCGGCCAG
>CAZCBC010000003.1:41534-48482 GCA_964496775.1 uncultured Oscillospiraceae bacterium
AGGAGTATGAGGCCTCCGGCGCAGGTGCCCAATACAACATGGTGCTGCGGGGCGTGGCCGCTGCCGAAATGTACGGCGTGCTGATGGACATTGACGAAAACAAACACAGCCTGGAGCATACCAATGACCCTTTCATCGCCGACTATGCGGACATCCGGTTGGCCCAGCAGTACGCCGGGCGCACCGCCCCCTACAACCCCAATGACTGGCGTACCATTAACCTTGAGGAAATGGTGCTCATTGTGATGGACCATACCGACATGCGTACCGGCGAGAACGTGCTCAGCCTGGATGCGGAGTATCACTTTTATCCCACGCACCCCCTTACCCGTGAAGATGCCATCCTGGCAGCGCTAAAGCTGTATAACTCCTGCACCAGCTATGTAGGCACTGTGGTGGTAACCCATACCCGCCAAGCTAACCTGCGCAAGGGCCCATCCATGAAGGATGCCATCATTGGCAAAGTCGATCCCGGCGCCAGTTTCCCGGTGATCGCGGTGGAAAAGGGCGGATGGTACAAGATCTTGCTGCCTGACGGCAAAGCCGCTTATATTTCCGGCAGTATGGTGGCGTTTTATCAGTAATAACACTGAAAGATGGAGCAAAACAAGTTTTCTTAAAAAAGGGTAATTATTATGAAAAAGATGACCTTGCTTGAACTTGCCATTATCTTGGCATTTTCATCGCCGATGTTCCCCGCACACAGCGCACAAGCAGGCAGCTTAGATGGTGTATGGAAGACCGTCAAAGAAGCATATATCTATGCGTTTCCGTTGGTACTTATGGATGCGACAAAAACAGCATCCATCAATACGGAACAACCGGACCCCGGCAAGGGCAAGGCGCCCATCAATCAGTTCCTCCATGGCGAGAAACTTGCGGACGCGGCGTTCAAAATCATCGTGTCGCCGAATGTTGATACGGTATATTCGCAAGCATGGTATGACCTCAGCGCCGAACCGATGGTGTACGTCCTCCCCGAAACGGACAGGTTCTGCAATGTGCAAATCTTAGACGCGTGGACCAATACGGTTTGCGTGTTTGACAAGGCCGGCGAATATGCCCTTACCCTTTCCACGTGGGAAGGCACGCTGCCGGACAGCGTAACCCGCATTAACGTTCCCACCGCGATGGCATGGTCCATTACGCGCACTGTGCTGTCGGGTGAAAAGGATTTGCCCAACATTCGTGCAATTCAGGAAAAAATGAAACTCCTTTCATTGTCAGCCTACGTTCAGGGCGGCGAATATGCCGCTGCCAAAGGCAGTTACGCTGAAGAGAATAACTACGTCCCGATTGAAAAAGTCTTAAAAATGGATTCCAAAGCTTTCTTCGACAAAGCCAACGAACTGATGAAAACAAACCCTCCCGCCCCGGCAGATGCAAAAACTGTAGATAGGTTTGCAGCCATCCATGTCGGGCCGGGCATGGATTTTGACCCGAGTGTCCTCTCCGGCAATATTGCGGCACAGTGGAAAGAAATGCTACAAAGCCTAAAGGCAGAGTTTAGCAATGAGGCGACAAAGTTTTCGGTGAACCTTGGACAATGGAGTTATTTCGGCACCCCCATCGGGGACTTTGGCACGGAATATTCCTATCGCGGGGCGATTGCGCTGGGCGGGCTGGGCGCCAACACGGTTGACGTGGCGCTCTATCTGAAAACGGATGTTGACGATTCGGGCGAGATATTGAAAGACGAAAAAAACTATGTCCTGCATTTTGAAACATTCCCTCCCGTTTTGAATAACGGATTCTGGTCGGTCACCGCGTATGGCAGCGATAATTTCCTCATCGACAATCCCATTGACAGATACTGCGTCAACGACCGGAGCAACTTCGTTTTAAATGAGAATGGCTCCCTGGACATCATATTATCCAGGGAACAGCCGGACAATACCGCCAACTGGCTGCCTGTTTCCGGGGATGCCTTCCATTTCATTATGCGCATATATACCCCGGACATGGACGCTTTATCCACCTGGCAGGCACCGGTTATTCGTGTTTTAAATTGATTTGGTCATCTCTTCTATAGGATACATGATGTTTGCAGCATAAAACTGTATGGTTTCTCTCTCGCGGATTCTTCATCAAAAAGGGCGCGTGAAAGAAGCTCACACGATAGGTGATAGAACGGAAATTACTGTGATGAAACAGCCTAGCATGAACTGGAAACGCGCCATCCTGATTTCTCTCCCCTTTTTTGCGGTAACAATTTTCTGGCAAGCCTATGACTACATCGTTCCTCTTATCCTGACAAAGCACTATCATCTGTCTACCACGGCCTACTCTGCAATCATGTCCATAGACAATGTGGTGGCGCTCATTTTCCTGCCCCTGTTCGGCATTTTATCCGACAAGATTCGAGGCCCTTTGGGACGCCGCACGCCCCTCATCCTGGTGGGCACGATTGGTGGCATGATTGGTTTTTTGGGCATTTCATACGCTGATGCGCAAAAGGTTGCAGGCCAAGATACCCTGACTCTCTTTATGTTCTTTTTGCTGATTACAGTTTTCTTTATGAGCTTATACCGTTCCCCTTCTGCCGCACTGGTTGCGGACTGCTTTATCCGTCCCCAACGCACGAAGGGAAATGCCGTGCTTAACCTCATGGGCTCTTTGGCAGCCATTACGTTTTTTGCCGGCGGCAAGCGTCTAATCTACGTCGTAGAAGATGTGACCATTTTTACCAAGTGCATGATTTTCTCGGCTCTGATGATGGCAATTGCCAGTGCCCTTTATTTCTTGATGATGCGCGAAAACCGCTTTGTAAATCAAGTACGGGAAATGAACGCAAGGTATGGCCTGATTGACGATAAAACCGACACCTCCAACAAGCAGCGTACCAGGCTAAGCCCGGCAGAAAAGAAGAGCTTGTTTTTTCTTCTGACCGCCGTGGCCATGGTTTATATGGGGCACAACGGCTACAACACCCACTACACCAACTACTTGGTCAACCATCTGAAGATGCCTCCTTCCTGGACCACCCCGTACATGCTAAGCGTTTTGTTGGCAGTACTCCTGATGATTCCAGCTGCCGGCATTGCTTCCAAACTCGGACGGCGCAAAAGTTGTATTATCGGCTGCGTCTTCCTTGCCTTCGGATATTTGGGACTCGGTACCTTAACCCCCGAAAACGCAAAGATGATGTATCTCTGGAACGCCGTCGCCGCCATCGGTTTCCCTCTGGTTACCATTAACCTTGGTCCCATGGTGCTTGAAATGGGCAAGGACAGTGATTCCGGGCGCTTCATGGGCTACTACTATATCGCAACAACCGTGGCGCAGATTATTACACCTGTATTCAGCAGCCTGTTCATTAATGCCTTTGGTTACTGGGTAATCGCCCTGTATGCAATGGTTTTTGAAATCCTGTGCCTAATCTGCTGCCTGTTTATCCAGCACGGGGATGCCACACCCATTTTGGCCGACGCGGTAAGCGAAGCGGTTTCTGTTGAAAATTAATATAAAACATCTAAAGAAAAGAGAGGAGAAAAATCAAATGAAAAAACGTGCACTTCCAATTCTGTTGATTCTGGTGATGCTATTTAGCATCTGTAGCGCCAATGCCGCAAAGCAGACTGCCCCCGCCCCTAACGCATCCGTCCCCTCTGACGCCGCCAGCCTAACCCTGTATGCCGACTTTTCCCATGGCACCGTCGAGGAAAAGCAGATCATCATGCCGACCGAGAGTGAACCCGCATCGCGCTCGCTCATCGCCTTTGCGCTGGCAGATGGACTGACAGAATGGACAGGTTTGGACTTCACATTAAACGACATCTCATTCCCTGATGAGGAAAGCGTTCTTGTTGACTGGTCAAAAGATTCTACGCTCATCGCAGGAATCGGCGAGCGCGAATTTAAGGAAGGGTTTCACTTTTTTGACGCCGTCAGCCTGAACTGGTTTATGATGGACAGCCTTGCAACAACTCTTAAGCGCAACCTGGAAATAACAACTGTTTATTACCAGTCAGAAGCGCAGCCCATCACATTTAAGAACCCTGAGGACATGGCAACGCAGGGGCTACCGGTACTGCCCATTGATCAAGCATACGAAGGCAGCGCGTTCTTTTTGGCCCACGCAGGCAACAGGGGCGAAGACGACACAGTCCCCGGCGATGGCAACCAGGACGGCGATCAACTCATTGTCGAGGGTGTATTTACAAATTCTCTGTTGAAAAGCGACCCCGGGGACAACATGACCCCATACGAAGCCGCGAGCGGACTTTTCAATCTCGTACTCAAAAACAAACTAGCACAAGGCACGGATTACAGCGCAGAACAGCCCATGTTTATTACCTGCGTCGATGTAACAAACATTGACGATGAAGAATGCTACCTGTTTTCCGTCAGCGGCACGTTCAACACAAAAGCGTGGGAATACGCCGTAGGCTACAATTCTGACAGGCAACATGTTTATCTAATAACCGAGGTCGGACACCAGCTGCTTGGCTCATTGCTTGACCTTGGTCAGGGAGATAAGATAGCCGATTGATTCACAGCGCAGGCAAGGAAACTAAGAAGTCTGCTATGTCCTTCCGCTATATGCGCTGCCACGTATGAAGCATCTAATTTGACACTTCATACGTGGCAGCCGTGAGGTTAACTTGTCTGAACCGGGATGCTCGTAACAAGATTACTGTTCCGAAAAACTTATCCCAATCCGAAATTTGGACGAGACATCATCAAAAAAATAACAGGTAAAATATTTTGTTGGGAAGCTGCGCGAAGTCGTGCTTTTGCGCAGTCAGGGTACTGTTGCTGAATAATGAAACTTGGGCAAAATCATCCTTCAGGGTGTGAACCAAAATGTGATCTGTGCTACAATATGGTTAGCCATGGAAAGAATTCTCGTGCTGATGAATGGTCTTTACTGCCAGGCTGGCACAATAGCTTGGGGCTGATATGATATAAAAGATATGGCTGGAAACATTTAGAAATCGAGAAATGAGTAGTTGCTATCAAGAGATAAAAATTATATAATTTATTAGATTACATATTATTGATACTACCATGGGAGAATACCGGAAAAATGAAATTGTTACTGGGGAAATATAATGAAAGAGTGTTTTGGATATTATTCTTTCTAATTATTTTATCCTTTCTTACATTTACTTCCATCTTTGACTTGCCGGATATATACCTTGTAGATAGGGAAATTAGCTTTTTTTCAGAGGGATGGACCTGGCACGATGGAAAGAGTAACTTAAGAATTGATTTACCTGATCAAATCAATGTGGGAGAGGCTGAAAGCTTAGTCATAAAAAACACCCTTCCTAATGACTTTGAATCCGGAGATACGATCGCTTTTAAATCCTATATGCAGTCGGTCGTTGTGAAAATTGACAGCAAGACAGTGTATGAAGTAACCAATGAAGAAAATAAATCTTTGGGCGGAGGTTTTGACAACTTCTGGGTTTTCGTGAATACAAAGCCCGAATACAAGGGCAAGGAAATCGAAATTTCTCTCAGTTCTAATAGAAATGCCTCATATGAGCATGCTCCCGAAATCCTTATAGGCGACAGGTCAGGGCTTTTATTATATATTTTCAACCTAAAAGGAATTTGGAATATCTTGTCCTTTGTCATTCTTGCAGCGGGAGTTTTAACTATTCTAATATACTTTTGCACCAAGTCTTATAAAATAGGAAACAAGGGATTGCTTTATTTGGGCGTCAATGTGTCCATGATCGGATGCTGGTTATTAGGTGAATCAGGATTGTTACAAATTGTAACCACAAACACATACTTGGTTACCCGAATTACCCTGATTTTACAGTTGATTTTTCCCGTATCCATCAGTCTGTATGTGAAAGAAACCATTCCCATGAAGAAAAGGTTCTTTGCAGATATCATATCAGCTTTGGCAATTATCAATACAGTAATCAGTTTACTCCTCGACTACCTAAACATATTTGGTCTTTCCGATTCTTTTATCATAGCCATATCACTTATCATGCTGACCAGCGTGTATTATATGGTAGTCTTTCTAATAGAAACGATTGTTTACAAAAACAGAAGAGCTCAAAAAGAATTTATGGCATTAACTATTCTTTTCTTTTCCATATTTGTTGAGATCATCGTTTTTTATGCGAGGGGTCAAACGGAAACCACATATTTCGTACTCATGGGTATGGCAATCTATATTGTTTTAATGCTCATCTACCAGGTTCAAGAGTATGGCGACAGAATAAGGTTAAGAAACGAAAGAGAATTCTATGAAAAGATGGCATATACCGATGCGCTTACGGGAGCAAAAAACCGCACAATCTACATTAAAGATATGGAGCATATTGCCAGCCCCAAGGGGGTTACGATCGTCCAGGTCGATACCGACAGGTTAAAATATATAAACGATTATTTCGGCCATGCCTGCGGAGATCAAGCCATTATCAATACTTATAAAGTCCTGACTAAATATTTTGAACCAATCGGTAAAGTTTACCGTGTGGGCGGAGATGAATTTACTGTAATACTTAAAAATGTTGAACAGGAAAAAATAGACAAAATAGTTGAAAAAATTTTAGAAGAGACGAAGCTAATAAATGAGACGTGTGAGTATGATTTTTCCATCTCCATAGGAACAGCGGAATATGACGCATCAATGGATGATGATATACATTCAATAACTGTAAGGGCCGACCACGATATGTACAATAACAAGAAAAGACTAAGGGGTACCGTACCGCAGAAATATCCTATAACGAATTTAGAATACGGTGATTGGAACTCTTCCAAAGGCCGCCTTCATATAGAACATCGGGTTCGTTCGGCAATTGCCTCCAAGTCACGCTCCGTCCAAATTAAATAAGGGGACCTCTAAAAACCAGCGTTTTTCGAATCAGTAAATAGTTTTCATGGTTTTTTAAGACGATCCTCTTGATCTCCTTCCAAATTAACGGATATTGCTTAGTATTTCCTTTAAAATCAACTCTTTTCCTGGATTTGGGC
>CAZCBC010000004.1:0-11023 GCA_964496775.1 uncultured Oscillospiraceae bacterium
GTACTTGAGCGAATCTTCGCTCAACTCATTAAGCAACCAGGCGGCATGACATGGTATGCGGAGTACAAAGTTGCGAACTTAAGTTGACAGCACCCCCTTCCATAAGCTCTGTAAAAATATCCTAACAACAAAAGAAGATATAGTCAATTAATTTAAACATATTTGTAACAATTTAATCAGGAACTTTTCTTCTTGATTTTATCTCTCCCTTCTACTCGAAACCTTTAGAACGGTAGCCAACAGAATGCCCCTTATATTCCTGTTTTCGTAAAAAAATCCCCGTAGCCTTGAAACCACGGGGATTTGGCGGAAAAGGAAGGATTTGAGCCCTGACTACCTCTTAGTAATGACTTCCGCTTTTGATTTAATTGTCCTGATGCCTTGTACTTTTTGCACTATTTCAAAACAAACTCATCATAGCCATCGGCAACCAACCGTTCATAGGCACACCATATCTCATCAGGTACTTCAACAGGCACTTGGTAACCTTTTTCGGCATAAACCTTCAAACGCTGAAGGTCACCAACCATTACGTTAATTTCCCTTTCCAAAGGCGTTTCATCACTTAGATAGTTTTCAAAACTCATTTGTTGCGGTGTAGAAACCCACTGTACTTCAGGCCACTGTTTTGCGCCGGTTGCCCACGCTCTTTTCGCCATATATGGTTTACTTACAATAAGCCCTGTTTGGGGAAATATGTTTAACTTTGTTAATAGTTTTTTACTAAGAGTAAAGTTATCCCCAGTATTTTTGGCTTCAGTCTCCATAATTATATGATTTTGGGGAACTCCTAATTCTATACACCTTTTGGCATAAACAACAGCTTCCGGATTGTTCCACAGCCCATCCGTTATCTTTCCAAGCCCTCCGGTACATACCAACAATGAAGCATAACCTTTTTTGTAAAGCTCTGCAGCATAATCAGCAACCCGAATATCATGGCTTCCTGCGGCAAGTATGATATCCGCTTTCATTGGTGCATGATCACATGCAGAATGAAATTCATATAGAGTTTTCGCATCTTTAAAAGTTTCCGTTTCACTTCTCATAAATAATCTCCTTTACTGGTATGTTCGGTTTTCAGACAGCTGATGATATCCAGTCAAATTTAGTTCGCATCTTTGTCCTCTGCATATCATGTTATGCTGTCTGGTTGTTTGGTAAGTTGAGCGAAGTCTCGCTCAGGTACGCTTTGGTTACCAACCAGTCCTCCGAGTATTTTATCAAGTATACTGTCACCAGTCGTAGATAGGATTCCGGGCTCAGAAAGATACCAACTACTTTGGTACGCGTCGTATCTTCCGGTTCAGCCGCTCCAGCATGTTGTTGAGCTGACTTTTTTGGAATCCAGTTGAGGGAATAAAAGAAAAGTCAACGTATCCTCCAGTGCCTCTTCCAACGTATCAACCGCTCTGGGACACTTGGCCCTGTACGCATCGGCCAGTTCGTTTGCACGTTGCCTGGCAATTGCTGGTTCAGTCGTCATCCAGATGCCCTTGAGCAGGCTGGAAAACTTTTCCTTCTCTTTTTGCGGTGCATGCACTAGGATATTTCGCATGAAATGAACCTTGCAGCGCTGCCAACTGGTACCGGGGAAACAGGCTCCAATCGTCGCTACCAAGCCTTTGTAGGCATCCGAGACAATGAGGCTAGGCTTTTTCAAAGCACGCTCCTTCAGCCTCTCTATCTTCCGGGTGGATAACCCCTGTACATAGGCCTCTTGAATGACTTGGATCAGAGTCGTCTCGCTGCGTTTACGCTCGGTGATAAAGAAGGGAATATAGCCGTCATTTCTCACCTTGGAAACCATGAGATACATCGTGCCTACCCAGGTCTCCAGACAGCGCGGACGAAATCCACAGCGGTGACTGGTTCTTGTCCGGCTTTGCTCGTGCTTGTCGGCGCCAATCTCTGCGGAAACTTCCGCTTCCACCATCCTGTGGCACAACCATTCCAGTATGCGAGCATTGGGGCAGGAGTATCCATAAACTGGAATAGCAAACCTTCGAAATTCGTGGTATTCTTGCCTTGAGCCATTGGGATTCTCCGCCTTGTGAATGTCTGACAACATCCATTGTAGCGGAATCTCAGTGGCTTGTATATTTCGTCCATTACCCTTAAGTTGCAACTTTAGTGTACGCTATCTTGCATCATCTCAATAACATTTTGTTTGAATTCCGTCGTGTATCTCTTATTCTCTCGTGTCTTTCCCATTATACATCACTCCACTTGTTAGTAGTATACCTTACTGTCTAACAAATGGAGTGTGGTTCACATAATTGGTATTTTATTTAAGATTCTTTTTAAAAACGGTAAATTTTATAATATAAAGTTCCAGTCAAATATTTTACCTTGAACTACAAAATAAGCTCTGTCCGCTATTTTAGCCAGCGGCAAATCGGAATGAGTATCAGAATAAAACTCCTCTATACGTGGGGCATTGTATTCAGTTTTAAGTCGTCTAACCTTTTCAGCGCCATAACAGTTTTTTCCAATAAACTTCCCAGTTTCGGTGTTGACTCTTGAAGCAATCAAACAAACTATATTTAATCTTTTACAAATAGGTAGCAACAGAAACTCAGGGGATGCGGAAATTACTACATCATCTGGTTTTTTCTGGTCTAGATACCAAGAATATATCTTACTCTGATTTTGATTCCAAAATTTCTCTACAAGTTCCTCAGTTTTAATAGCTGTAAGGAAACTAAAAAAATATTCCTTCAGACATGTCTTGTCAATCCTTTTAAGCACGTATAGAACAACCCCCCACAACTGTTTGGGAAAAAACCTTAACAAAAATGGATTATGTTTAAGCGCATATAGAAAAAAATCTACAGTACTATCTCCATTATAAATTGTCCCATCGAAATCATATACATTCATAGGCTTTAAAAGTATAGGATTACGAACATAACAGCCAAGTACAGTACACATAAGATGAGCAACACTTTATCATGTAATAGCACCTCTACAGGATCACCGTCGGAATTGCCCTCAATATTAAGACTGTATTTCATTGTGATCAACAAAACAAGTGGCACAGTAAAAATTAGATTCTTGTTACCATAAAAAGTAATGGTTTTCTCATCCATGCTCCACAGCGCATAAAAGGCATTTGCCAGTGTCAAGCACATACCCATGTTTTTGTCGAGAAAACTAACTGAGTATGCTTTTAGTACTTGTCTGGTTCCACCATCACTTATTCTTAGCAACTCATTTCTACGTTTTCCAAGAGCGAAATAAAAAGCAAATGAAATGACGGTTAAATAAAGCCAGTTGGAAATGGTGATTTCTGTTATCATGGCACCATAAATAATACGAATGAGAAATCCTGCAACCAAAATAGTAATATCCGCTATAGGGACATTTTTCAAACCGAAACTATATGCCAAATTTAGAAACAAGTACAAACCAAGCAACATTGTAGAGGTTACATTAAAAACAAAAAAATTGAAACTTGCTGCAATAATAAGCAAAACAATCAATAATATCTGCGCATTCTTTTTTGAAACAGTTTCAGCAGCAATGGGGCGTTTGCACTTTATTGGATGTTTTTGATCCTTTTCTTTATCTTTAATATCATTAATAATATATACAACTGAAGACACCATACAAAAAGCAATAAAAGCTGCGATTCCAGCGGTGAATTTTTTTGCATTAAACAACTGACCACTGCTGGCTAACGGTACAAAAACAAGCAGGTTTTTGATATAATGATGAAGACGCATCAGTCTAAGATAATTCTTTATATGCCGCCCTCCTTTCCTTATACAGGATAATATGTAATTGCGAAGTTCAACATTTCCATAATAGCAGGAATGTTAATATATGCCAACATGGCGGCAAAGCATATGCTTGCAGGTAAAACAAAATTGGTATTTAGTTTGCTTTCAATCTTTTCAATCAACTGGAACAACAGAACAAGGAATGCCCAGCCAAAATATAAAGCATAAAGAATAAGCCCGTTTTCTTTTGTTCCCCAACCAAGGAAGACTAGGACTATTATAGAAAATACAACCCACCCTATAGCAAGCAGACTACATTTTTTGTCTCGATTTACTATTGCGCTAATAATAACCAGAAACATTATAAGAATACCCAGGGTGTTAATGTTGGTTGCTGTGTAAAGTTGCCAAGAGATGTGTCCAAAACTCATCGTATTCACACCCGCATTTGGGGCAACAAAGCAATAGCGAATATATTCTGTATATTGATGAAGCTTATTCATTATGGTTAAGTTCATTCCCGCAAAACCACTTAAGGAATATATTTTGCTATTAAAATTGATAATAACATCGAATCGGCAAAACATTAGCATGAGAGCAACAAAACCAAGCATATGTCTAACCATATCAATAAGCCATCCCTTAATGTTTTTGACTGGTGATTCTTCTGACATAAAAGGTAATAAAATCAAACTGGTCAATAGTGTACCACCAGCCCCCCACAGAGCAATTCGATCATATTGTCTCTTTTCACAAATTAGATACACGCAAAGAATTAGCCAGAAATATGCAACGATATATTGTTCCATCATCAGGATAAACAACATCTGAGTATACGTGCAGGAAGCGATTAACATAAAGCATACTCGTTTTTTTGAATTAAGCCTCATCATTCTTGTTAATATAAAATTAGCTGTATAAAGCATAATAACCTGAACTCCGTTCAAAAGAATAGCTCGTACAGTCGCATTTGCTCCTGTCACTACCCCTATTAGATATGGAACAGCAGTAAATGGTGCTGCAAACACAGCAAATAGAGGCTGACGTAAATCATTTTCAGGATGTGTAAGCGCAAGATAAGCATTACCTTTAACTAATGACGGTGAGTCGCTGGTATAGATAATATCGTATGGATATGCAGTTCCATAGAACACTTGGGTACGAAAAAATGAAACTGCCATCATTCCGATACTTGTAATTAGGAGAATACCATAAATAATCCACTCCACTGTTTTAATGTTACTAAAAACTCCAGTTTCGGAAAAGATCCTTATAATTTTTTTCCATAATATCAGCGTAAAAAAATATACGAAAGCTATTGAAAAAACAGCGACAGATATGCTTATAAATCTTGTTACATCAAAATCAAATGATATCGAAAACATGGATAGTATCTTTTGCATGAATGATGAAGCCTTCAAATGGGCATAGAAATTAGAACTCCCTCTTAAACAAATACCAACTCCAGTCAACATAGATATCACATTAAGCCCAAGATGATTTTCCTTGGCATAAGGAAAAATGGGTGGGATTTGTGAGAAAAAGATCACAGCTGTAATAAAAGCAATTAGTATCCCAATAATATATCCAAAACTCATCGTCAGGTTCAAGCAATAAAATGCCACTGCAGAAATCGGGAAAAACCAATTCTTTTTCAAATTAGTGATTATTACAACTTTTCGCTTTTCCGGTAATAGTTTGTACACCCATAAAAATAACTGACAGGATATGGTGTACATGGAGTAAAAACCTATCAAACACCCAAGCAAGCCGATTATTGAAAGAAATGATTGTGCGGACAAATGAAGAGCATTTGCAAGTGCAGCAACTTTACTTGAAGGAAACCATGTTGCTTGGAACTTATTGTAACCAATGAACGCAATCGACAACGCAAGCAGTATGCCAATACTTTTCAAAAAACGATTGGAAATAAGAGGTATCTTTGGTAAACCAAGTGAGGCAGCTACCATTATGGCTATGAACACAACTATTATGAACACAAGTGAAACGAGCGTAGGCGAAAAAAACAAACACATTGCAGCAAGAAACGAACAAAGCAATGGAAAATTTTTCTTTAGATTTTTTACTATTGTCATGTGATTGATTGTTTTCACAAACTCTTCCTTAATCTGTTATAAATAACTATAGAAAAGTATCGTCCTTAAACGACACACTTTTCTGCACCGCTATGCATGTTACCACTTCCTTTTTGTCTATGCAACCATGAATTGGATTTTTTCATGTTTTCCTTAATTACTACCCTTGTAAAATAATCTCTCAATAGTATCATATACATCTGACTCAAGAAATGTGCAAAAAAACCGCCTTAACTCTTATCAATAAATTAAGGCGTTTGGCGGAGAAGGAGGGATTTGAACCCTCGCTACGCGTTAACGTACTACTCCCTTAGCAGGGGAGCCCCTTCGGCCACTTGGGTACTTCTCCATGAACACATGGCGGAGAGAGAGGGATTCGAACCCCCGGTGCCTTTCAGCATCACTGGTTTTCAAGACCAGCGCCATCAACCACTCGGCCATCTCTCCAATAAGCGCTGCTCGCCAGTGAAAACGCTAACGTAGTATAACAAAGAACACACCGCCTGTCAAACACTTTTTCCCAGTAGGGCATGAGTCGTAAAACACTCAGCCAAGTTCTGTTCAAGCAAGCGGTGTGTTCTTAATTAATCAACTGTTTTCACCGTTGTTAGAAAACACCTGAAGTGAATTGATGTTTTGTTTCATGATGCGTAAGTCTTCCAGCTTTGAGGAGATGCTGCCCTCCACCTGCTCCAACATATTGCTGAGATCCCGCTGCGTCTGCTGCCGGAGGGCGTTAACATGCTGATTGGCGTTTTCCAGCAGTTCCGCCGCCTGAGTCTGAGCGCGCGCCAGAACAGTCGTCTGGCTGACAAGCTCGTCGGCATGGGCTTTGGCATCTTCTATCATCTGCTGAGACCTGGCCTGGGCATCCGCCGTCACAGCGCGGGCACGCTCATCGGCCTGGCGGGTAGTTTCAGCAGCGTAAGCATCAGCATTTGCTTTACTTGTTTGCGCGTAGTTGTTCGCTTCGCTTACAATACCCTGTGCATGGGCCTGCGCTTCAGATAAGGTTTTTTCAGCGTGGCTTTTGGCTTCCTCGATGATTTTTTCTTCGTTGGCAATAATCTTAACGGCCTGCTCAAGGGAAGGGTCATAACTGGATACAATGCGTTTGAGCATATTGATTGTCTCTTCCTGATTTACAAGCACAGAGTTGGAAAAAGGAACCTTTTTTGCGTTTTGCACCAACAACGTCAGTTCATCAATTAACGCAAACACTTCATTTCTTGGCATATTTTTATCCTCCTAATATAATCAAGTACGATTACGCAGTTTTTGCGCAACGCACGCAGGAACATAAGCATCCACATTTCCATGAAACGTGGCTATCTCCCGCACCAAAGTTGAGGAGATATGTTCAACCCCGCTGCTCGCGGGTAGCATCAGTGTTTCAAGACCATTTGTCAACTCTTTGTTGATACGGGCCATGTTGGTTTCATTTTCCAAGTCCATTACGCCGCGAACTCCTTTAATAATAACATGAACATTCTGTTCCTGTACAAAATCCGCGATCAAACCTGCATATGAAAGGATTTGTACATTGGGCATCCCCTGACAGGCTTGTTGCAGCATATCCACCCTTTCATCCGGCGAAAACCATCCGTTTTTCTTGTGGGGATTGATAAAAACCACCACAAAAAGACGATCAAACAAGGAAGCTGCTCGGGAAACGATATCCATGTGTCCCAGCGTAACAGGATCAAAGCTGCCCGGATATAGCGCTGTTTTCAACATCATCCTCCCTTTTTAAAAACGTAATGACCGTATCCTTGTACCGTTTTTCTTTGTACACCCTAAAGCTGACAAGATTCGTTAGTTCTTTATTCGCACCATGCTCCAATATAATTATACCATGTTTTGACAATGTATTAAACACCAAAATTTGTTCTATTATTGGCCACGGCTCCATATGATAGGGAGGGTCAATAAAAATAAGATCAAACTGCCTATCTTCTGACTGTAACTTGCGCAAAGCAAGGGTCCAGTCCCCCGCTATGACTTCTGTTTCATTTTTCAGGTTTAACATATCGATATTTTTATGTATCGCATGAATCGCCGGTTTCGCTTTATCACAGAATACAGAAAATTTGGCGCCACGGCTTAGCGCCTCCAAACCTAAAGCACCGCTCCCGGCGAACAAGTCCAAGACGCGGGCATCCTCGATATGGTCAAACAACATGCTGAACACGGACTCTTTTACCCGCCCTAAGGTGGGCCGTGTGTCCATGCCCTCCGGGGTATGAAGCCTTCGCTGTTTAAATCTTCCCGCTATAATCCGCATCAAACAATATCTTTATCCCGTGCCGAACGCTGTTTTTGTCTTTTCATATCCCGTTTATGCTTCTTATGGATACCTGCAGCAATGTCCCCATGTACCAGCGCACGCCGGTCAGGGCCAGTAAGATAGCCTATTGCATAGAAGGAAGGGGCGACACAGAGCAGCAAGGGGCTAAGCCGCTCCATCAAGAGCATATTATCAGCATTTTCCGCGCCAAAAAGGCTGACAAAAGGAAATAACAGCAAACGTATAAAAACGCGGAGAATACTTTCCAACCCCATTTGCGGGGTTTGCTGGTAGTAATTTAACGCCAGACTTACCTCCCTGTTACGCTCAAAGGCGGTTAACCAGCTGGGCAGACTCCCCAAATGATAAACCTGTTTTTCTGTAAGAAACGCGAATATAACAGCTACAATCAGCAGTGGTATAAGACCTATCAGTACAACAAGAAAGCCTTTCGCCGGATGATAACAGCGGTTTAAATCTCCTTGCGGGATATTAACGCCCTTTTCCTGTCGCTGATATATAATTTCCGCAAAAGCAACATCATCTTCGCCTATCCGTGCGCCGTCAGCATACATAAACAGCGCAAACGCAGCAAGGGTACCTACATTGACAATAATCCGAAGAATGCCGCTTGTTACAACCAACAATTGACCAACAAATAAAAACAACAGTGCAGATAAAAGCGTTAATAGAAGTACCCTTGCGCCACGTTTAATAACGTATAGGCTGAATACACTTCCCTTTGTATAGGGCTTATAAATGCGCGAACGTTTTTTAGTTTTTGCCGACAATGGTATCCTCCTGTATCATGCCAACATACTTAACAGGCACTCTGTTTGATGGCATCAGCAATACTTCGTATGAAATCGTCCCCAGCAAACTGGCAATATCTTCCGCGGTAATCTGGTTATCACCGCTACTGCCCAAAAGAAGGGCTTCATCGCCAACCTGTATTCCAGCAATACCTGTTACATCTACCATCAATTGGTCCATACATATGCGCCCTACCATGGGGCATCTATGCCCTTTAATGAGAACCTCCCCCCTGCCTGACAGCGCACGGGATACCCCGTCGCCATACCCGGCAGCCAGCGTCGCAACCTGCATAGGTTTATGGGCACAAAAGGTCCGCCCATAACTAATGGTATCGCCAGGTTCAACTTGGCGCAGGGACACAATCTCCGTAGCAAAGGAAAGGGCCGGTTTAAAAAAAAGTGGCGTTGTATACGGCGGATAACCATACAGCGCGATCCCGGGCCTTACCATGTGTAAATACATATCGGGGAAGTGCAACATGGCGGCACTGGATGATGTATGCAAAATAATCCCCTCCGGCAGCATGGCGACACGTTCTAAAAAGCGCTGCAATTGTTGCCGCGTAAAGGATTCATCCTCATTTTCCCCCTCGGCAAAATGTGTAAATGCACCTGTTAGCCTTAAATATGGGTTGTCCCGGAGCAGTTCTACCGCTTTCGACCAATCATCCGGTGAGCGGAACCCGTCCCGATTCATACCGGTATCCGCCACCAGGTGAACATCCAGCGCACCATATTCCATGGCAGCCTTCTGCGCATGATGCAGATTATCAAGGCTGTGCAAAGAAACTGTCAGGCCATGTCTTGCTGCCTCAATAAAGCCATATTTGTTTAAGGAAGTTAACACTAAAATAGGAGTTTGTATACCCGCTTCACGTAGTTGGATACCTTCCTCTGCCAGGGCAACGGCAAGCCAGTCGGCGCCGCCGCTGAGAAAGGCTTTCGCAGATGGAACAATGCCGTGTCCATATGCGTTCGCTTTAACAACGGCCATCATATGCACATCTGATGGTAAGTTTTTTCGAATTAGGCTTGCGTTCTCTCGTAAAGTGTCTACGTTAACAATCAAAAATGTATTTCGGCAAGTGGTCACAAACTGCATACCTCTTCCTGGCTTAGTAGCCGAACACCATTTTTGCAAAGGGTTTCATAAGCTTTGTCAATCTGTTCTGTTCTTAGAATAATGTAGGCTTGTTTTCCTCCATCCCGCAGGAAGGAATAGAGGTATTCAATGCTGATGCCATGTTCGCTCAGCAGTTGAAGCACCTTTGCCAGCGAGCCCGGTTCATCAGGCACCGCGATGGTTAATACATCCGTCAGGCAGGCAGTATAGCCCGCCTGGTTGATAATTTCTACTGCCTTTTCATAGTCTTTTACAATGCCGCGTAAAATACCAAAGGTTGTCGTGTCTGCAATGGAAAGGGATATTAGGTCAATTTGATGCTCACCCAACAGATGCGTAAAATCAGCAAGTCGTCCAGGTGTGTTTTCAATAAACACAGAAATCTGCTTAACATACATATTCATCTCCCCTTTCAACGCAATTATAGCACAGCAACCTTTCATTTGCCACAGGATATTTCCCCATTTTCCCTTCTGCGGTCAATAACGCGTCTCGCTTTTCCATCGGTACGGGGAAGGCTTCCAGGCTGTACAAGTTTTACATCGGCACGAACCAGGAGATTTACCGCCAATTCGTGACTAAGATGATTCTTAAGCTGCTCAATCTCGCGGACTGTGTCGCCGATGAGGCGGCTATCCAATTCCACCTGTACTTCCATGGTGTCCATGTTCTGTTTCCTGTCCACAATAATCTGATAGTAGGGCATGACACCTTTAATCTGAGTCAACACATGCTCAATTTGAGAGGGGAAAACATTGACTCCCCGGACAATCAGCATATCGTCGGTGCGCAGGCGTACACGCCGCATACGCACATGGGTGCGGCCACAAGCGCAGGGGGTATCATCCAGCGTGCTGATATCGTGCGTACGGTAGCGCAACAAAGGCATGCCTTCCTTTTGCAGTGTCGTAAAGACAAGTTCACCTTCCGCCCCAACAGGAAGTTGTTTCCCCGCCTCGTCTATGATTTCGGGATAA
>CAZCBC010000004.1:11142-11981 GCA_964496775.1 uncultured Oscillospiraceae bacterium
CCTATCCAGAGATATTCCCTGCTTCTGCATGGCATCGGCAATGTTAAGAGCATAAGAGGGGGTACAACACAGCGTGGTTGCTTTAAAATCTTCCAGCAACTGCAACTGGCGTTCAGTGTTCCCGCCGCTGACGGGTATGACCGAGGCACCAATTCGTTCCACCCCATAATGAGCACCCAAGCCTCCGGTAAAAAGACCATAGCCATAGGAAACATGCACAACAGATTTTTGGGTAACACCCGCACAGGTTAACGAGCGAGCCATCAAATCCGCCCAGATATTGATATCCTGTGCAGTATAGCCGGCAACTGTGGGCTTGCCCGTCGTGCCGGAGGATGCGTGCACCCGCACAATTTCTTCCTGAGGTACGGCAAACAGTCCAAAGGGATAGTTGTCGCGCAGATCCTGCTTCTCAGTGAAGGGCAACAAATGAATCTGCTCTATCCCCCGGATATCTTCCGGCTCAATGCCAAGACTATCCATCTTCTTTCGATAAAACGGAACTTTATCATATACTCTTTTTACAAGAGAACGCAGGCGTTCATCCTGAATATGCCGCAACTCATCCCTTGAAGCGGTTTCTATCTCCGGCGCCCACAATGGTGCTTCTATCATGCGTTTACTCCATGATCTTCTGCTAATTTTCTTCCGGCACGGAAGGCCCGATAGTTTGCATCCAGTGTCTTGGGAGGGACGATCGACGCAATCGTATTTTCCCAAACCGATTGCTCAAAGGGTAAATATTTGGACAACACGCCTAGCAACACCATGTTAACACTGCGGAAAGAACCTGCGTCGCAGGCCATTTGATATGCGTCCATTTTCAGGCAATTGACTTT
>CAZCBC010000004.1:11991-38287 GCA_964496775.1 uncultured Oscillospiraceae bacterium
CTGCTCCGGATAAACAGCAGAGCCAAGAATAACAGGCATCGGCATAATGCGCTGAGTGTTGGCAATCATCAAGCCTTCAGGCTTTAGAAAGTACTCTGCGCGCAATGCTTCCAACCATTCGAATGCAAGGATGAAGTCTGCTTCCCCGGGCGATACCAGAGGCGCAAATACTTCTTCTCCCATGCGTACATGGGTAATCACGCTGCCGCCCCGCTGCGCCATACCGTGAATTTCGCTGACTTTTACATCCAGCCCCTGGGACAGGCCAATAGCCCCCAATATTTTACTGGCAAGCAGCGTCCCCTGTCCTCCCACACCAACAATTACAACATTGCAGTTCATTATGCTTCCTCCTTGATAGGTGCGTCAATTAAAGCGTGGTGCGGGCAAAGCTGACTGCATACACCGCATCCTGTACACAGAGAACGATCAATCTTAATTGTATTGCCATCCTGCAGAATAGCGGGGCAGCCAATTTGCAGACAAGCACCGCAGTTGCGGCACCCTTCAACCTGCACAGGTTCCTTTTTAGGAATAATTAAGGCGCAGGGAAATTTAGCCACAAGTACAGATACGCCCTCATATGCAAGTTCTTCTTTCAGGGCAGTTGTCATAGCGCGTATGTTTGTAGGGTCTACCTCCCTCGCGCGGGCACCCAATGTTTCGCAAAGCTGCACAAAATCAACTTCTTGAGTGGGATGTCCGTAAATATCATATCCCATGCCGGGATTTTGCTGGTGCCCCGTCATGGCAGTGATGCGATTATCAAGCAGCACTACCGTAATGGTGCCGCCATTATAGATTGCATTAATCAGCGAAGGAATACCGCTGTGCAAAAAGGTTGAATCCCCAATAACAGCCACTGCCTTGCGGGAGAAGTCCTTGCCCATAGCTTTTTCCGCCCCAAATGCCATGCCGATACTGGCGCCCATGCAGAGGCAAGCATCCAGCGCGCTTAGCGGTGGTAATGCGCCTAAGGTATAACACCCGATATCACCAAACACTGTCAATTTTAAGCGTTTCAACACATGGAAGGCCGCACGGTGCGGACAGCCAGGGCACAAAACCGGCGGTCTGGCGGGTAAATTCGCAGCGGACTCTTCTTTCACTCCGCCAAACAGAGCACGGATCTTGCTGACGGACAGCTCACCTTGCAAGCCGGTCAGCTCCTTACCCAGGACTTTGATGCCCATGGCTGCGATATCCCGCTGGATAACCCCTTCCAGTTCTTCAATAACATATAAGGTATCCACCTGTTTAGCAAAGTCTTGTATCATTTTTTCCGGCAAGGGATAGGTCATCCCTAACTTTAAGACGCTGGCATCAGGAAGAGCTTCCCGCACATACTGATAGACAACGCCGCCGCAAACAATGCCCAGCTTTCTGTCCCGCATTTCAACCCGGTTTTCGGGCATGTTGTCGGCATGGGCACGCAGCATATTCTCCCTTTCTTCCAGCACGACGTGACGCTTGCGCGCCATACCCGGCATCATGACATATTTGCCGATATCCTTTTGATACGCTTTGTTTTCCATCGCATTTCGCTGGCTTAGTTCCACGGGCGAACGCTGATGAGCAAGCCTGGTCGTGATGCGCACAAAAACCGGCGTATCATAGTCCTCGGACAACTGGTACGCCAGCACCATCATATCCTTAGCTTCCTGGCTATCGGCAGGCTCCAACACAGGGATATGGGCAGCGCGGGCAATCTGGCGGGTGTCCTGTTCATTCTGGCTGGAATGCATGGCAGGATCATCTGCGCAAACAACAACAAAACCGCCGTTCACCCCCGTATAGGCCGCTGTATACAGCGGATCTGCCGCCACATTGACGCCCACATGCTTCATACAGCTGAGCGTCCTGGCGCCAAGAAGGCTGGCGCCATACGCCGTCTCAACCGCCACCTTCTCGTTGGTGGCCCACTCACAAAGCATCTCCGGATAGGTTGCCGCCACTTCCGTAATCTCGGTACTGGGAGTGCCTGGGTAACTGGACACAACCGTTACCCCCGCTTCATAAGCGCCGCGCGCAATGGCTTCATTGCCAAGCATTATCTTTTTCATACCAGATTCTCCTTCAAGTCCTGTTGCACAAAAGTCATCCATAGGGCGGATGACTAAATAATTATATCAGAATCAATACGTTCAAAAAAGGAGCATGTGTTTTTTCTTCGTTTCTTAGAACAAAGCGTCTATAAACTCCTTAGCATCAAAAGCCTGCAGGTCGTCAATCCCTTCCCCAACACCAATATACCAAACGGGAATGTTCAGTTCGCTACGAATGGCCAGGGCAATCCCGCCTTTGGCGGTGCCATCCAGTTTGGTCAGAATGATGCCGTTAATCTCTGCTGCCTCCTTAAATTGCTTTGCCTGATTCAGGCCATTTTGTCCCGTTGTCGCATCCAGTATCAGCATGCAGCGCATAGTCGCCTGAGGATATTCACGGTCTATGACGCGGCGGATTTTATTCAGCTCGTCCATCAGGTTTTTCTTGTTATGCAACCGGCCCGCAGTGTCCACAATCAATAAATCGGTATTTTTGGCTTTTGCGGATTGCACCGCATCATACACCACTGCCGCCGGATCGCTGCCTTCCTGGTGCTTAATCAGGGGTACATCTGCGCGTTTTGCCCAAACGGCCAGCTGGTCATCCGCTGCCGCGCGGAAAGTATCTGCAGCAGCCAGTACCACGGAACGTCCCACTTCTTTAAAGCGCATGGCCAGCTTACCCACTGTGGTTGTTTTTCCCACGCCATTGACGCCCACCACCAGCATTACCATGGGCCAGTTTAAGTGTGGACGAGGGACATCCATATGCTCAACTAAAATTTGCTTAAACAATTCTCTAGCCTGAGCAGCATCGCGAACCTTATTCTTCTTAACCTCATCGCGCAGTTTGTCTACCAGTTCCTCTGCTGTTCGGACACCGGTATCCGCCATGACAAGTATGTCGGTTAATTCTTCAAAAAAGTCATCATCCACTGTCTTTGACGACGCCACCAAGCTATCCACCCGGTCCGTCAGGTTACTGCGCGTCTTGCTCAATCCTTTGAATAGACGTTGAAAAAAGCCGGCCATTTTATTCCTCCTTTTTATGCGTAGTTCTCAAGGTTTACAGAAACCATCCCGGATACACCCTTCTCCTGCATGGCAACGCCGTAAAGGGCATCGCAACGCTCCATGGTGCCCTTGCGATGGGTTACGACAATAAACTGTGTGGTTTTCGCGTATTCCGCTAGATAGTCTGCGAAATAGCCAATATTGGCATCATCCAAAGCAGCTTCGATTTCATCCAATACACAAAAGGGTGTGGGCTTCAGTTTCAACATAGCAAACAGAATCGCGATTGCCGTCAGCGCCCTTTCGCCACCGGAAAGCAAGCTCAGCAATTGCAGTTTTTTGCCCGGAGGCTGCGCGATGATATCAATGCCACAGGTTAGAGGTTGCGTAGGGTCGCTGAGTTTCAGCTGCGCTTCTCCCCCTCCAAACAGACGAGTAAAGGTCTCTCCGAAAAACTCATTCAGTTTATCAAACTCAGTTACAAACTGCTTTTCCATTTCACCAAGCAGCTGGCGAATCAGCTCCACCAAGTCCGCTTCGGCCTTTTGCGCATCATCCCGCTGAGTAACCATTCCATCATAGCGCTCCCTGGTTTGTGCATACTCCTCTACGGCATGTATATTAATAGGCCCCATATCGCGAATATCGCTTCGTATACGGCTGGCTTCTCTTTCGCCCGCAGGCAAATCAAACTTATCCTTAAAGCGGAAGGCCTCAGCCCCGGCATAGGTTACCTCATAGGTGTTCCAGATATGGTCGGTCATGGTTTGCAACTCATCCTGCGTGCGGGTATAGACCAGTTCAGACTTGTGGTATTTGTTCGTCATTTCATTGAGCATGGTATGCGTCTGGTCTGTTTCGTCATTTAAATCGCGTTGGCGCTTTGCCTGTTTTCGGCGCTCATCATCGAGATTTTGCGCTGTTTCTTCGGCCTCCCGGCGTATCTGAGTATATTGGGATATTAATTCTTCCTGATTGGCTACCCGGGTTTTCTCCTCTGCATATTCCTCTATGAGCGCATTATGCTTTTGACGGTTTCTTTCCAGCCTGTCCTCAAGCACTGCAAGTTCTTCCTGCCAGCGCTTATGATCCCTGCGCAGGGTGTCAATGGCATGAGCATATGAAGTATATTCCATCTGCTGATTAGAAACTTTCTCACGCTGTATATCGACATCGTTGCGCAAAGCAGACAATTTTTCCTGCATAACAACAGTTTGCTGTTCCATGGCCTCCCGGTCAATATCAACATCCCGGCTGCGGCTTAAAGCCAGTTCCAGGTCTTTTTCTATTTCACCAATTGACTGTTCCAACTGCTCCTGCGCGTCCAGGGTTTCTTGCAGACGGCTTTTAGCGGAGTTCAGTTCGCTTAAGGCGTTTCCGGCGCGTTCCTGCTCCCTTGCCACGATGATTTCTTCATCATGCAATCTATCATAGGCCTCGCCCCGCAAACGCTTCATATCATCCCGCTCGGCAGCCAGTTTGACTCGCTCGGTTTCCATTTCATCCAGCCTGCTTTGCTGGGCAATCATCGCCTCGCGAAGTTCTGTAATCTCTCTTTCGCGTCCTAACAAGCTGATGCTCTGGTTTTGTGAAGTGCCGCCCGTCATTGCGCCGCCAGCGCGCATAACATCCCCTTCCAGGGTTACAACATGAAAAGCATGCCTTCCCGCACGCATGATGGCGATAGCGGCGTCCAAGTCCCGGGCAATGATGGTACGTCCCAGAATATTCTCAACGATTGACCGGTATTTTTCATCAAATTCTATTACCTCGCTGGCAACGCCAATACAGCCGGGCATCGACAGCACTTTGCGTTCGCTACCATTGAGTAAACGGGACTGTATCGCTGTCAGGGGCAAAAAAGTGGTACGCCCCAGGCGATTGGTGCGCAGGTAGTCTATCAGCTGCTTGGCTGTCTCTTCATCCTCGGTAACAATATGCTGCAAAGTACCGCCAAGTATCATATCAATGGCCGCTTCATACGCCTTGGGTACCCGAATCAGTCTGGCAACTACGCCATGTACTTTAGGGTTCTTTTCCGCATAGGCGATGGCTTTTCGTACCGCTGAATAGTATCCCTCGTACCCTTTGGACATTTCCTCCAGCAAGCCCAGTCGGCTGCCTTCCGATTGCAGTTTGCTGGTTAAAAGGCGCATCTCCTCTGCGTGGGCGGTTAACTGCTGGGACTTTTCTAAAAGGGTTTCCTCCAGCTGCTGCACATCGCGCGTCAAAACCTTCAGCTGTTCCTGGGCATTCAGCTCCTGCTGATTGGCTTTTTCGTAGGCGATGCACAATCGTGCTTCGTCCTGTTCCAAGGCACCAATGCTGCTTTGTACTTCCTCCAAACGTTTGCGCATCTGCACCAACATCGTCTGTTGCCGGGTCTCGATACTTTTAACGTCTGTCAAGCGGTTCACAGCCTGTAGCAAACTATCCTTGTGCTGATTCAGCTCGCTTTCTGCCTTGTCGGCATCCTTGAGAAGACGATCTAAATAATCGCTTTCTTTTTGTAAGGCGTCCTGCGCCTGCTTGAGCCTGATGTTGGTTTCTTCAGTATCTACCACCCCACGGCCGGACAGTTCCTTTAACTCCGAAATACGCTGACTGCTTTCCTGATTGGCTTCCTCCAGTCTTTGTATCTCGTTTTCCTGCGTTCCAAGCTTTGCCAGCAGTTTTTCTCTATTATGGATGGCTGTATTAACCTGTTCGTTTTGCGCGTCAAGATGGTTGCGCGCAGATGTAAGTTCATTCTCCAGCTTTTCCTGTTCCACTTCCAGCTGTGCACGTAACGCGGTGCAGTTAGCCAGATTATCATTAAGTTCCGCAATCTGCTTTTCCTGCTCCTGCATGCTTTGATGCATAGACTCAATGCGCTCTTTTAGCTTGTTATGACGAACAAGGTAAATATTCAGTTCCAAATCCTTCAGCCGATTGGATTTATCAATGTACAGTCTGGCGGCTTCCGCCTGCTCCTGCAAAGGGTCAAGGCGAAGCGCAATCTCGTCAATCAAATCATTGACGCGCACAAGATTGTCCCTGGTTTTCTGCAGGCTGCGCTCCGCCTCTTCCTTGCGGACACGATAGGTAACAATGCCTGCCGCCTCTTCAAAGACTTGGCGGCGCTCTTCCCCTTTGGCAGAAAGGATATCATCAATACGCCCCTGACCAATAATAGAATAACCTTCCTTGCCGATTCCCGTATCGCGGAACAGTTCAATAATATCCTTCAGACGGCAGGAGCTTTTATTCAGATAGTATTCACCTTCGCCGCTGCGGTATACCCTTCTGGTTACCATTACCTCGGTATACTGGGTGTTTAACGCGCCATCTTCATTGTCAAAAACAAGGGAAACCTCACAGTAGGGCATCGCTTTACGCTTCTCCGTACCGTTAAAGATAACATCTTCCATTTTGGAGCCGCGCAGGGCTTTGGCGCTTTGCTCGCCCAACACCCAACGTACCGCGTCGCTGATATTGCTTTTTCCGGAGCCGTTGGGTCCAACAATTCCCGTGATTCCCTGGTTAAAGGTAATCTCGGTACGCTGCGCAAAGGATTTAAAACCATATATCTCAAGCCTTTTAAGTTTCATCCATCGTTCCCTGCCCGGTTATTTGTTTCAATGCCAATTGCGCCGCCTTCATTTCGGCCTTTTTCTTCGTGGAAGCAACTGCGCGCGCTTTTTCCTGTCCATCAACAAACACAGCCATTTCAAACATGCGTTTATGGGCTGGGCCGCTGGCGGAAATCTGCTGATATGTTGGCTCCATCTTACCCTGTCCCTGTAAGTATGCCTGTAAGGCGCCTTTGCTATCCGTTGTTTCGCTGGATGCAGCCATTTTCTCTTTCCATAGGTTAAGCACCAATTCAGTTACGACTTCCATGCCGCCATCTAGATAGACTGCAGCCAGTAACGCTTCCATAGCATCCGCCAGAATGGCAGCATTTTTTCTTCCGCCGCCGGCTTCGCAATCCTTGCTCATCAGAATATATTGCTCCAGTTGCACGGACCGGGCCACCTCCGCAAGGGTTTCCTCCCGTACAAGGTTTGCGCGTTTGCTTGTCATAGCGCCTTCGGGCAGTTTCGGCTTCACATGGTAAAGCGCTTGGCTGATGATTAATTCCAACACAGCATCACCCAAAAACTCCAGCCGCTGGTTATGCTTCAAGCTAAAACTGGGATGGGTCAACGCCCGCTCCAAAAGAGAAGCGTTTTGAAATGTATATCCTATTGCTTTTTGCAAACTATCCGTGGTCTTGCATTCCTTTCTGCAAAAAAACGGCTGCTGCCCCGTTGCGCAGCAGCCCGTTATACCTTTTGATTATTTTCCAGTAACCTTTTCGATATAAGCGACTATGTCGCCTACAGTCTTAAGCTCGGTAATGGCGCTGTCTTCTACCTGCATTTCGTATTCATCTTCCAGGTCCATAATCAGCACCATGATGTTGGCGCTGTCGGCGCCCAAATCTTCCACCAGATGTGCTTCCGGTACAACTTTATCAATCGACACCTTTAATTGATCCGCAATCAGCTTGGAAACAGTTTCAAATACCATGTGATATCCTCCCGATTATTTTTCTTGTAATTGATCAGCAATGGCCTGGGCAACATTGCCCTGAACCATGTTGAAACACTGACGAATGGCGCAGGCAAATGCATGCGCATTGCAGGAACCATGCGCTTTGACCACTGCGCCCTGCACGCCCAATAGCGGCGCGCCACCGATTTCGGTGTAATCCATGCGCATTTTAACCCGCCTGAATGCAGGCTTGGCCATCAGGGCACCCAGCTTGCTGCGGGTATCCGCAACCAATTCCTGCTTGATGATACCCATGATGGTGCCCACAACACCTTCCATAAACTTGAGAATGATATTGCCGTCAAACCCATCACACACCACAACATCCGCCTTATCAGCAGTAATGTAGCGGGCTTCAATATTGCCGACAAACTGAAAAGGCGCCTGTTCCATCAGACCATACGCAGCCTTTGTCAAGGCATTGCCTTTTTCAGCCTCTTCGCCATTGTTAATGAGGCCGATGCGTGGCTTCTCCAAGCCAAACACCACACGCATGTACGCATCGCCCATGATGCCAAACTGCACAAGCCATTCAGGCTTGCAATCAATATTGGCGCCACAGTCTACCAAGAGAAACTGGCCCTTCCCATTGGGCAGCAACGGCGCCAAGGCAGGCCGCTCAATGCCGGGAATCCGCCCAAGGCGAAGCATTCCGCCTGTCAGCACTGCTCCGGTAGAACCTGCGGATACAAAACCATCCGCAGCTTTTTCGCGGACAGCAAGCATCCCCTTCACAATAGAAGAATTCTTCTTCTGGCGAATGGCCATCGCAGGCGCGTCGTGGTTGGTAATGATTTCCGGCGCATCTACAAGCTGTATACGGGCACGGACATCATCGGCATCCTTTAAAAAGGGCTCAATTTGTGTGAGGTCGCCCCCCAAAGAAATATGCAAATCAGGGTTTGCGCGCAGTGCCTCAAGCGAGCCCAACACGGTGGACTCAGGCGCGTGGTCACCACCCATCGCATCAACAAAAATGTGTACCATCTCTTACCTACCTTTATCACCAAGGAATACAGCACACGCTGTACCGCGGTAAGTTTAACACACAAAATAAGAAATAACAAGATTTTGCTCTGTTCGTGCTATCAGCGTTCTGGATAGGTTCTGCTCTTTTGGCTTAACCCTCTGGAAATCCAAGTTTTTGGCTTGACAAGATAAAACAGTTTGTCTATAATGCCCATGTTGTACAAAGGGGCATGGTGTAATGGTAACACGTGGGTCTCCAAAACCTTTGTTGAGGGTTCGAGTCCTTCTGCCCCTGCCAAAGAAAAGCCTGGAAATCGTTGATGATTCCAGGTCTTTTTTATTCTAAAAACAGCGTTTACCCTTACTTTTACCCTTTATCGAATAGGAGTGCCCCTCAAAAATATCTACATCCAGTCTACTTACTGCTACCTATGAGTTTTCCGCATCTTTTTGCTCTTTCATATTCTTCCTGTCTCTATTAATTTTTTCAACTTAAAGCTCCTGTTTTTATAGAGTTCGCTTCTTTTTCTCAGCAGTACGTTTTTTCCTCCACGTATCTGAACCCCTCTTTAGCCATTTTCTATTCTGGAAAGTTTATAGCATTTTTATTTTGCCGGAATATACCCTTCCGAACTCCGCATCAACCGTCACAATTTCTCCCTCTTTTATAAGGTTTGTAGCATCTTTGGCGGCCACAATTACAGGAATACCTAAGTTCAATCCGAGTATTGCAGCGTCTGATGTTATTCCGTCCGATTCGGTAACAATAGCAGAAGCTTTTTCCACCATTTCCATGATGTCTTTATTGGTGGTTGAAGCTACAAGTATATTGCCTTTCTGGAACATTTGAGGTGTCGTTGTGGAGTTTACTATTTGTGCCTTGCCGGAGAATTTGCTGTTTCCCACACCTATACCTTGGATAATAATCTTCATTGCGGTGTGAACTCTTACTAAGTTTGTGTTGCCGGATTCTCCTACAGGGACTCCCGCTGTTAGTACGACCAGGTCACCGTCATTGATGTGTCCTTGCAGTATTGCTTCATCTACAGCACTTCGCAACAATTCTTCGGTCCCGGTTACTGCTGGACCTTTTATAGGTATTACTCCCCACAGAAGATTCATCTGCATATGCGACTTATCGTCACAAGTTGATGCAATGATAGGAGATTTGGGTCTGTAGGATGATACCATGCGTGCAGTATATCCGCCTGCTGTTGCTGTAACTATGGCCTTCGCTTTCAAATCTGATGCCGTAATGCAGGCAGAGTGCGAAATTGCATTTGTTATTGTTAGTTGTTTATCACGCTTCTTATTATGAATGTTTTCATCATAATCTATTGTGCTCTCGACCGCATAGGCGATTCTATTCATAGTTTCAACCGCTTGTACAGGATAGCTTCCGGCAGCCGTCTCTCCTGAAAGCATTATTGCATCCGTACCATCCAATACTGCGTTTGCAACGTCTGACACTTCTGCTCTTGTAGGTCTCGGATTTCTCATCATGGAATCCAGCATCTGTGTAGCTGTAATGACTGGCTTGGAAATTTTGTTGCAAGCATTGATCAGTTCTTTTTGCAACATAGGCATCCGTTCCGTTTCTACTTCTACGCCGAGATCTCCCCTGGCTATCATTATGCCATCGGCAACGTCAAGGATTTCCGTAATATTATCTATACCTTCTTGATTTTCAATTTTCGCAATGATTTTTATTTTTTTGCCGCCGTTCTTCTCAAGTATTTCTTTAACTTCAATTATGTCCCTGGCTTTTCTTACAAATGATGCGGCAATGTAGTCTATGTCGTTTTCTATGCCGAATATGATGTCGCTTTCATCCTTAGCTGTAACAGCTGGCAAGCTTATCTTTACTCCGGGAATATTAATACCCTTCTTGTTATTTATATAACCTGAATTGATCACTTCACATATGATATCTTTTTCAGTAACTTCTTTAACTAATAGTTCTATAAGACCATCATCTATCAATATTCTATTTCCAATTGATATATCGTTTACAAGTCCCTTGTAGGTTACGGTGCATCTTTCTTTATTCCCTACAATATCATCCATAGTGATAGTAAAGTTTTGCCCCACCTCAAGCCGTATGTCTTTTTCTTCAAAATCTCCTGTTCTGATTTCCGGACCTCTGGTATCTAAAAGTATCGCTATAGGCGCACCTTTTTGGCTTCTCACTTCTTTGATTGTATCTATTCTCTTTTTGTGTTCTTCATGTGTGCCATGCGAAAAGTTCAGCCTGCATACGTCCATACCTTCATCAATCATTTTGCCGAGTGTTTCCCTGTCCTCGGATGCAGGACCAATTGTGCAAACTATTTTTGTTCTTACAAATTCATTAAGCATTTTGTGCCCTCCCCAATATTAAATAACTATAGATGACCAAAGCGTAATCAACACCTGTTAACTCTCTTTTTCAGTTACAACAAATCGCTTCGTTTCTCTGCCAACGGTTACTGCACTTTGCAATCATTGTCGTAAATTCACCTTTGATGTTTTAGAGTTCATAACTCTTCTTTCATCATGTAGGGAAATATTAATTACTTACAAAGATTTATTTTTCATCCTTATAAAGCAATACTATATCAGTATTTGAGACTTTGTCAATATCTCTCGCGAGATATGTTTACAATTACATAATATTAAGAGAAGTCACTTTTGTCCTTTTCAGATTCAAAATATCATGCGTGTAAGGTCTGTAATTATGCTGTGCTATTATTTCGCAATGGTGGAAATAGTATATACCACCCAAAGAACAAAAAAGGTTGCCTTTTGACGTGACCCAATAAGTAAACAGCCCTTCAAACATCATCTCGCACATACAAAAAAGCATTTATCGTTTTAATAGATCAACATAATTAAGAGCGTAGTCATCTGCGAACTACGCTCTTATATCTAGAGATAACCTGCTTTATGCATAAAGCAGCCAGAAATAAATGTATGCTGGAATTACCGCAGCTAAAGTGAACGGGATACCTATCCGGGTAAAGTCCGACGTTTTCACCTCATAACCGGCTTTGCGCAGGATACCGATACCGGCAATATTGGCAGAAGCACCAATAGGTGTGATGTTGCCGCCAAGTGTAGCACCGGAAAGCAGGCCGAAATAAAGCAGCGTTGGCTCTATTCCCAGATTTGCTGCAAGCCCAGTAACCACTGGGAGCATGGTTGCAACATAGGGAATATTATCAATAAATGCAGAAAGCAGAACGGAAG
Source organism: uncultured Oscillospiraceae bacterium (assembly GCA_964496775.1). Taxonomy (GTDB): domain Bacteria; phylum Bacillota; class Clostridia; order Christensenellales; family Aristaeellaceae; genus DTU024. The sequence continues at coordinate 23,826 of CAZCBC010000004.1, forward strand.
CCCACACGATTACTGTGTAAAGCACAAATACATTTCCCCCGCCCAGCTTCGCCAGCAACTGAGCAGCAGCATCAATTACGCCCATGTTGGAGATACCGCCGATTACAAGGAAAAGTCCAAGCAACAAGCCAATGGTGTCAAAGTCGACTGCTTGCAGTGCGCGGACAAACGAATCCTTGTTAGAAGTCTTAACAATGCTGTAAATACTACAACAGGAATATTCAGCCTTGTTGGATCTATCGGGCTTGTTGGGAATAAAGGAAGCCGCAATCAGAAGGACAATCATGCCGACCAGCAGAACAGTGGGAACAAAATCTGTAACAACAGTTCGGGGGGCGCCTTTGGGAACCGGCTGCTTTTCCTTGCGGAACAGCCATGCCAAAATGATAGCTGAAGTGATGGCACCGAGTTCAACAGCAAAGAAAATACCAGGCTTACCTTTGTAGAAGATAAAATCCATGAAATTCATGTCTGCATAAGAGCCAAGCATGATTGCGGTGGTATCGCCAACCAAAGTTGCAGCACCCTGCAAGTTAGATGACACAGCAATAGCAATAATGAACGGTACCGGATTGGTCTTCAGCTTTTTGCAGATTTCCAACGCAATGGGGGCAACCATTAAAACCGTAGCTACATTGTCCACAAAAGCAGAGATAATTCCTGCAAATAACGCCAAGGCTACAGCTGCCATTTGTACACTCGGTACTTTCTCCATCACCAAATCAGCAAGAAGCGCAGGCATTTTGCTGTCGATAAACAGCTGAACTAAGCCCATTGTACCGGCAATCATCAACAATACATTAAAGTCTATGGAGCCAAAGATCTTGTTGAACGGCAACATTCCGGTAACAATGAAAATGGCAGCCGACCCCAGCGCAATGTATGCACGGTATTTGCCAAAAGTCAGCATCAGCACATAGGTTACCGCAAAAAGTGCAATCGCGTAAATCATACAATTGTTTCTCCTCTTTGTTTTAGTGTCATTATGCAGTGTAAGCATTGTAACATATTAATATAAAAAACACGACAAAATTTATAAACCAACGGAAAAAAATTTTGTCGTGAATATCCTATTTTGTAACGTGTTTCTACCTTTTTGCCTATAGGTTTTGTTTATAGTTGACAGTGTAGAATAATACTGCTTATTCAGTATTTACAAAGGTTTATATCCTAATTGCATTCTTGTTTTTCAGCGTGTTGATGCTCATGACAGATGGAGCCGGTAGATTTCAGCTCCCCGCGCAAATAGCGCTCTACGGCTGTTGCAACATCACCTTCTGCGCCCAGAATCACTTCAATATTTCGTTCATTAAAAATCTGGACTGCACCGCCTCCCATTCCACCGGCGATAATTACCTCCACGCCCATATCACCAAGGAAGTTTGGCAAAAAGCCGGGCCTGTGTCCAGGGTTGGGAATGCTTTGCGTCGTTGTCACGGTACCATTTTCTGTCTCATAGATATGGAAGTTTTCGCAATGGCCAAAATGACCTGCTACCATATTTCCCATACTCGCTACTGCTATTTTCATTGTTCCGTTTCCTTTCATTGTTACGGCTTTATGCCGAATTATTTATGATTTAATAAGCAATTTTGAATGATACAAACGATATTCAACTATTACTTATTTAGTCCGCTATGTCCCAGCAGTTTCATGGTGTTATTCAACACGGTTTTTATTGCAATACTGGCTGGGCAATCAACAGCGGCAAGGCTGTGCCCCGCATTGATGGCAGCAGATGCCTGCTTATCATAAGGAATTCGCCCAACAAAGGGAATATTGTTTTCTTGGCAATAATCCTCAATGGCCTTTGTGTGTTCCAAACAGGTATCATACTTATTGATACAGACAGCCGCGCTTGCGCCAAGAATGGTTGTGGTTTTCAGTATTCTTTCCATGTCGTGCATCCCCGATAAAGAAGGTTCGGCAACAATCAGTACCAAGTCTACCCCGGTGACAGAAGCAATGACCGGGCAACCCACTCCGGGCGAGCCGTCAATAATAGCAAGTTCTGCGTGTTGGGCATGCTTTGTAAGCGTTGTTTTGACTTCAGTAACCAGCTTTCCCGAGTTGCCGCGTCCCATTTTCAGTTTGGCAGTAGAGAACACACGGTCATCACTGTATAGCATCTGTTCCCCCGCGATGTCGTCTACCATGGTTACGGCATCTTGCGGACAAACAAAATGACATACGCTGCAGCCTTCGCAGGCGTATTCATTCGTCTTATACTGTATGCCGTCAGGAACCACGGCGCCAAAACGGCATGTTTCAAAGCATAGTCCGCATCCATTACATTTTTCCGGATTGATGACAGCCTTTTGGGCGCCAAAATAATCTTTATGTTCAGGCGTCACCTTCATACCTGCTACGATATGAAGGTTTGGCGCGTCCACATCACAGTCCGCAAATGCTTTTGCCTTTAGAAAATCAATGAAAGCCGCAGCTACGGTGGTCTTGCCTGTACCACCCTTTCCGCTGAGGATCAGCAACTTTTTCATGAGACCGCCTCCTTTGCTATATCCATCAGGAGTCTATGGAAAAGCTCAGCATAGCCGGTATCTATACAGGCTGCTATCTCTCCGTTAGCGCCAAGCTTGGCCAGTTCCTCACTGTACGGAATACGACAATGGATGGGAATCTCATGTTCAGCACAAAATTCCTCCAGGGCAGAGTATGCTTCGTCCGCCTTATTAATGACCACACCGCATGGCTTTTGAAGCAGGATAACCAACTCATATACCATTTTAAAGTTATGCAGCCCAAAGGCAGTAGGCTCCGCAACCAGCAGGCAGTAGTCCGCGTCCTGCACACTGTCCATAACAGAGCAAGCACTGCCGGGAGGACAGTCGATGACAGTTAACTCGTTCGTTGGCCCTACATGGGTAAGCGCTGCTTCAATAATGGGAATGCCGGATGCTTCGCCCAAATTCATGCAGCCGGTAACAACACGGACTTTGCTACGCACTCCAATCTCCACCGTGCCCACAGGCCTGTCTGTTTCCGTTATCGCCTTGGATGGGCAGACCAGCTCACACCCCCCACAGGAATGACAAATTTCAGCGAATACCATAGGTTTGTCCTTAATGTAGACCAGGGCGTTGAAACGGCAAAAGTCCACGCATTTGCGGCATCCTATGCATTTGCTGCTGTCAAAAACGGGCAGCTTTCTTGTGACGGGTTGTGTCTTTAAGTTTTCCGGCTTTAAGAAGAGCCTCCCATTTGGCTCCTCTACATCGCAGTCAATATAGGTGGCTTTGCCTGTAGTCACCGCCAAATTGACGGCAACAAAGGTTTTGCCGGCACCGCCTTTTCCGCTTAAAACTGCCAGCTTCATTGATGTCCGTGAAAGCCTGGATGAAATTCCGTTAGGAGGTCAAGCTTTCCTTCCTGAAACGCTGCAAGATTTTCGGCTGCTTCTGCGAACTCAGTTTTATAGATCTTCATCTCAGCGGCCTTTAGTACATCTGCCGCGTTTTGGCCGCAGCGGACAGTGAGCAATGCGTCTGCATCGCTGTCCACCACCAGTTGCGCTGCCTTTACACCTGCGCCGCTTTGCGCCTGGGCAGCAGAATTGGAAATATACTCCGCCGTTTTACTCTCGGTATCATACACCATATAGTACGGCGCTCTGCCAAAGGAGGCGCAGACCTTGGTTTCTTGTTTGTTTTCATCCACGGGAATTACTATTTTCATTGTTTTTCTCCTTTCCTTGTTTCCGTGTAGCCACAATTTTTATAATGCCTTCGCCATCACCAAAATATGGTTGGCATTATTATCGGGAGAAATGCCTATAATGTAGAATCGCGTTGATTATCATTAGCAAACCGAACGTTTTTTGTTAGACCACATCATTTTTACATTCGCCCCCAAAGTTAATGACATATGTCATTAAACAGTATCAATATATTATATTTATTGGCATATGTCAATATCTTTTTCAAAAAACACCACCAATACACAAGCATTTGTATCATGACCAAAATACGAAACCGTCAGTACATTAAACCTACCACCCGCAAAGCAGATAGTTAGTGTATTAATAAGTTTTCAATTCTACTATGAACCGACAACCGGCGCCCGCTCCGATGCAGCGCGCTGCTGGCGGCGTATCTCCGCGTCGCTTTCTAATACCACTTTGCAAATATTAGCAAGAACAGGCCCAATAATTAGTCCAAGAAAGCCCATTAGTTTTAGCCCAATATACATGCTGGCCATGCTGATAAGAGGATATAGCCCTAATTTTTTACCGACAATACGCGGCTCGATTATCTGCCGGATAACAACCACAACTAAGTACATCACGCCTAAGCGCAGGCCCAGCGAAATGTTACCAGCAAACAGATTAAACAGTGACCAGGGAATCAGGAAAGTACCCGCGCCAATAATGGGTAATACATCTAAAAATCCAATTACTGTGCCCAAAATCAGGGCATATTCAATGTTGAACAGGGTAAATCCAATCACCAGCGCAACCATGATCGCCAGAGAAATTAGAATTTGCGCTTGCATCTGCTTAAAAACAGCGCTGAAAATGCTCTTTCTTAGCCTGTTTCCCTGCTGGACAATAGGAGCAGGGAGCACATGGATTAAATGTTTTCCAATTTTTTCCTTGTCGCTAGCAAAGTAAAAGGATGACATCATGGTCATTACCACAAATAGAATGGCGTGGGGAATGCCAGTCACGGTAGACCAGGCGCCGGAAGCAACCGCAGGCGTCATACGGGAAACAAGCCCACGAAGGGTCTCAGATAATGTTGCAATAATTTCATCCACCCGAGACGAGATAATCTCCTGTTCAGCTTCTAAAATATCCGGTGTAAACTTGTCAATCCACCCCTGAAGCGTATGCTGAACCCATTCAATAATGCCGGGAATATTGTTAATCAACTTTTCCCCCTCAATCACAATCTGGCGGAACAGTATCAACAAAACAATGGTAATGGAGCCATAGACAACCAACATGGAAATAAGGGTTGCCACTTTCTCAGGGCTTTTAAGCTTTTTAAGCGCACCTGACAGCAACCTGACCAGGGGACTCATTAGCGCAGCAAACATTAGCCCAATTACAAAAGGCCAAGTATACGGCAATACCTGCAACACAATAAAAGCGCTTAGAACAACAAGCACAGTAAGGATGATTTTCCTTGGAAAATCGTTATACTGACAATCCCATTCCTCCAAGCGTTTTGCCAATTCTCTCATAAAGCCTCCCGATATGAATAAAGTATACTGTTTATTTTCCAACACAGAAATTTGAGAACACAGTGTCCAACAGTTCCTCGTCCACCTGATCGCCTGTAATGCGCCCCAATATCCTTAGCGCGGTTTGCAGATGCACTGCACATAAATCAACACTGTCCCCCTCATCAAGGGCTTGCTTTGCTTCATCCAAGGCCTCCGCCGCCTGGCGGGCAAGGCGGATATGGCGTTCCAATGTCAATTGGTTATCAAGCGGATCGCCTGCAGCGCTGACAATGGCAGCCTTTATCTGATCCAAGCCCTCGCCTGTATGGGCAGAAAAAAGGATAGCATTATCAAGATAGGGCGAAGAGCATAAATCACTTTTGCTTTGCAACAAGATACGTGGCTTATCCTTCGTCTGCGCAATAAGGATGTGTTCTTCCTTGGTCAAGGGGCTGCCGCCGTCAATAACCACCAATAGCAAATCCGCGTTGTTCATAGCGCCAATCGCGCGCTCGACACCAATCTTTTCTATGTTCTCGGCTTTTTCATGAATGCCCGCGGTGTCGCTCAGATTCACGCGAAGACCATCAATCAAAATGCTGCCCCGTACGATATCACGCGTGGTGCCCGGAATATCTGTCACGATCGCTCTTTCTTCCATCATTAACGCATTAAACAGTGAAGATTTCCCGACATTCGGCGGTCCGAAAATGATAACCTCCATGCCGGAATCCAAAAAACGCGCGCTACGCTCATCGCATGCGTCATTTAATTGATGTAATATAGTTTCTGTTTTCGCGGCTATTTCTTTGCCAGTCTGCACTTCATCCACTTCATCAGGAAAATCTATAACAGCCTCAATACCGGCAAGCATATTAACAAGCTCTTTCTGAATGCCATGGATAAAGGTAAAAGCACCGCCCTGCAACTGGCGCATTGCGGCCTTGCCAGCCTTGGCACCCTGCGCTGAAATCAGGCTCATAACCGCCTCAGCGCGGCTTAAATCGATCCTGCCATTTAAGAAAGCACGGCGCGTAAACTCTCCCGGTTGTGCAGGCTCTGCGCCTAACTGGTACAAGCGCTTTAGTACCCGCTGCGCAATGTATTCGCCGCCGTGAAGCTGCAGCTCTGCCACATCTTCGCGGGTATAACTGCGAGGAGCGCGCATCAAAACGGCCATGCATTCATCAACAATTTCTTCTTGCTCGTAAACCATACCATACATCATACGATGACTTTCCCAGGGAACAGTCGCTTTTAAAGGCTTGAAAACATTTTGCAAAAGTTCCTCCGCACGTTCCCCGCTGATGCGAACAATGGCAATTCCGCCTTTTCCGGGCGGCGTCGCCAGCGCCGCTATGGTTGCGTCCCGTTTCTCCATACGCTCACCTCCTGTAAGCATTATACTTAAAAGCACCCCCGTAATGCAAGGAATGTGATTGTGGCGGCGTTGCGAAAACATTAGGAATACACTATAATGAGAAGAGTTGAAGGAGGACTGTGAATGGCTTTTGCGCACCTGCATCTGCATACCGAATATAGCCTTTTAGATGGCGCCTGCCGCATCAAACCCCTGATGCAGCGGCTAAAGTCATTGGGTATGGATGCCTGCGCCATGACAGACCACGGCGTCATGTATGGAGCAATTGATTTTTTCCAGGCATGCAAAGAATCCGATATTCACCCCGTTATCGGATGCGAAGTATATGTATGCCCCAACATGGATGAAAAGGGCACATATGCCCGCGAATACAGCCATTTAATTCTACTTTGCGAAAACAACACCGGCTACCGCAACCTGACAAAGCTTGTCAGCGAAGGGTATACGCGTGGTTTTTATTACAAACCCCGCATTGATTACGAGTTGCTGAAGCAGCACAGTGAAGGCTTGATTGCCCTGACCGCCTGCCTTTCGGGTGATTTACCCCGGCTGCTTTTGGAAGGCCGCTATGAGGACGCAAAGAAATATGCCCTCACCATGCGTGAAACCTTTGGTGAAAATAACTTCTTTATCGAAATCATGGATCATGGCATTCGGGAAGAAAAGGAAGTACTGCCTAAGCTAATTCAGCTTTCGCGCGAAACCGGCATCCCTTTAGTGGCCACAAACGACTGTCACTACCTGGAAAAGGAAGATGCTGCAGCCCAGGAAGTTTTGATGTGTATACAAACGGGCAAAACCCTGGACGATGAATACCGCATGCGCATGGAAACTCAGGAGCTCTATGTGAAAAGCGAGGCGGAAATGCTTCGCCTCTTCCCCGGCCTGGAGGATGCTGTACACATTACCCAAGATATTGCAAAACGTTGCAATGTTACCTTTGATTTTCATACCATTCATCTGCCTGCCTTCCCCATTTCGTCCGGAGACACCAGCGATGGCATGCTGCGCAGGCTTTGTGAGCAAGGCTTTGCAGAACGTTACCCAGAAAACCCGCCGGAAGCCAGAGCGCGGCTTGAATATGAATTAAAGACTATCTCCTCCATGGGGTATATAGATTACTTCCTGATTGTATGGGATTTTATCAAGTACGCCAAAGATAACGGCATCATGGTAGGACCGGGTCGCGGCAGCAGCGCGGGCAGCATCGTCGCCTACTGTCTGGATATCACCATGGCGGACCCATTAAAATACAATTTGCTGTTTGAGCGCTTCCTGAACCCCGAGCGCATTACAATGCCTGATATCGATGTGGACTTCTGCTTTGAACGGCGGCAGGAAGTCATTGACTATGTTGCCGAGAAATATGGGGCGGATCATGTGTCCCAGATTATTACCTTTGGCACCATGGCTGCACGGGGTGTGATACGCGACGTGGGCCGCGTGCTGGGCTACAGCTATCAGGAGGTTGACATCATCGCCAAGATGGTGCCAATGGAGCTGGGCATCACGCTGGAGAAAGCGCTGCGAATAAACCCGGAGTTTCAGGCCAGCAAGGATAACGACCCCAGGGTCGATAAGCTGGTTTCCACCGCTCTGTTGCTGGAAGGAATGCCACGCCATGCAGGCACCCATGCGGCAGGGGTTCTGATTACCAAGGAACCGGTGCTCCACTATGTGCCGCTGCAAAAAAACGACGAGGTTATAACCACCCAGTTTCCCATGGGAGATATAGAAAAACTCGGCCTTCTGAAAATGGATTTTCTCGGGTTGCGTACCCTGACAGTTATCCGGGACACGCTGGATTTAATCAAGCATCAGGGTATCCATATGAAGCCTGAAGACATCCCCATGGATGACCCTGCCACCTATGAGATGATATCCTCCGGCGATACAGATGGCGTTTTCCAGTTAGAAGGGTCCGGCATGCGCAATTTCTTAACTGCCATGAAGCCAAAAGTATTTGAGGATATCATCGCCGCCATTTCCCTGTATCGCCCCGGTCCCATGGAATCTATTCCCCGCTATATCGCAGGCAAACACGACCCATCCAGCATTCGTTATATCACACCGGAGTTGGCACCAATTCTGGATGTTACCTATGGCTGCATTGTTTATCAGGAACAGGTTATGCAAATTGTGCGGGATTTGGCCGGGTATTCCTATGGCCGCAGTGATTTGGTGCGCCGCGCGATGTCCAAAAAGAAACATGATGTCATGGCAAGGGAACGGCATAACTTTGTCTATGGTTTGCCGGAGGAAGGCGTGCCCGGCGCTGTCGCCAAAGGCATTAAGGCAGAGGCGGCAGAGCAGATTTTCGATGAAATGACTTCTTTCGCCAGCTACGCATTTAACAAATCCCATGCAGCCGCCTATGGCATAGTCAGCGTCCAAACAGCGTGGCTGAAAAAACATTATCCTGCCGAATACATGGCGGCCGTCATGAGCAGCATGATTGGCAACGCCTCTAAAATCGCCGGTTATATCCACTATTGCCGCAAGGCGGGTATCCCTCTGCTTCCCCCCAGCATTAATCAGTCGGTCGGCAAATTTTCGGTCATCCTTGAAAACGGCAAAAAGTGCATCCGCTTTGGGCTCTCCGCCGTCAAGGGTATTGGTGAAAAAGCGGTAGAAAGCATTGTCAGGGAACGGGAAGAGCATGGTCCATTTATCAGCATTTTTGACTTTTGCAACCGCCTGAACAGCGAGTATGTCAACAAGCGCTGCGTGGAAAGTTTAATTAAGTCCGGCTCCTTTGATGGCCTGGGCGGCAACCGGAACCAGTGTTCCCAGGTGTATGAACAGGTCATGGATGCCAACAATCAGCGCAAACGGAACAACATCAAGGGCCAGGTTTCTTTGTTTGAAAGCGCCGCTCCCCTGCGCCAGCAAGTTGTCCGGGAAACATACCCGAACACTCCAGAATACCCATGGCACGAACTGTTAGCCATGGAGAAGGAAGTAACAGGCGTATACATTTCCGGGCATCCCCTGGATGAGTATGCGGATGCCCTGGAGAAGCTAACCTGCAACACTGCAAGCATTCAGGAATTAAGCGAACTGGAAGACCATGGGCTTTCTGAGGATGGTAAATCCGTGCAGATGGGGGGACTTGTTTCCGCCTTGCGCCCCAAAGCCACGCGAAAAGGCGGCATGATGGCCTTCTTGACGCTGGAAGATTTAACCGGACAGATCGAATGCCTTTTGTTTCCCCAGGTTTATGAACGCTTTAGCCATATGCTCAAGCAGGATGCCGCCGTAAAACTGACAGGCAAACTATCCGTTCGGGAGGATGAGGATACTAAGCTGCTGGTGGATACCATTGAAAAGCTAAACTATGAAGCACCCAAACAACCCGGTAATGATATGGAACAGGCAAGAAACGCTGAAACTAAAGTGTACATTCGCCTTCACCGGAATGATATGCCGCAATGCGAGCGTATATTAAAGAAAATGCCGGGTAATGTCCCTGTATACCTGAATTTGCCCGAAGAAGGCATCACCCTCCTCTCTCCAAGGGACTGGTGGTGCGACAACGGGGAAAATGCCCGGGCAAGTCTGTTGCATATTGTCCCCCATGAAAACATAAAGGTGGTTAGTACAAAATGAACAAAATGACCTTGACAGTCCCCGCCGACAACCGTTGGACCATAGCGCTCCGTTCCGCCCTTAGCGCGGTTGGCGCCATTGCCGGGCTATCCCTTGATACAATTGATGATATCCGTATCGCCATCGATGAAGCCTTTGATCTTCTTATGCATCAGCCAAGGCGCTTAGAATCTGTGTGCCTTATCTGCCGCGTTGAGGATGATAAACTACACATTCGATTGGAAGGCATCCGAAGTTTCTCCCCACAGCAGTGTGTTCCCGCCGATGCTGAAACGGCCCGTTTGGTTATTGGTACCCTGGTCACCGATATTCATCTTGAAGGGGATTCATGCGGCATCCACAGTGTTTGCATGTCGCTGCCCGTCTGTGGGTTAAGCCATGAATGCTGATTTGATTCATGATACCGCCATGTCATACGCATTGAACCGCACAGACGCATCCCTCGATGCCGCTGTGCGGGCAGCGCTGCCCTTAACGCAGGCCATCGCCGCACGCTTTGCCGGGCGCGGTATAGAACTTGAAGACCTAAAACAGGTTGCTGCCCTAGCGCTGGTAGAAGCCCTTCAGCGCTTTGAACCAGACCGGGGGCTTCGCTTTACTACCTTCGTTACCCCCACGATCACGGGGAAGGTTCGCAACTATATCAGGGACAGAGCTCAGCTTTTACGTTCTCCCCGCGGCCTTCGCGAGCAGGGCATCAAGATGGATCGAGCCAACGAACAGTTGATACAAACATTAAGGCGCGAACCCTCTGTACAGGAGTTGGCAGATGCCCTGGGGTGGGATATTCAACAGGTGCTGGACGTGCAGACTATGCGGAATAAAACAACCGTTTCTTCCCTTGATACGCCTGACGAAGATGGTTTAATGCTCTTTGACCGGTTGGGTGAAGAGGATTTCAGTTTTGACGCCTTTGAGTTAAGGGAAGATTTAAAAAAGGCGCTGACCGTGCTTTCCAGCACCGAAAAGCAGTTGCTGACATTACGCTTTGGCAAAAGACTTTCTCAGAGCGTGACTGCCAAACACCTGGGTTTGACCCAAATGCAGGTTTCCCGTATGGAACGGCGCATGTTAACTACCCTGAAACAGGAAATGATGGCGCAGTAATCTTGAACTTTAGAAAGGACACCATGTTTCACCGCGATGACCAGTGCCGAATATTCGGTATCACAGCCATTGAAAATCTTTTCTTTACCGAATACCTTCCCGGGGCGGAAGGCGATTTTGTAAAGGTCTATTTAAGCTGTCTGTATCACAGCCAACTGCAGGATGAGGGCTTTGGCATCAAGGAGATGGCAAGTGAACTCACCATGGAAGAAAGCCGTGTAGAAGCCGCCCTTCGGTATTGGGAGCGGCGGCGGGTATTGACCCGCTTCAGCGATAATCCCCCCCAATACAAGCTGCATCATTTGGGACAAAGGATGCTGACAGGACAAGACAGTTTAGGAGCCGACCGCGCATATATCAACTTTTCCGAAGCAGTATATGCCCTGTTTTCGGAACGCAGAAAGATTCGCCCCAACGAAATTGCCACTGCCTATGAATGGGTGCAGGACCTGGAATTACCCCAGAGCATTGTATTGATGCTGCTCAGCCATTGCATTGCAACAAGAGGCATAGGGTTTACTTTTAAATATGCCGAAAAAATCGCCGTTCATCTGAAAGAAGAAGGCATTACAGCAGAGGAAGATGCCGAGCGGTTCTTCAACCGCACAAGGCAGGTTCGGGAAGGCGCCAAAGCAGTGCTGCGCCGTTTCGGCTTGCGGCGTGCTCCGACAGAGGATGAGCTGAACCTTTATCAGAACTGGACAGATGAAATGAACTTCTCCCATGATGATATTCTTGCCGCCTGCGCCGAAACTGTTAAGGCAAGCAATCCCACATTTGCTTATCTAAACGGCATACTGGAAGGGCTGCATAAAAGACGAGGCAATGCCAATGTTAAAACCCAGCTGCAAAATGAAAACGATTTATTGGAAGCTACAAAAGAGGTATTGCAAACCCTTGGCGTGCGGGTAAGTCCCATCAGCGTTCAGAATGCCTACAAGGCCTTGAACGCGCGATTTCCCCATGAGATGATTGTGCTGGCCGCGGAAGCCGTCCGCCGGAAAAACGGCAAATTTGAAGACTTGGCCATTGCTCTGTCCGCTTGGCAGCAAAAGGGAATGGACAATGCGGAAAAGGTACAAGCCTACCTACACAGCCGCGAGCATATGATGCCTTTAGCACGAAAGGTGTTAAACGCCTGCGGGCAGGAGGGTAGCCCCAGCAACGGGGATATGAGTTTTATCGAAGGTTGGCTGCAACATCATTCTCCGGAGCTAATTGAGTATGCCGCTCTTCAGGCGCGAAACGCCCGTCAAAAGATGCCTTATATCGACAAAGTGCTTGCCGCCTGGAATACAAAAGGAATCGTTACAGTAGCGCAAGCCAAGGAAGAAGCATCCATGAGCCAAACTTCCCGCCCTTCCAAAGAGGTTGGCGCTCATCGTTATGACCAGCGTGAGTACACTGAGCAACAAATGGAAACCGGCATGGAAGAGTTGATTGAGGAAGCGAGGAAGAACCGTGCAACGTGAAAATTTATTACAGGCGCTGCAGGCATGCCGTGCCCGGCAACCCATCAACCGCCAGAAGGAAGTAGAAAACGAAAGCCTTGCCGTTGCCAAGTGTCCGGAAATTGGTGTTTTGCTGGAGCAGCGTAAAAACGCTATCATGCAAGGCCTTCAAAACGCCATGCGGGGCATTGTGCAGGATAATCTGCCGGAAGAAACCCAGAAAAGGAGCGAGCGGATTCGTGCCTTACTGTTGGAAAATGGCTTCCCGGAGAATTTTCTGGATCCTGTGTATACCTGTACCCTGTGCAAGGATACCGGTTATACAGGGGAATATAAAAAAGAGTTTTGCTCTTGCGTCCTTCAGCACAGCCAACAACTGACCAGCCAGGCATTCGCCATGCCCCAAACGGAAGAGACATTTGAAACGTACGATATCAACGTTTTTTCTTCAACCCCCCTGCCAGGCTTGGACATTACACAGCAGGAGTATGCCCTGGTTTTGCGTAAGCGATGCGAAGACTATGCCAACCTTCTCCCCCATAGCCAGCCGCCTAATTTGCTCTTCTATGGGCGAAGCGGACTTGGGAAAACTTTCCTTCTGCGTGCTATTGCCCACCGGGCACAAACCCAAAGTATACCATCTCTCTGCGTAACAGCTAATACCCTGCTCAACGCCATGCGCAAAGCCTATTTCTCGCACGAAGAAGATGGTATGGCCCTATTTTACGATACCCAACTGCTTTTGATAGACGACCTGGGTACAGAACCCATGTGGGAGAATATCACGATAGAGCAGCTATTCGCCCTGCTGGACGCACGTTTCAGCAGCGGCAAAAATACAGTTATCAGCACAAACCTAACCCTGACGGAATTGCAGGCAAGGTATACTGAGCGCATCGCGTCCAGGTTAACCGATGCGCGCCTATGCCAGCCTCTGCGTTTCCTCGGGGATGATATTAGAAAGAGGAGAGTATTATGATTCAGCACCTGGTATTGTTCAAACTAAAAGAAGAAGCGGAGGGCCGCACCAAAAAGGAGAACATCGCCATCGCCAAAGAAATGGCCAGCCGTTTCACCACGGAGATTTCCACCTGCCGCAGCGCGTACATTGTAGAAAACATGCCCGGTTCCCCCAGCAACAACGAAGATATTATGCTGATTTGTACCTTTGATGATTTGGACGGGCTTTACTACTATAAGGACCACCCTACCCATGTAGCCTTCGGAAAGTTCATTACCTCTGTAAGAGAAAAGCGCACCAGCATTGACTACGAAGGATAAGAAATGCTTCAAAAATCCCCGGCACTCGCTGAGTATCGGGGATTTTTTTGACCTATCCTGAGGTAATAAAGATTGGAATCAGTATTAATGTTTTCCGAATTTCCGCTGGAAGAATTTCGTTATTTCAACAATGGGAATGACAGACATAGCCAGCACCATAGAAATCGCATACTCAAGCAGGCTGATGCTTTCAAACCCAAACGCGTTGCTTAGGAACGGTATAAAGATAACCGCTGCCGTCAAAATAAGCGACAGGAACATAGCGCCATACAGATACTTGTTATGGGTTTTCAGCGAAAATACGCTTCCTCGCTGAGAGCGCATGTTGAAGGAGTGGAAAACCTCCGCCATACTCATCGTCAGGAAGGCCATGGTCATCCCATCAGGAGAGTTGACAAACTCCCATCTGCCGGACTCGATAAAATGACCGATATAGTAGGCAACCAATG
>CAZCBC010000004.1:38297-43009 GCA_964496775.1 uncultured Oscillospiraceae bacterium
ACACCCTGATATACTGCGTCCACCCCCAGGCCGCCGGCGAAGATTCCTTCGTCCTTCCGTCTGGGCGGACGATTCATGACATCCTTATCCGCAGGTTCCATACCCAGCGCCAGTGCGGGAAAGGTGTCGGTAATCAGGTTAATCCACAGCAAGTGCGGCGGCTTTAAGATGGTAAATCCAATCATGGTCGCAACGAATATGGAAATAACCTCGCTTAGATTGGATGACAACAGGAATTGTATCGCCTTGCGGATATTGTCATAGATGCGGCGGCCTTCTTCTACCGCTGAAACGATGGTGGCAAAGTTGTCGTCGGCCAGCACCATGTCGGCAACGTTCTTGGTAACGTCGGTTCCGGTAATACCCATGCCCACGCCGATGTCCGCACGTTTGATGGAGGGGGCGTCGTTAACGCCATCCCCCGTCATGGCTGTCACGCGTTCCGCATCCTGCCAGGCCGTTACAATGCGTACTTTGTGCTCTGGCTGCACACGTGCATATACTGAGTAATTATTAATAGACTTCTTCAGCTCTTCATCGCTGATTTCATCCAGTTGAGAGCCGGTAATCGCTTCAGTGGACGAAGTAATCATGCCCAGCTGCTTGGCAATAGCAGCAACGGCGGTATCTTTATGGTCACCTGTAATCATGATGGGCCGAATGCCGGCGCTCTTGCATTCCTCAATAGCTGGCAGCACTTCGGGGCGAACAGGGTCAAGCATACCCACCAGCCCGATGTAGATCAGGTCTTTTTCCAAGTTTTCCGGGGCTAAATCCTGTGGCATCTTGTCCCATTTGCGATACGCGCCGCACAGCACCCGCAGTGCTTCTTCCGCCATATCCTTGTTGACTTGCTCAATCTGTCCGCGCTTTGCATCCGTCATGGGCTGTACCTTGTTGCCGTCCCAATAGTGAACGCAGCGCTTCAGCAGCACATCGGGAGCGCCCTTCGTGTATTGAATGATTTCATCATTCTCTTTACACAAAGTAGACATCATTTTACGCATGGAATCAAAAGGAGCCTCGCCTACACGGGGAAATTCCGCTTTGAGCTCAGATTTAGGCATACCCAGTTTGGCAGCATAGGCCACCAAGGCATTCTCTGTAGGTTCGCCAACGGCCTTTCCGTCTTCCCATTCCGAGTCGCTGCACAGCGCCAGGGCTTTGGCAAGGAAAGTTTCGTCTGCACCATCGTGCTTAATCACAGTCATTTTGTTCTGTGTCAGCGTGCCGGTTTTATCAGAGCAAATAATCTGCGTAGACCCCAGTGTCTCCACCGCAGTCAGGCGGCGGATAACGGCGTTGCGCTTGGACATATTGGTAACGCCGATGGACAGCACAATGGTCACGACAGTAGCCAGTCCCTCAGGAATAGCTGCGACCGCCAGGCTGACCGCAATCAGGAAAGTATCCAGTACCGTTTCCAGCTCAAAACTTCCGCTTCGGATTAAACTGAACGCAAAAATAAACACACAGATGCCTAGCACAAGATAGGTCAGTACCTTGCTCAGTTGGTTCAGCTTAATCTGCAGCGGCGTTTCCTGTTCCACCGTCTTGGTGATAGCATCGGCAATTTTGCCCATCTCGGTATCCATGCCGGTGGCCACAACAACCGCTGTGCCGCGACCATACACGATGGTGGAGCCCATGTACACCATGTTCTTCCGGTCGCCAAGGGGAACGTCTTTTGCCCCCTCTGGGATGGATAAAGCATCCGTCACCTTATATACAGGCAGCGATTCGCCAGTCAGGGCAGCCTCCTCGCTTTGCAAGGACGCCTGCTCAATAACGCGGCAATCAGCCGGTACAGCTGCGCCTGCCTCCAGCATAACAATATCGCCTACCACCAAGTCTTCCGACTTAACCTGTGCGATATGCCCATTACGCAGTACATGCGTGGTAGCAGCGGACATTTCCTGTAGCGCTTCAATGGCCTTTTCCGCTTTGCTTTCCTGATAGACACCCAGAGCAGCATTCAGGAAGACAACAATCATAATGATGATGGTATCCGTCGGCGCTTCCTTATCAAGGATGCTGGTTACAGCGGAAATCGCAGCAGCAACCATCAGGATGATGAGCATGGGGTCCTTCAGCTCTTCAAGAAAACGCTGAAAGTTGCTGATTTTATCTGCTTCCTTCAGTTTGTTCTTGCCATTTTTCGCAAGACGTTGCTCGGCCTCCTGGCCGCTGAGCCCCTCCCGACAACTCCCCGTTTGTTGAAGGGCCTCCTCCACAGGCGTTAGGTATGCTTTCATATTCACCTTTCCTTTCATAAAAAAACTCATGCACATATAATGCGCATGAGTCTCGTTCTTTCAGAAATGCCAAGGCTTATGCCCAGTGTTGTTGACATTTCTACGCATTGCGTGAACTACTCCCTCATCGGAATACAAATGTAGTTTATCACTGTGAAATATAAAAGTCAACGAATTTTTCCTTTACTTGTAACACTGAAAGCGTTTTGCTATACTTGCTTTACTACAGCATGGAGGACGACCCCTTGAACCTGAAACAAATGGTTGATGTTTTGCAGAACGACCGGCAGTTTATGGAGTGTGTTACCTCCTGGCATACAGATGCGCCGCGAAATGCACGCTATGCACCCTATCCCAAGTGGGTTGATCAGCGTCTACAAGACGTGCTCGCTCAAAGGGGTATCCGGCAGCTTTATACTCACCAGGCAGAAAGCATTGAATTGGTACATCAGAAAAAGGATGTTGTGGTTGTTACGCCCACCGCATCCGGTAAAACAATGTGCTACAACATCCCCATTTTAAGCGAGATACTGTCCAACCCGGATGCCCGCGCCCTCTACTTATTTCCAACCAAAAGCCTGTCGACCGACCAGGTATCGGAGCTGTATGAAATTGTCACCCAGTTAGGCGAGGATATCAAGACGTATACCTATGACGGAGATACCCCAGCTTCCGCCCGGCGGGCCATACGCCAGGCAGGCCATGTGGTGGTTACCAATCCCGACATGCTGCATTCAGGCATACTGCCTCACCATACCAAGTGGGTTAAGTTGTTTGAAAATCTTAAATACATTGTTATTGATGAAATACATACCTACCGCGGCATCTTTGGCAGCAATCTGGCCAACGTATTAAGGCGCCTTATGCGCCTGTGCGATTTCTATGGCAGCCATCCCCAGTTTATTCTTTGTTCCGCCACCATCCAGAACCCCGGTGAATTGGCGCAATTGTTGACAGGCCGCCCCGTTCAGGTTGTAGATAATAATGGAGCGCCCTTGGGGGAAAGACATGTGGTTTTCTACAACCCGCCCCTTGTGAACAGGCAGCTTGGCATACGCAAAAGTGCGCTGCACGAAACGCGCTCCGTTGCTGAAAGGTTTCTGAAAAACAAAATTCCTTCCATTATTTTTGCAAAGAGCCGCGTGCAGGTCGAGGTATTAACCAAGGCGCTCAAGGATATGGCGAGAGATCCACTTGGTAATGCCCCACGGGTGCATGGTTACAGAGGCGGGTATCTGCCCAACGAGCGCCGGGCCATTGAAAAGGGGCTGCGCGCCGGGCAAGTGGACGCCGTTGTTTCCACCAACGCGCTGGAACTTGGCGTGGACATCGGCTCCCTGGATGCTTGCATCCTCTGCGGCTATCCCGGCACCATCGCCAGCACCTGGCAGCAGGCAGGGCGGGCTGGCCGCCGGCAGGAGACATCTATCGTTATCATGATTGCTTCCAGCGCAGCCATTGACCAGTATATCATTACCCACCCTGATTATTTTTTCAGTCAATCCCCCGAACATGCGCTGCTTAATCCCAATAACCTATATATTATGCTAAGCCATTTTAAATGTGCCGCGTACGAGTTGCCTTTTAAAGACGGTGAAACCTTTGGCAACGCTCCTGGAAGCGATCATATGCTAACCTACCTTGAGGAAGCGCAAATTGTGCGTCATGTTGGAGATACCTGGCACTGGGCTACAGAGGATTTCCCGGCAAGCGAAATCAGCCTGCGCACAGCGATGACAGAAAATTTCCTGATTATGGATATAACCAACCCCGCACATGTACAGGTGGTTGGAGAAATGGACCGCTTCACCGTTCCCATGCTGCTGCATGAGAACGCTATCTATATGCATGAAGGAACGCAGTACCAGGTTGAATCCCTGGACTTTGAAAATTGCCGGGCATTTGTCAAGCGCGTCAATGTAGACTACTATACCGACGCGGATTTGAACGTGTCACTAAGCCTCCTTGATGTGGAGCAGGAAGAGAATAACGCTGCGCGAGGCGAGGTAAAGGTTACGGCACTGGTTAAGATATTCAAAAAAATGAAACTGGACACCGGCGAAAGTCTGGGCTATGGTCCCGTCAGGCTTCCCGAAACGGATATGCATACCACCGCCATGTGGTGGACACTGGATGAGCAAATTGCCGCGCAGTATGAAAAGGACACCCTGCAAAACGGCATGCTGGCTATCAGCAATGTACTGCGCATCGTAGCGCCGCTGTACCTGATGTGCTCCCCACGGGATTTAGCCGTTAGCTATCAGGTTAAATCTCCTTTCACGGATAAACCCACCTTGATACTTTACGATAATTGCCCCGGTGGCGTGGGCCTGTCCGAAAAAGCTTTTGCCATGCGCGATACCCTGCTGCATCACGCCAGATTGCTGATACAGGATTGTGATTGCGAGCACGGATGTCCTTCCTGTGTGGGCCCCACAGGCGAAATTGGCATGGACG
>CAZCBC010000004.1:43019-45956 GCA_964496775.1 uncultured Oscillospiraceae bacterium
TGAGCCTTCTATCCAGTTTGATCCAGGGAGGGATGTAAATGCCTCCTCTGCAAAATTATAAAAGAAACCTGGACTATACCTACGCGCCCGGCATATTCCCCACCCTGGAAGCGCTGAATATGCGCCCTCATACCGTTCGCCGGGTTCTTGTTTCCAGTGGGATACGGGATAGTGAAGGGCTGAAGCAGATTGAAGCCCTTTGTGCGCTGCATCAAATCCGCATTGAGCAAGCCGATAGAATATTGAGCCGCATCTCCGGAAAAGAAAACTGTTTTGCAGCAGCTGTCGCTTCCAAAGAAAGCCCGCCCTTGGAGGCAGATAGGCCGCATCTTGTACTATGTCAGCCCAGTGACAAGGGTAACCTGGGCACCATCCTTCGCTCCGCTTTGGGATTTGGTTATACCAATATCGCCATCATCGCCCCTGCTGCCGATGTGTTTGACCCACACGTTGTACGCGCCTGTATGGGGGCATTGTTTTCCACCAACATACAGGAGTATGAGGATTTTACCTGCTATCGCAAAGAACACCCGCGGCACCATCTTTATCCATTTATGCTTACAGGCTCAATCTCCCTTGGGGAAGCCGTCCAAAGGATAATAGCTCCCTATGCTCTTATTATGGGCAATGAGGGGGCAGGATTGCCTGAAGAGTTTCAAAAAAAAGGCACCCCCGTGCGCATTCCCCACAGCGGTGCCATTGATTCCCTTAATTTAGCGGTGGCAGCCTCCATTGGCATGTATGCATTTTCCCAGGCAGACGAGCAGATTTTATAACGGATTTTTGGACGGAGTCCCAGCCTTGCGCGGATATTTGCGGGGCGTGGAACTTTTTTTATGGAACACCTGAATATAGTGTTCCCGCCCAGGCAGCATAAGGGGATATGTTTCCCCAAGTTCTCCGCCCAGCAGCACGCTGGCTTTTTCCGCCGCTGCCCGCTCCTGT
The DNA here is from genome assembly GCA_964496775.1 of uncultured Oscillospiraceae bacterium. GTDB lineage: Bacteria > Bacillota > Clostridia > Christensenellales > Aristaeellaceae > DTU024. The sequence goes on from CAZCBC010000004.1 coordinate 43,965, forward strand.
ACAACGGAAGGGCCCTTCCAACAGACGGCGTGTCCATTTATTTTTGCCAGCGGCAACAAATATTCACACAGGATATTTAGGGGAGCCACCGCACGAGCTGTTACAGTATCGAAACTTTCCCTTGCTTTTCCCCGCCCCGCATCTTCCGCCCGGCCATGAATGATTTCAACATTTTGAAGCCCAAGTTCTTCAGCCACATACTGCAAAAATTGGCATCGTTTTTGCAGAGAATCCAGTAGGGTAATCCGCACATCCTTTCTGGCAATGGCCAATACCATTCCCGGAAAGCCTGCCCCCGTACCCACGTCCATCAACTTAGCGCCAAAGGGAAACAGCTCAGTATGCAATAATGGCAGCAGCGAGTCGGCATAATGAAGCAGCGCCATATCACACGCCTCTACATTGGTTAAATCCATCCGCGTATTCCAGTCCAGCAATATGGTATGAAATTTCTGCAATTGATTGTACGTCTCTTCTTGCAGGATAAGCCCGGCAGGGATGAGAATATTTTTCAGTTGTTCAACCATGCTTCTGTTCCCCTCGCAAAAGAAAATAGACTACCTGCTCCAGCGAGCCTTCTTCAGCCATCTGTCCGCTTTTAATCAGATACTCAGTGTCCACACAGTAATCATAGCATTCTTTGAGATACTTTGCGGAAAACCGGCGCACCATGCCCTGCATCTTTTTCGCCACAAAAGGCGGCACGGCAAGCTGCTGGGCAATCACGCCGGATTGTACGCCATGTTTCGTCAGGATGGCAGTAAACAGCAACTGTCTATATTGCCGCTGCAAAAGTGCCAAGAGCATCAGCCGCTGTTCCCCTTCTCGCAGCAAATTATTCATCAGCGATATGGCTTTAGCAGCATGCCCCTCCACCACATTATCCGCCAAATCAAACACCTTGTACTCCGTCGTTGGGGTAACAACCGCCAGAATATCCGCCTGCTCCACCACATCGCTATCTCCCGCGTGAGCCGCGGCCTTCAAAAGCTCATTCTTGAGGGTCATTAAATCCTTACCGGTTGCAAATATCAACTGTTCCGCCGTACTGCGGGCAATCTGCTTTCCCTGCTGTTTCAGTTCCCGTGCAATCCATTTAACAAGCCCCTCATTGTTGAGCGTTTCAAATGTAACAAGACCGCCCTGTTTATTGATTTCCTTGTATAATTTACGGACCCCATTGGCTTTGACTCTGGTTAAAAACACAAGGCAGGTCGTAGACGGCAGATTTCTGATATACGCGCAGATTTTATCACCATCGGCATCACTTTTTTTGCTTGTTTTTCCACTTTCTTTGCTCCCCGCCAATAACGCGCTGTCCTTGACAATAACCAAACGCTTGTCCGCCATCATGGGTAATGTTTCGCAAACAGCAATCAATTGCTCTGCGTCCGGGTCTGCCAGAACGGTTTCATTCATGTCTCCAAAGGGCGGCACAATCAGCCTGTTGCGTATCTGCTCCAAAGCGTTTTCCTTCAGATACTCCTCTTCTCCTTCGAGCAGGTAACAGGGCAGGATTTTCCCCTCTTTTATTGATTTAAAGAATTCATCGGCTTTCATGCTGTGCCCTTTCCGGAAGATAGTGTTGAATATCCAATTGTCCGTTTCTTATATTTAGCCGCAACGCACCTCTTTCATGGGTGGAATACACTTGACAAGACATGTCGTTCAGCCTTTTAACAACAGCCTGAGAACGGTCCAGTTGATTTTCAGCGATAGGCAGGATGGCTATCTGAGGCTTTACATGCATCAAAAAATCTTCTTTCGTTGCCGTCTTTGAGCCGTGATGGGTCACCTTCAGTACCTCGGAAGGGCAGGCAGCATAATTCTCATACGCACCGGACAAATCGCCCGTTGTAAGCAACCGTACACCGTCCAGATTCCACCAAAGCGCCATGGACATATCGTTGGCATGCAAACCCGGATACAGCTTGTCTCCATAGGGCCAGACAACCTCAGCCATCACTCGCTTTGATCGCAGTATATCCCCCG
>CAZCBC010000005.1:0-1137 GCA_964496775.1 uncultured Oscillospiraceae bacterium
GCGCGTCAATGTTATCATGCCCTTCCTCTATGAAAGCCGTCAGCACCGCCGCACCACCCGGGAAAGCCTGGACTGCGCCCTGGCCCTACAGGAACTGGAGAGCATGGGCGTCACCAATATTCTAACCTTTGATGCCCACGACCCAAGGGTGCAGAACGCCATTCCGCTGTGCGGGTTTGAGAACATTATGCCCACCTACCAGATGCTCAAAGCCCTTTTACGGGAAGTGAAGGATTTGAACATCAACAAGGAGGCCATGGCTGTCGTCGCGCCCGATGAGGGCGCCGTGCCGCGCAATATCTTCTATTCCTCAGTTTTGTCCCTGGACATGGGCATGTTCTACAAGCGGCGGGATTATACCACCATTATCGACGGCCGCAACCCTATTGTAGCGCACGAATACCTGGGCCCTGATCTGGAAGGGAAGGACGTTATCGTTGCCGACGACATTCTCTCTTCCGGCGAATCCATTCTGGATTTGGCCAGGGAGTTAAAAAAACGCAAGGTGCACCGTATTTTCCCCATCGTTACCTTTGCCTTCTTCACCAATGGCATAGACGCTTTCCAGGAAGCCTATGAAAAGGGGCTGATTACCAAGGTGATTTCCAGCAACATGGCCTACCGCAACCCCAAACTGAAGGAAACAAAGTGGTTTGTGGAGGCGGACATCAGCAAATACATGGCGTATTTGATTGCCACCCTCAACCATGACCGCAGCCTGAATACATTGCTTAACCCCTACAACCGCATCAAGGGGCTGTTGGATCGCTATTCTGCCGAGCAGGCAAGCAGCGGCATCCGTCTGGTGTGATGGACAGCGAACACAATCTGCCCGCGCAGCAGGAACATGCAAAAAAAACCGGCATCGTCCAGAAATCCATGGATTTTCTGGACAATGCCGTTTCCTCCCTCAAGGGGCAGGATTTAAACGCCCTGGTTGAACAGTACACCGCCGAGGTAACGGTGGTGCTGGAAGGGATGCACGAGGACATGGCCGCCTTGCAGCAGCAGGCGCAGGAATTGTCCGCCCGTTTGACCATCCTGGAAGAAGGCAAAAGGGAGCAGGACAGGGATACCCAGCAGGCGCTGAAGGATGTAAGAAAACAGCTGGATACTCTGCAGAAGAAGGCTGACAGC
>CAZCBC010000005.1:1147-11865 GCA_964496775.1 uncultured Oscillospiraceae bacterium
AAAAGAAGGGCACCGTCACCAGCGTGCTGACGCAGATTACCTGGATTGCCGTTATTTTGGCGGGGGCATGGGTGCTGACGACAGCCCTCAAACTCTTTGGAGGATAAATGGAAACTTTTAAGGAACTGGTTCAGCATTATAAAAAGCGTGAAAAAAGCGCCCTGGTGGACAGCATTGCCGTGGGCTTAAGCTTTGCTGATGAAATATCCGTCAGCCTCGGGGTGATGGAGGATACCGGGCTGCTTGCCGATGTTCTGGACAGCGTATCCCTGGGGCTGCCCTTTGCGGTGGTAGCCATCACCGAAGGCGCCAATGTGCTGTTAAAAAAGAAGGCGCCCGTTGCGGGCGTGCAGGATGCGGCGTATCGCATGGTAAAAACCGGAGCTGCCATCGGAGCCGGGGCCGCGGTGGCGGCGGCAGGCGCCGTTCCGGTTGCGCTGCCGGCGGCCGTGGGCGTACGCCTGATGTTCGACCGCTTCCGCAGCCGTTCCTTGACCGGGCTCAGGGTGCAGCAGCGCATCCAGCGGCTGAAGGACTTGACAAATCAACGGCAGAAGCGCCTGGAAAAAATGCTGCCCCAGGCAGCATTGCTTGCAGAAAATTAAACCGGCGTTTGGGCGAAAAGGCTGCCCGGCACAGGGTTTAGGTACAAAATGCTTTCAAAACCGGCTTCGCGGATGCACGCGAGGCCTTTTTCATACCCGCCGGATAACAGCGGAGCGTTGTGGCAGTCGGAAGAAAGGATAACATCGCCGCCCAGTTTTTTCCAGTGCTTCAGCAGGGGCAGAGCGGGATAGGGGACGGGGGCGTTACTGCGCACCAGCGCACCGGTGTTGACCTCCATAACGCGGCATCCTTCAAAGGCTGTTTCCAGCGCTTTCAGGGCAATATCCAGGTAGGCGGCGCTGTTTGCATCAAACATCTCGCCGTTTCGGCTGTATTTGACCACCAGGTCAAAGTGGCCGATGATATCGGGCTGATAATCGCGGATATACTGGCCCAGCGCTTGGTAATATTGTTTCGCCATCAACAGGCCGTCGCCGCCAAATTCGCAGCGTATGATATCTTTCAGGCGCTCTGGCTCCCCATCCACCGCCACAGGGCCCTGGGTAGTTTCCACATAGTGGCAGGAGGCCAATACATAGTCAAACTTGGATTGATCCGCAGTGGACAGCATATCCCGCTCAATGCCCAGGTACAGGGCAATCTGCTGACGGTATTTATCCTTCAGCTTTTGGACGGTTTGAATATAATCCTTTTCGCTTTCCTCCGTCAGGGCGTAGGGAAAATCAAAAGTTTGCAGGGCGTGCTCAGAAAACCCCAAGCTGACAAAGCCCTGCCGCAGGGCTTCCTGCACCATTTCCTCCGCGGTGTTGCGGCCGTCTGTGTACAGGGTGTGGCAGTGGGGGGTGGACAGAGGAATCATGCATGCTCCACGGCGGCGCGCAGGATGCTTTTCGCCTGCTGAAGGCAGAGAGGATTGCAGGCCAAAATGGCGTTGGTTTTGCCATAGTCCATTTTCTCTGCAAAGGGCATGATGAGTTTTCCGCCCGCCTCCTGAACCAGCAGGCAGCCTGCCGCATAATCCCAGGGAGCCAGGCTCATCTCATAGAACACATCGGTACGCCCGCAGGCCACTTCGGCCAACTCCAGCGCGGCGGAACCGGTGCGGCGCAAATCCCCTGCCTGAAGCAGGAACTGCAGCGCTGCCCGCATGCTGACCTCGGCATACTTTGGGTTGTAGGGGGATGTGCCGATGGTTACGATGGCATGCTCAAAGGGCGTATGGGCAGGGGCGATGGGGGTGCCGTTGAGGGTGGCGCCCTTCCCCTTTTCCGCCCGGAACATTTCTCCTGTGTAGGGGTTATAAATCAGCCCCAGTATGGGCTGCTTGTTTTCCATTAAAGCCACGGAAATGGCGGAAAACCGCCTGCCCCGCATAAAGTTGGTGGTGCCGTCGATGGGGTCTACCATCCAGGTGGGGGTGTCGGTCAGGGGGTTGTTTTCCTGCTCCTCGGCAAAAAACAGGCTGTCCGGCAAATAGGCAAGAAGTTTTTCCCGCAGGTATTCCTGCACCGCGATGTCCGCCTCGGTGACAAAGTTGCTGTGCCCATCCTTCTGGCGGGCTTTGGCATTTTCCTGCTCCAGCATGATGCGCGAAGCGCCCTTGATGATTGTTTCCAACATTCCGTTCATAGATAACTCCCTTCTTTCCGGGGAGATTATAGCACAACGAAGGCATCTGTGCTATGATGAAAGGAGTTTTACCGGAGGGGAGGCAGGGCATGAGCGGACAATGGGCAAAAGGGGTGGAACACAGCATCACCACCCGTTTTCGCAAAACCATCTGGCGCAACTTTGTTTCCGCCATGAAGCAGTATCGCTTGACGGAGCCGGGGGACTGCATTGCCGTGTGCGTGTCGGGCGGCAAAGATTCTCTGCTGCTTGCCAAATGTATGCAGCTTTTGCAGCGATATAGCACCATTCCCTTTGAACTGCGATTTTTGTGCATGGATCCAGGTTATTCTGCGGAAAACCGTGCCCTGATTATCGAAACCGCCCGAAAAATAGGCATTGAGCTGGATGTGTTTGAAACCGACATTCTCTCCATTGCCGAGGGGACTGCCTCTCCCTGTCATGTGTGTTCCGCTATGCGCAGGGGTTACTTGTACAAGGAAGCCCGCAAGCTGGGCTGCAACAAGATTGCCCTGGGCCATCACTTTGACGATGTGTGCGAAACCGTGCTGCTGAGCATGTTCTACGGCGGCGAGTTTAAAACCATGATGCCCCGCCTTCACAGCGACAACTATGAGGGTATGCAGCTGATACGTCCCCTGTATTTAGTGCGGGAGAAATATATTCTTCTATGGCAGGCGGCTCATTCTATCCCTGCCATTACCTGCGCCTGCTCCGTTACCCAAAGGGAAGAAGGGGGCAAGCGCAGGGAAATCAAAAATCTTTTGAAGGAGCTTAGCAAAACCAACCCCCGCATTCTCAACAACATCTTTTCTTCCATACAGAATATCAACCTGGAAACGGTGCTCAGCTATCGTCTAACCAAGCAGTCTCGCACAGAAAGCGTGCTGGATCAGGAATAACTTGACAATTACCATGAAAATAAGTACACTCTTGCCAGCAAGGCATTGTTAAGGAGGCTATATCATGGCTGAAAACCGGGTTGCCATTTTGGTGGACTCTTGCTCGGATGTTCCGCAGGAATATATAAAAAAATACAATATGTATTCTGTACCTGTGCGGATAGCCTACAGGGATGCCGAATATTATGACCGGGTAGATATCACCCCCCAGGAAGTTTACGACCGTATGGAAGAGGAAGTGCCCAAGACTTCCCAACCCAGCATAGAGGCCATACGCGAAGCATATAACCAGATTTATTCGGACGGCTATGATACCGTGCTGGCCATTGCCATTTCCAGCGGTTTGTCCGGTACCTACAACGCCATGCGCCTGGTGGCGGAGGATGAAAAGCGCCTTCAAATCCATGTGCTGGACACCCTGAACATTGGCATTGGTACCGGCGTTACCGCGATTTATGCCGGCATGCTGTTGGAGGAAGGCTTGTCCGCAGAAGATGTCGTAAGCAAGCTAAAAATTTCAATTCCCCATACCCATATCTATTTCAGTGTCGCCACCCTTGAGTATTTAGCCAAAGGCGGCCGCATTGGCAAGGTCGCCGCAGTGATGGGGACGCTGCTTAAAATCAAGCCCATTATTACCTGCAACGAGGAGGGCGTCTACGTGGTGGCCGCCAAGGTGCGCGGACGCGTCCAGTCGGTGGCGGAAATCATCAACCTGGCGGTGAGGGAAGCCAAGAAGCATATAAGATATCAGGTAATGGTTGCCCACGGCAGCGCCAGGGAAGAAGCGAAGCGTGCGCTGGAGGAACTGAAGCGCCTACTGCCTGACTGCGAAAACTTTATTGAAAGCGAATTAAGTCCGGCATTGGGCGTACATACCGGCCCCGGTCTGTTGGGCGTCGGCGTTCACCCGTTGTCGTTATAAATAAGAGGTATCTTTCCATTTCAATCCCATGTATCTGACGAATCCATAACACGACATCAAAAATGATTCCTGCCTTTCGGCAGGGATACCGATTTGTCTGTCATAAAGAGAATAAATCCATAGAATACTATAGGAGGGAAACATGAATTTTCCGGATGATCTGAAGCTGATGACCGTGGCGCAGCTGCGCAAGTATGCCAAGGAGCAGGGCGTTGAGCTAAGCAGCAGCATGACTAAACAAGCCATTATCGATAAAATTGTGGCCTCCCAGCCCGAGCGGGAGGTGGAGAAGAGCGAGTCTCGTCCTGTGCGGCAGGCGCTGATTATATCGGACGACTCCGACGATATTCCCGTCATGACGGTGAACCCCCGTCCCCGGCCCCAGGCGACAGCGCCCAAGCCGGCGGTGTCGGTGCCCCGTCCCCCGGCGGCGCCGCCCAAGGGCAACAAGCCGGCATTTAACCTGCAGGGCGCCCGTGCCTGGCACAATCCCCAGCCTTTTACAGCCGTGCCTCCCGCCGCCAAATACGCGCCGGTGCAGCAGACACAGCCCATTAATATTGTACTTAACGATCAAAAAGGGTTAACCGATGCTCGGGCGCAGACAAGACCGGTCACCTTTACCCGCTTTGGACCGGCGCAATCCACCCAGGATCAGCCTGCCCAGCCCGCCCCTCAAAGGGTATATCGTCCGTCCCAGGAAACGATGCCTGTCAGGCGTACCCTGCCCTCCGCTCCCCAGCGGGAGGAAGTTGCCTATACCCCTGCCATGCGCGGACGGGATCTGCCCGGTATGGGCATCCCTGAAATGCTGGCTGCTGGCGACTGCGGCGAAGGGGAAGGCGTGCTGGAAGTGCATACCGAAGGCTACGGCTTCCTTCGTGCGGCAACTACCTGCCTGGGCGGGATGATGTATATGTTTCCAATGCCCAGATCCGCCGTTTCAGCCTGCGCAGCGGCGACTACATCAAGGGTAAGACCCGTCCCCGGCGGGAGATGGACCGCTACAGCGCCATGCTCTACATTACCCATATCAACGGCGAGGATGTGGAGGAACTATCCCCCCGTAAGGAATTTGAAAAGCTGACGCCTGTTTATCCCGCCAAACGCCTCAAGCTTTCCGGCCGCACGGTGAGTGACCCGCTTCTTCGCATCATCGACCTGATGGCACCCGTAGGCTTTGGACAGCGCGGCCTGCTGGTAACCCCGCCGGGCGTTGACAGGATGGACATCCTGCTGCGCATGGCAGAGGCTGCCCGCGACCGTTATCCGGATTTGACCATCATGGTGCTGTTGGCGGACGAGCGCCCCGAGGAAGTAACCGCTGTGAAGGCGCGCACCGAGTGCGATGTGCTGTACGCCACATTTGACGAGCCGCCGGAAAACAGTGTACGCGTCAGCGAAATGGTAGTGGAACGCGCCAAGCGGCTGGCTGAGGGCGGCAAGGACGTATTGGTCTTGATTAATGATTTCCACGCGCTGTCCCGCGCGTACAACAACCTGCCTGCCAGGGATGAGGAGGAGCTGCGCGGCTGCATGTCGGCGGGCGCCTTCAACAAACCCCGTCAGCTGCTGGGCGCTGCCCGCAACATAAAGGAAGGGGGCAGCGTTACCATGCTGGCCGCTGTTCAGCAGGATGACAACAACGCCTTCTCCCGCCTGGTGCTGGAGGATTTGCGCCATGTGGTCAACTCCATGCTGGTATTTGATGAAGCGCTGATGTTAAAGGGCGTTACCCCTGCCCTCAGCCTATCCAAGAGCTATACCATGAAGGACGATGCCCTGCACACGAAGGACGAATTGGAAGCGGTGGACAAGCTGCGTGCTCTGCTGCGCACCAAGAGCGACGAGGAAGCCTTAAGCCTGCTGCTCAGCATGCTGGAAAAAACCAACACCAACCGGGAATTTGTCAGCCGCCTAGATGACTGGCTGAACATGATGCAATAAGGGGAGGAAAAAATGAGCATTGTGAAAGAACCCTTTGGCCAGGATCAACAAGGCCGTCGGGTAGACAAATACACCATGACCAACAAACATGGCGCCAGCGTAAGCGTCATCAATATTGGGGCCTCCCTGCAATCAGTGCTGGTGCCTGACAAAGAGGGCAACCTCCACGATGTGTGCCTGGGCTTTGATACAGTTTCGGGCTACGAGGCCAAAAACGGGCATATTGGCGCCACCATTGGCCGCTATGCCAACCGCATCAAGGGGGGCAAGTTTACCCTGAACGGCAAAGAGTACCAGATTCCCGTCAACGAAAAGGGGCATGCCCTGCACGGCGGCAAAGAAGGCTTTGGAAAAAAATGGTGGGTAGCCGAAACCACCGAAGGCAAAGGCCGGGACTATGTGGCGTTCTACTACACCTCCCACGATGGGGAGGAGGGTTTCCCCGGCAACCTGCGCACCCAGGTGGTCTATTCCTTTGGCGACGACAACCGGCTGGAAATCAGCTACATTGCCCAAAGCGACGCGGACACCGTTATCAACTTAACCAACCACAGCTACTTTAACCTAAAGGGTGAAGGCGATGTAAAGGATCATCTGCTGATGATTCCCTCCTCCGAGATTCCCGAAATTGATGAGGATTTAATCCCCACCGGCTGGATGATGGACATCACCGGCACCCCCTATGATGTGCAGCAGTTTACCCGGGTGGGCGATGCCCTGAAACGCAAGGAAGAGCATCCCGCCTTTGACAGCGCCAACGGCTTCGACGTCAGCTACGATATTCCGGGGGAGGGGCTGCGCCTCTGCGCCGTTCTCAGGGAACCGGAGAGCCAGATTGAAATGAAGGTCTATACCGACCAGCCCGCCATGCAGTGCTACTCGGGCCAGGGCCTTAAGTACTGGGGCAAGGGAGGCGAATACTACGGCCCCTATGGCGGCATCGCCCTTGAAACACAGCACCATCCCGACTCTGTTAACCAGGAGGATTTCCCCACTACTGTGCTGAAGGCAGGGGAAGGCTTCCGGACCGTCACTGTTTTTGAGTTTGGTACCTATTAAAGGGAGGACACCATGCAGGATGTATTAATTGTGGTGGATATGCAGGTAGACTTTGTGTCCGGCGCCCTGGGCACGAAGGAGGCACAGGCGGTTTTACCCCATGTGGTGGACAAGGTCAAGAGCTTTTCCGGCAAATTGGTCTTTACCCGGGATACCCATAGCCCTGACTACCTGACCACCCAGGAAGGCACCATGCTGCCCATCGCCCATTGCATCAAGGACACCGAGGGCTGGCAGCTGGCGGGGGAATTGAAGGAGCTGGCCAAGGGGCAGGACATCATCGACAAGCCCGCCTTTGGCTCACTGGAGCTGGCGGAACATATCAAAACCCTGCATCAGCAGCAGCCCATCAACCGTATTACCCTGGTAGGACTGTGCACCGACATATGCGTGCTGTCCAACGCGCTGATTCTCAAAGCCGCTCTGCCCGAGGTATCCGTGCATGTGGATGCCGCCTGCTGCGCCGGCGCCAGCCCGGAAGGGCATGAAACAGCCCTGAAGGCACTAAAGCCCTGCCAGGTGGTGGTGGAGAATTTTAAGCCGAAAGAATAATCCCTTATGAAGGATTGCGCCATGATATAGGGTGTGCTACTTTGCGCTTTGTCCTAAAACATCCGCCTGTGTGAGACTCTCGCTTCCGCAGGCGTTTTTTTGCATATAAAAGCCGCCTCGCTGTGGGCGGCTGTTTGTCTTGGATTGCTTTTGATTAATCGCCGTAGTGTGACCACATGCTCAACACTTTTACGGTCTTCTGTTCTTCGTCTACCATGTATACCAAGCGATGCTGGATGTTGATGCGTCGGGAGTAACATCCCTTCAGGTCGCCCACCAGCTTTTCACAGGCGGGCGGCGTGCGCAGGGGCTCTTCTGCCAACAGACCCAGCAGGGCGCGGGCTTTGCTTTCAAGCCCCGCCTGCTTTAGCAGCGCCCTGTCCTTTTGTGCCTTGCGCGTCATCAGGATGGTATACATCACCAGGGCTCCTTCGGGTCATATACCACGCAGTTCTCCGGACTCTCTGCCATTCCCTCCCGCAAACTTTGCGCCAACCCCTGGTTGCTCAGCAACTCCATGGTGGCAATCATCCCGCGATATTCCTCTTCGCTGAGCAGCACGGCGTTGCCATCCTTGGTTACAATGTGTACAGGGTCGTTGTAGGTTACAACCTGGTTAACAAAAGCATACAGGTTTTTGCGCAGGTTGGTAATTGTGGTGTTCGTCATATGATCCCCTCCTTGCACGTACATTATAACGTACGCTTAAGCAGGATGTCAACCTCGCAAATGCCTCGATTTTGCTCTTTAATGCCCTTTGAAGTCCGTCAAAAACAACTTGATAATATAGGAAGGTAGCATTTTACGCCCAAATAGCCAATCAAAAAGCACCAGCTTGCGCGGGCGCTTAAAAAAGAACTCATTAGTGTAAGTTAACCGCATGCTACCATTCGCCGTTTTGGAAAACCTTCCCCAGCAACATGGTTAATAAATTTCCTTGCAGCCTCATTTTGCTTCCGTACGCTATTCTCATCACCTTTGCATGGGCTGATTATCTTGGTTTCGCCAGTTTGCAAATTATGTTGCAACCTTCCATCAAGTTCTTTACTTTCGCGAGAGTACGCGTATTCATAAAAATTGCCTTTAAAACTAATCTGTTCAAATAACCACCACACTTTACGCACCCTCTTCTTTTTGATGTGGGAAAAAGGGCTTTAGATGCTCCCTAAAATGTCGCTGTATCCAGGCATGGGCCACAGGCTGCGGTCGCTCAGCTGTTCGGCGCTGTCGGCGGCTGTGCGAAGCGCCTGCATGGCGGGCAGCACCTTTTCGCGGTACTTTCTTGCCCGGTCAATGCTTTCGCCGCTGTCCGCTTCCTTCAGAGCCTTGTCCAGCTTGTCCACACCTTCGATGATGCTGTCAAGCAGGCTGCTCAGCTGGTCGAAGATGCCCTGTTCAGGCAGCGTACCCTTGATGAGGGCGCTTTTTTTGAGGATGATATCGCACAAAAGGCTGGTATTCTTGCTGACGGCGGGGATGATGTCTCGCCTTGCCATGTCCAGCATGGTTAAGCCTTCGATGGCTGTTACCTTGCAATAGTTGTCGGCCAGGATTTCGTGGCGGCTGCGCAATTCGTTTTCGCTCATCACCTGCTGGCGGGCATAGAGGGCGATGTTTTCTTCCCTCAGAAGATAGGGCAGGCAGTCGGGTACGCTGGGCAGGTTCAGCAGTCCCCGCACTTCCGCTTCCTTGACCCATTCGTCGGAATAACTGTTGCCGTTGAAAATAATGCGCTTGTGGTGGGCGATGGTGTCTACAATCAGTTTCTGGCAGGCCATCTGGAAATCGCCCGCCTTTTCCAGCTCGTCGGCAAACTGGCACAGCACATCGGCCACAATGGTGTTAAGCACCGTGTTGGGGTCGGCGGTGGAGTTGGAGGAGCCCAGGCTGCGGAACTCGAACTTGTTGCCCGAGAAGGCAAAGGGAGAGGTGCGGTTGCGGTCGCTGGAATCCTTGGGGATGCGGGGCAGCATGTGTACGCCCACGCTCATGGAGGCGTTGGTTTCCCTCACATAGGTGTTTTGATGTTCCAGCGCGTCCAGCACGGCGGTTAACTCGTCCCCCAGGTAGACAGAAATAATGGCGGGCGGCGCCTCGTGGCTGCCCAAACGGCAGTCGTTGCTGGCGCTGGCGACGGAGATGCGCAGCAAATCCTGGTGCTGGTCTACCGCCTTCAATACCGCGCACAGGAACAAAAGGAACTGGGCGTCTTCCTGAGGGGTTTCTCCCGGCTCCAGCAGGTTGATGCCTGTGTCGGTGCAAAGCCCCCAGTTGTTGTGTTTGCCCGAGCCGTTGATGCCAGCAAAGGGCTTCTCGTGCAACAGGCACACCATGCCGTGCTTGCAGGCAGTGTTTTTCAGTAAGTCCATCACCAACTGATTATGGTCGGTAGCCAGGTTGGAGTTTTCGTATACCGGCGCCAACTCGTGCTGGGCGGGGGCGGTTTCGTTGTGCTCCGTCTTGCAGGGGATGCCCAGTTTCCAGAGTTCTTCGTCCAAATCCCGCATAAAGGCCACCACCCGGGGCTTGATGCTGCCAAAGTAGTGGTCGTCCAATTCCTGCCCCTTGACGGGGCGCGCACCAAACAGGGTACGGCCTGTCATTTGCAGGTCGCGGCGCTGCTGGTAGATGTGTTCGTCAATCAGAAAATATTCCTGCTCCGGCCCGGTGGTGGGGATGACCCTTTGGGCGTCCCGGTTGGAAAAAAGCCGGAGGATGCGCAGCGCCTGACGGTTCAGGGCATCCATGGAGCGCAAAAGAGGCGTTTTTTTGTCCAGCGCATCGCCGGAGTAGCTTAAAAATACCGAGGGGATGCACAGGGTGTTGTTCTTGATAAAGGCAAAACTGGTGGGGTCCCACCCCGTGTAGCCCCGGGCCTCAAAGGTGGCGCGCAGGCCGCCGGAGGGGAAGGAGGAGGCATCGGGCTCACCGCGCACCAACTCCTTGGCGCTGAACTCCATAATAGCGGTGCCGTCGCCGTTGGGGTTTAGAAAGGCATCATGCTTTTCGGCGGTTACGCCGGTTAGCGGCTGGAACCAGTGGGTGTAATGGGTGCAGCCGTTTTCAATGGCCCAGTCCTTCATGGCGTTGGCAATCACGCCGGCCACCTCCTCAGGCAGGCGGCGGCCCGACTGGAT
>CAZCBC010000005.1:11875-12634 GCA_964496775.1 uncultured Oscillospiraceae bacterium
GCGCAGGGCCTGATAGGTTTCCCGGGGCAGGCGTTTGCGCATCACCACATCGTTAAATACATTGATGCTATACATTTCATCGGGGGTCATTTGCTTTCCCTTTCTTACAGCAGGGTAATGCCGTTTGCCCGGCAGATGGCCTTGGTTTCTTCATCCCAGAAGGAGGATTGCACCTCGCCGATATGCGCCTTTTCTCACAGCAGCATGCACATACGGCTTTGCCCAATGCCCCCGCCGATGGTATAGGGCAATTCGCCCTGGGCCAGCGCCTTGTGGAAGGGCAGTTTCAGGCGGTCTTCACAGCCGGATTCCTTTAACTGGGCCTTGAGGCTTTCCGGGGAAACCCTGATGCCCATGGAGGACAACTCCATAGGTACGCCCAGTAAATCATCCCAGAAGAGGATATCGCCATTTAATGCCCAGTCATCATAGTCGGGGGCGCGTTTATCGTGGATCACGCCGGATTTGAGCTTGCACCCGATTTGCAGGACACAGGCGGTGCCGCTTTCCTTAACGAAGCGGATTTCCCGCTCCTTGGGCGTTAAGGAAGGCCACCTGTCCTCCAGCTCCTGGGAGGTGGCGAAGCGGGCTTCCCGCACCAGGTTGTTGTTAAGCCGCGGGTATTTCCACATCAGCATATCGTTGGTGATGCAGATGGCGGTGACAATGCGCTGCATGATGTCCTTCAGGGTTGCCATGGTGCGCATTTCCTTGGTGATGACCTTTTCCCAGTCCCACTGGTCCACGTAGATGGAGTGC
>CAZCBC010000005.1:12670-14470 GCA_964496775.1 uncultured Oscillospiraceae bacterium
GGGGAAAGAGTACTGGTGCAGCGCCATGCGCTTCCACTTGGCGAGGGAATGCACCACCTCCACATGGGAGTCGGTTTGGGCGATGTCAAAGCGCACGGGGCGCTCCACACCGCTTAGATCATCGTTAAGGCCGGAGGCGCTCTCTACAAACAGGGGCGCCGAAACACGCTTTAGGTGCAGCGCCTTGCTGAGGGCATCCTCAAAGGTCTTTTTGATAATGGTAATGGCTTCCTGGGTCTCGTAGAGAGACAGACGGGAATAATAGTTTTCCGGGACAATGGTGCGCGACATACGTTCCTCCCTTGAATACATAGGGAAATTATAGGAAGACAGAGGATTTTTGTCAATCATTAGGTGTTTTCTTTTGGTATATCGAGAAAAAACAGGGCCTAGAAAGCCCTGTTGTTAGTTAAAGCATGCTTGGAAAGAAAATGCAAATAATCCTTATACCCTGACCTTGACGACTGCCTTGTGTCCCTGTCCGCTGCCCAGGGCGGGCTTGTGGGCATCCTTGGGGAAGAAGAGGGCGAATTGGCCTTTCTTCATGGGGATGGACATGCCGGGGTTGTTGTCGTGGCTCAGGATGCAGTCGCCCTCCGCGTCATACGCGCTCCAGCCGGGCACGTCTTCCAGCGGCAGCCACTGGATGGTTTCGCCGTCCTGCAAGGCAATCTGAATATCAATATAGTCTTGATGCGCTTCCCAGGTATTCTGCTCTTTAAACTGCGGCGACATAACGTTGACATAGACATTTTCGCCGTCCACCACGTGCCTACCGTCGCTTAAGGCGTGCAGGTCCGTCTTCTCGATGAAGTCGATGGCGGTATCGATGTTCTGGCTGATGCCCCTGTACAGGCTGATATTTTTGAGTGTATCGGTAATCATATAGGGCCTCCTTTGTTTTATGGCTCCATCATAGAAGAAAGGAGCGTTTCAGTCAAGAAAAAAGACCGCTTTGGTGTAAGCCGAGCGGTCTTTGGGGTGTTGCGTGGCGAGGCGCAAAATACGCTTTGCTGTTTTGCTTATGCTTTCTTTCTGGGCTTTGCCCAGACCCACCAAGGGAAATGATTTCCCTTGGAACCTACAGTTTCTACTGCACCCGCCAGATGCAGATGGTCAGCGCACCATCCTGTACGGTGCCCTCAATGCGCACCGGGAAGGGATAGTTATTGGAGAACTTAAAGTTCTGCGTCTGGTTGCCCACTGCTGCGTCTGCGCCATGGGGCAGGTAGGAGATGCCGCCCGGGCCGTGCGGACGGCGATGGTCTACTTTCAAACCGGGCAGTTGCAGCACCACATTGTACAGCGTGCTGGAGGCCTGGCAGGTGCCGCCGCCATATCCCAGCTGCGAACCGCCGTCAACTAAGACAATCGCGGGATGATATCCGTTGGAACGGCGATAGGGCCCCAGGTCCCGGTTGAAGTCGAAGTTGGCGCCGGGGGCAATGACCAATTCCGCAAACTTCACGCAGGAAACTTCCAGGTTCTTGATGCGGCTTAAATTATTTTCGTCCGTTGAGATGTTGTAGAAGGAGGTGTACGCGGCAATGGGAGCGTCCGGGTCTGTGTTATTATCCAGGCTGATGGACTGCAGCTCCTTCAAATCCCGGGTATCCACGTAGCCGTACTGGCGCTTGAAAATGAGCTTTGCCCAGCCATCCTCCAGGCCGATGAAGGCGAGGCGCGCGCCGTCGTTTAGCGTAATCAGTTCCTCTCCGTTCTCGCTGGGGGTGGCGCGCACGGCGGTAGTGCCCTTAACCCAGCCCAGAAAACTATTCTGTATGCCGGGATAGGGAGGCA
>CAZCBC010000005.1:14505-17465 GCA_964496775.1 uncultured Oscillospiraceae bacterium
CCTACCTGCAATGTGGTAACGGTATAGTCGTCCAGGCGTTCTCTTTTGATATAGCCCAGCACCTGGCCTTCCCGGCCTATTTTCAGCTTGGTGGGCAGCACCTCGTAGATATCCACCCGTTTGCCCTTGTCCAGCCCGCCAATCTGCTGTTCGCTGATGGGGTCGGGATAAATCATAGCATTGTAGCGCAGCAGCGCTGTATATAAGGGTTCTTCCTGCCCCAGCGCCAGGTGTGGCGCAAGCAGCAGAAACAATAAAAACAAGATCAAGAGTCTTTTCATTGCATGGCTCCCCTGTACATGGCGATAAACATGGAACCGTCCTGCACATGGGTGCGCAGGGTAACGGGAAAATCATAGTCGTTGCGGAACACAAAATTCAGCGCGCCGCTGGAAGCGTCCACCCCGTGGGGCAGGTAAGAGATAGCGTTGGGCCCGTGGGGTGCCCGGCGCAATACCGTAAGTCCCGTTAACTGAAGCACCACATTATACAGCGTGCTGGAAGCCTGACAGGAGCCGCCGCCGGAGGCCATGGTCCACTCGCCGTCGGCCAGGGCGCCCGCCTCCAGGTACCCGTTTCGCCTTGTAAAGGGGCCCACATGGTTGTTAAAGTCCAGCGTCTGGCCGGGGGCCAGGGTAACATCCATGCGCTTTCCGCACAGCACCAGGTTGGAGATGCGGTTCTTATTGGCGGGCGTATCGGCGATATTGTAAAAGGAGTTATATACTGCCAGGGGTACTTCCAGGTTGGCGTCAGCCTCGGTGGGGGCTACCATTTCCAGCTCGGGCAGCAGCCGCGTGTCCACATAGCCGTATTGGCGCTTAAAAATGGTATAGGCCCATCCGTCGTTTACATCGAGAAACCCCAGCTTGGCGCCGGCGTTCAGGGTAATCAACGTTTCTGAGTTGCTGTCGGGGGCAGCCATGACGGGGGTGGCCTTGTCCATGGTGGCGTAGTAGCGGTTGACGGCCGTGCCATAGCGCGGCGTTTTAACCGGGTCTATTGCCACGGCGTCGGCGATGCGGTGGCGCAGCACATACGCCACGCCGCCCCTGTGCAGGATACCGACATAGTTGGGCAGTACTTCCACCACCTTGATGGGAGTACCGGGCTTCATGGTGTCCACTACCTTGGAATCCTTATCCGGCTGCGCATAGACGCTGGTCATGGAGTTGGCAAACAGCTTGGTAATGATGGCGTCATACAGCACTTCCGGCCGCGCCCAAGCTGCCAGAGGCAGCATGCCCAGCATCAGCGCGCATAGAAGCAATATGCTCATCACTTTTTTCGTTTTCAATGGATTTCTCCTTGCGGGGGCGGGTCCTTTTTCTGTAGCTTCTCGTAGGTGCCATCCTCGCGCTGGATGTACACATTGTCCAGCTGCGCGGCGAAATTGGCGCGGAAGGCCTGCAAATATTGCTGGCGCAATTCCTGCTGCTCAGCCTTTTCTTCCTTTGTCAGACCTTCAGCCCTTTGCTTGCGGCCCAACTCGTTGATGCGGTCAATCGTTGCTTTGTCCATGAATACACCTCTTTTGCAGTTGGATGGCCATTGCCGTGGGCAAGGCCATCAGCAGGGCATACACAAGGTACAGCAGCGCCTTGTTGATGCCCGAGCGGTCGATAAGAAATTCCAGCCCTACCGCGGCGGCCACGGTAAAGGCCAATAGAATCAGCAGGATAACGGGCATTTTATCCTCCCGTTTTTGCCGTAAGCATTGCGAGGCAATGATGATGATGGCGATGCCAAACAGAAAGGCGGATAAAACCTGCTGCAGGCCGATAAAGCTAAAGCGCATATGCCCGTCGTAGCGCAGGCTTTCTAAAATGGTCTGGGTGGCGCCAAACAGCAGCATCCATAGCGTAAAGGTCTGTCCTTGCCGGATTGCCCTGCGCCACACAAAATACAATACAAGGCATAGTATCAGGGCTACGAAGGCTTCGATTAGCCAGGTGTTCAGGTAACTGTCGTACGTATCGGTGTAGACAAGGAAGGTGTCTTTCAATAACCCTGTTACCAGCGGGCGGCTGATGCCCAGGGAGGTCTGGCTTTCGCCCAGCCGCGCGAAGAAGATAAAGGCCATGGAAGCGGGGGCAAAGGCGTCCAGCAGCAACAGGGGGCTTCCTTTCCGCAGGCGGGCGGCAAGGGAAAGCCCTAATAGCATGCCTGCCAGCGCCCCAAACATGGATAAACCGCCGCTGCTTATCTGCAAAGCATTTTTAAGGCTTAATACGGCGTAGAAGTTGCTGTCGCTAAGGCAGTACAGCAGGCGGGAGAATACCAGCGCCAGGGGAATGCCCAAGACAGTACCCAGTAGGGCGGTGTCCTGGTTGTGATGCCGCCGGCTTAGTTTCCACAGCAGGCACGCAAAGGCCAGCGTGCCCAGGGCAAGATAAAGCCCATAGGTATATAGTTGCATGCCCCAGAGGGGGAAGGTGGAAGCGTCTGTCCGCATACTTACTGCCAGGAAGCGGGGTCGACCAGTGTGGCAAAGTACAGCATGTCGCTCTGGGCGCGCTCGTTGTCCTTTGTCTTTTGCTGGTAGTAGCCGCCGTTGTAGACCATGGTGGCGGAGTTGCCGCCGTCAAAGTTGAAGGCCTGCATGCAGCCCAAGTTAAACATGAAGTCTGCCAACTCTTGCTGGGTAACGCCCTGGGAATCCTGGGTGCGGCCTTCAGCCAGCACCATCACATAGCTTAATGTGTCCACCTGGCCAAAGGCCATGCGGGGTTCCCTGCCGTGGGGGTTATAGCCGTACTCTTCGGGGATGGTTTGCAGCGTGCCGTCCACCACCAGGGCAGGGCCAAAGGTGAAGGCATTGACGATGGTGTGGCCTTCCTGTTCAAAGGCGGCCATCTGGCTCTTCTTGTCCTTACCTGTCAAAATATGCAGGTCGCCTTTTTCGTCGGTAATCAGCAGGTCCTTGACGCCGTTAAATTTGTTGCGGATTTTTTCGCCCA
>CAZCBC010000005.1:17475-20288 GCA_964496775.1 uncultured Oscillospiraceae bacterium
TTTGATGGGGTCAGTGTCGATATAGTTGGCGGTGGTGGCGATAATGGCGTTGTTTTTTTCCGCCATGGAGGAAATCAGCGCCACGCGGCTGGAACGGGGGGAGCCCGCCGTGGTGGTGCGCAGCTGGCTGGGGTCGGAAATCATGACATGGGCAATGCGCCATACCACGCCTTCCTCTTCCCTGGTTTCCAGCTTCAGCGTGATGCTTGCGTCCTCATAGCCCTGCTCGGTAAAGGCGGCGGGGTTTGGCTGCCTGCCGGGGGAAAAGTCCATGGGCAGGGGCGTCAGGGCGGGGCTTTCAGCCTTAGCGGAGGGCAGCCACCATGTCAGCCAGGAGGATTCCTCCGTTTCATCCTCCAGCGCCCAGATTTCATCCTCCATGCGCATTTTTTCCTCCTCCAGCAGCGCGCCGGAGGACAGGGTAAAGGGCATCAGGGCGGCGAAAACCACCACCAACAGCACACATAATGCTTTTACAGACTTGGACATCGGTTTGTTCTCCTTCTTAAACGGGGTCAGTTTTTGAATACCCAGGCTTTTTGAATACGGTAGTTGATAATGTACAGAATGGTATCGGTGATGATGGCCAAAATGGCGTTGTCGATGCCCAGCAGGCGGTTCACCTCGGCAATGACAAAGCTGGAAACAATGACGTTGAGGATGGCCAGCAGCGCGTAGCGCCGGGCGCTGGCGGCACTGCTCTTTTCGTCAAACACATACTTCTGGTTCACTTTGTAGTTGAACGTGGAGGACGCGATGCGGGCAATGGCCTTGGCAACAAGCACGTGCAGATAGGCGTTGCGGAAGACGGTGGTTTTAAGCGCGTCCCCCACAAACAACCCCAGCACCCATTTGTCCAGCAGAATAAACAGCAGCAAATCCAGCAGCGCCGACAGAATGCTGCTGGAGGTGTACTTGAAGAAGTTGCCGAATAGCTGCTTATAGATGCGCATCGAGTCGTGGAAGGCACGGAAATGACTGCTTTTATTGTCCTCGATGTAGATGGTATCGATGGGTACGATGTCAAAGGGCACCTTTTCACCGGAACAGTAGATCAGCATGTTCATCTCGTACTCAAACCGGTCGCCGGGGATGGACATCATAAAGGGAATCAGCCCGATGGAAAAGGCGCGCAGCCCCGTCTGCGTATCGGGCAGCCACTGGCCGTACAGCAGCATGTAGAAAAAGGAAGTCAGCCTATTGCCCGCCCGGCTTTTGAAGGGGATGTTTTTATTCCTGTGAGAAAAATCCCGCGAGCCAATCAGCAGGCTGTCCTGTTTTTCTGTCAGGCGCTGGGCCAGCTTCATTACGTCGGGGGCGGTATGCTGCCCGTCGGAGTCTGCCGTTACCACGCCGGGGGCATTGGGATAATGCTGCTGTATATACGCCATGCCGTGTTTTAAGGCGTATCCCTTGCCATGGTTTTCGGGATAGCCGATGACGGTACAGTTTACCCGGCTGTTTAATTCTTCAAAGATGTCCTGGTACTTTCTGTCCGGGCCCGAGCCATCGTCCACAATCAGAATGCTGGTAAACCCCTTTTGCGTCAGGTGGTCCACATATTCTGTCAGCAGGTGATTGGGGTGGAGGGAGGGGATGAGCACCACGGTATCCAATAGCTTTTCCATACGTTCCTCTTTCCTGTGAAATCCAACCTATAAAATACCATGTTTACATGGCGGTGTCCAGATAATCCATCATCAGCGGCCCTGTGTCCCACCCGGCGGATTTGTGTAATAGCCTTTCAAAATCTTCCCTCGTGGCAAAGGAAAAGGCAAATTGTTTACAATAATCTTTCAGGAAGGCATTTACATCCATGTCTGTTTCCAGCGTCAGCAAGAGGGCAAGGCCCCGGCCATATACCACACTGCTGTATTCTTCCATGCTGTAAAACCTGTCCAACGGGCTGCCGGGGGTAATGTCCTCCCGAATGTTTTCCCGCATGGGGGAGTCGGCCCGCAGGAACTTAAGCTGCTCAAAGGCGCTTTGGCCATAGGTGTCCCGTACATAACTTAAGGACAGGTACTCGCAGACGGCCTCATCCTGCCAGGCGTTGTAAAAGGGGTCGGAGCCTACCAGCATACCAAACCACTGATGGGCGGTTTCGTGGGCGATAACCAACTCCAGCGCATCTTCTGTTTGGTACTGCTCCTGCCCTACCAAAATCAGCCCCGTGTACTCCATGCCGGCAAAGGGCATGTCCGCCATGGCTACGGTGTATACCGGCCAGGGGTAGTCGCCAACCTGTTTTTGGTAGTACGCTAAAGTTTTAAGGGCGGATTTTAAGGCTTTATTGGCATTGGCGCTTGTATCAGCAAAGGACTGCACCAGGACGCCCTGCGACTTGCGGGCAGCCTGAGCGCCCTGATAGATAACCAGGCCCACGTCCCGGGCGGCCAGGACGCTGCCCGTCATAGCGCCGCCGGATTGTGCTTGCCATACGAAGGGCGCCGCGCAGACAAAACCCTGGGGCAGGGACAGAGTAAAGTGATAGGGGGCCAAAGCGGGCGGGGGCGGATCGCCTACCGGCAAAAAGGGATGGGTTTCCCAGCCGTTTTCGGTATGCCGGGCGGGGAAGGGCAGGGCGGAGCCCAGCATCCAGACACCGTTTGAGTATCCCACGCGGTGGCGTACATTGGGCAGCAGGATGACGCAGCGCAGTTGCATAAGACCGCTTTGTCCGGGGCTGAGTTCCGGCGTTTTAACCCAGAGGATGGTGGCGTCCTTTTCATCTTCCCTTGCGGGCGCGGGCATATCCAGCGAAACATTTGTTTTTCCCCACGGGGAACACAGCAAAACCCCCGAAACGTGGC
>CAZCBC010000005.1:20298-37970 GCA_964496775.1 uncultured Oscillospiraceae bacterium
ATAGCATCGTTCAATCAGCTCCCGGGAAGCGGCGGGGCTTGTTTCTTTCGTTAAGTAGGCGTTGGAAGGGATGCGCAGAGCGATTTCTTGCAGCGTTTCCTGGGTACGGTTGGTATATGTCCATTCAAGGGTGACAGCCAGGGTGCTGTCTTCCGGCTTAAATACCAAATTGTAGTTAGCGTTGTCCAACCCCTGGGAAGCGTCCAATAGCGCCTGGGAGGGAGGGGGCGGCGTTCCATTGTCCTGCGGCAATACAAAGAACAGGGCGGCAATGAGCGTACAACCCAGTATCCCCAGAATAAGGGCTTGCTTTTTGCTAAAGGGCACACGGCGTAGGGGCGTCAACAACTTTCTCCTTTCAAAAGGCATACCTTATCTTACCCTTTTACCCTCATTAGTTCAACGCAAGCGGATAAAATTTATAGACCGTTTTTAGTTGAATTTATTGCCATCTTCCTGTATCCTTCTTATCAGCATAAAGGTCAGCATAAAGGAGGAATTCCATGGAATATTTGTTTGGACAACGCGGCCAGGAAGCTGATGTGCTGGATTTTGCCAACTATGTGTTCAGCCAGGCCCATCGCCCCCATGATTTTAAAAAAATGTGGCCCAAGGTATATACCCGGGATGATTTTGCCCCCCTGCATGCCCTTGCCATGGAGGAAGGGCGCATCCGGGGCATGGCTGCCCTGCTGCCCCAGCAATTATTGGTGTCTCCGGGGCTTACCCTTTCCTGCGGGTATATCGGCACGGTCAGTGTGCACCCCTATGCCAGGGGCCAGGGCATCATGAAAAATCTGATGGATATGCTGTTTCAAAGAGCGCAGGAGCAGGGCATGGATTTGCTGTTGTTGGGCGGCCGGCGCCACCGCTATAATTATTTTGGCTTTGAGCGGGCGGGCAGTGAGATTACCTTTACCTTCAATCAGGATTGCCTGCACCACGCCATGAAGGATGTGCCCAAGCAGGACATCGCCTTTTTGCCCCTCCAGGACGCTTCGCCTGAGCAAATAGACATGGCTTATGCCCGCTACAAGGACATGCGCATGGTGGTGGATAGGAAAAGAGAAGAGTTCGTCGCCGTCTTAAGCGGCGCGTCCCAATCCCCCTGGCTGGTTATTAGGGAAGGACAGGCAATCGGCTACATCAATGTTGCCGCACAGGGCGTCATCTCTGAAATGGGGTTATCCCTTGACAGCATGCTGCCTGTTATCAAGGCGTGGCTGACAGTCAAGGGGGACATCAAGGCAGTCGTTCCTCAACACGCAGTAGAGGTGATGGAACTGCTGCATCCTTACGCCGAAAACTATGACCTGGGCGACAGCGCCATGGCAAGGGTACTGAACTTGCCCAGGGTATTAAGCGCTCTGATGCAGTTCAAACACAGCTGGATGCCTCTTTTGGACCATCAGGTGGTGTTGGAGATCGAGGGCACCGGCCGCTATCTTCTGAAGGTTGCGAAAGGTCAGGTTTCTGTTGCGCCATGCGAATTGTCTCCTGATATAACCCTTACCCATAACCAGGCGGTCAACCTGTTGTTTTCTCCCTTAAGCCTCTATAAGAAAGAGAAGGAAGCCTTTGCCAACTGGCTGCCCCTGCCGCTTGACATTCCGCTGTCCGATTGGTTTTAAACAATTTATGAATTCTTGTTATTACTCGATAATTTTGATGTTTTAAACTTGTCGCTTCAAGCCTCAATGGGGTATATTAAATAGAGATGTATATACGAATCAGGAGGCAGCATGAGAAAACTCAGCAGGACAGTGATACACCACCGGCGTTTCATTATGTTGATGACGCTGCTGCTGTGCGTTGTGAGTGTAATCGGCATGATACAGGTGTCTGTCAACTATGACATGGCATCCTATCTGCCTGACGACTCACCCACGGCGAAAGCGCTGGACATGGTGGGGGCCGACAGTCCCAACATGAAACTTTATGTACCGGACGTTCCCCTTGCCCAGGCGCCGGGGGTCAAGGCGAAATTGCTTCAGAATCCCCATGTGCTGGGCGTTTTGTGGTTGGATGACATATTCGACATCCGGGGCATCCCGGAAGAAATGATTCCCGCCGCTACCTTAAGCCCCTGGTATCATGAGGGCATTGTTTCAGGTAACCATTGACCCTAACAACTATGTGGCGGGCTTCAACGAAGTAAAGGCTCTCTACCCCGACAGCATCACAGCGGGCAACGCCGCCAACCAGGCGCGCGTCATGAGCGTGTCCATGGATGAAATCGCCAAGATTATTCCCTATGTGCTGCCCATTGTGCTGTTGATTCTGCTGGTTTCTACCCGTCACTGGTTTGAGCCGGTATTGTTTTTATGCGCCATCGGCGTTGCCATTTTAATCAATGAAGGCACCAATTATTTTCTGGGCAGCGTGTCCTTTGTTACCCGCGCTTCCTCCGCCGTATTGCAGCTGGCTGTGTCCATCGACTATGCCGTTTTCCTGCTGCACCGCTTTAGCGAGTATCGGGAAAAGGGCATGAACATCGAGGATGCCATGGTGGAGGCCATGGTACAGTCTGCTTCCTCCATTGCTGCCAGCGCCATGACCACGGTATTCGGTTTCCTGGCACTGATGCTGATGAGGTTCAAAATTGGCCAGGACATGGGCCTGGTGTTGGCAAAGGGTGTATTTATCAGTTATCTGTCGGTTATCATCTTTTTGCCTGCCATGGCCATCAGTTGCAATAAATTGATTGACAAAACGGCCCACCGCTCCCTCATGCCTTCTTTTCAGAGGTTCAGCAGCTTGGTGGTGCGCTATGCGGCGCCCCTGGCCGTCATTTTGTTGGTGTTGTTGGTGCCTGCCTACCTTGGGCAGGGCGAAAATATTTTTGTGTACGGGTCTTCGGGCATGCATGCCGAGTCTTCCCCGGTGAAGCAGGAAGCAAGAAAGATAGAAGAAATGTTTGGCCGCAGCCAGCAGATGCTGCTGATGGTGCCTGAGGGGGATTTGGCCCGGGTGAAAGCCCTGGGGGACGAAATTGAAAAGGTGCCTGATGTAACGGCGGTGGTGTCCTACGCCAACAGCGTGGGGCTGGGCATCCCGCCGGAAGTATTGCCGTCGGACAGCCTAAAGCAGCTACGCGACAAGGGGTACGACCGCATCATCATTGCCGCCGAGACCATTTTAGGCGACAGCGGCAAGGTGCTTTGGGGCGGTATCCTCTCCATCGGCCTGGTATTGCTGCTGACATTCCGCAGCCTGAGCATCCCCCTGGTGCTGCTGCTGGTGATAGAGGGTGCCATCTGGATTAACCTGTCCATTCCCTATTTCCAGGGGGCGGATTTGAACTACATCGGTTATCAGATCGTGTCCTCTGTGCAGCTGGGCGCTACGGTGGACTATGGCATTCTGCTTACCCAAAGGTATCTGGAAGCACGCCGGGAAATGGGCAAGAGGGACGCAGCCCGCTTTGCCCTGACGGTGTCCACAGGCTCCATCCTCCCTCCGGCCATGATTCTGACGGCGGCGGGTGTTTTGCTGGGGCTGGTATCCACCAATGGCGTCATCAGCCAGATGGGTATGATACTGGGACGGGGCGCCGCGATCTCCGCGGGCATGGTGCTTTTGATGCTGCCCCATGTCCTGATTGCCTGCGATAAACTAATTCAGAAAACGACCCTTCAAAGCAAGGAGGAAAAAATGATATGAAAAAGAAACATGTTTTTACTGCCCTTTTCCTGGGTGCGTTGCTGTTCGTGGCACCCTCCCTGGCGCAGGTAAAAAAGCAGGAGATTGTTTTCGCCCGCTTAAACGCCCAGGGGGATATACAGGGCCTGTATGTCATCAATGATTTTGAGGCGGATGCCCCTGAAAAGGTGGAGGATTATGGCCGCTATCAGAAGGTGGAGAATCTCAGCACCTTGGATGAACTTCATTACGCGGAAGAAAAAGTTACCTTTGATATGCCTGCGGGGCGCTTCCGCTATCAGGGAACCCCTGAGGGCAGCGGCCTGCCGTGGAACATTTCTCTCAGCTATCAATTAAACGGCAAAGAGATGCAGCCGCAGGAACTTTCCGGCGCGCAAGGCAAGCTGGACATGGTGCTGTCCGTTGCCTTACATCCTGAGTTGAAGCAGCATGCCGCCAACCTGGCTTTGCAGATGACCATGATGCTGGATGGCGATAAGTGCCTGAACATTACATCTGAAAAAGCCACCATCGCCGCGGCGGGCGGCAAGTATACCCTTGCCTTTGTGGTGCTGCCGGGGGCGGAAGCCTCCTTCCGGATTTCCAGCGATGTGCGGGACTTCAGCATGGCGGATGTGCAGATTGCCGGCGTGCGCATGGCCATGGATGCGGACATGTATAAGCAGTACGCTGCCGATATGCTGAAAGGCTCTCCTCTGGAAACGGCGGCAGGCAACATCATGGACAACATGCTGGGCAGGCCCCAGCCCCAGCCCCAGTCCTTTGCGGATGAGCGCAACGGCGCGGTGGACGCGGTGCAGTTTGTTATTATGATGGAGGGGGTGGAACAAAAACCCCTCGTAAAGGAAATGACTGGTGAAGTGGAGCAGGAGGACCAGAATGTTTTGACCCGGCTGCTCAGCCTCTTTGGCGGGTAAAATATCTGATGCAGGAAATTTAGTCCCTGTTTCGTTATATGCGCGAAGGGAGGGATTGAATGCCCTTGTTTGGAAAAAAACAGGCGGACGCCTTTGAAAAAATGGCTGCTCCCTGCGAAAGGCAGGTATATTTTACCTGCCTGCGCATGCTGGGCAACCAGCAAGACGCGGAAGACTGCGCGCAGGAAACCATGCTGCGGGCCTTCCGCGCCTTTTCATCTTTTAGGGAGGAATCCAAGTTTTCCACCTGGCTCTATACCATCGCTACACGCGTCTGCATGGACTTTCTGCGTGCCCGCAAAGGGGTGCTGTCCCTGGATGCCCTTAAGGACGCGGGATGGGAACAGGCGGACGAAGGGCCTTCACCCTACCTGCTGCTGGAGCAAAACGCCCGAAAAGAGTTGCTGGGCAAGGCTTTGCAGCTTTTGCCCGAGCATGCCCGCGCTGCCGTGGTGCTATGCGATTTGCAGGGGTTAAGTTACGAGGAGGCGGCCCAGGCGCTGGACATTCCCATAGGCACCCTGCGCAGCCGCTTAAGCCGCGCGCGCAATGGCCTGCAGAAAATATTATCTCAGCAAGCGGAACTTTTTATCTCCCCGGCCCGTCCTATAGATGAAAGGAGGGAAAATAAATGAACTGCAACGATTTCCGTGCCCTCCTTGACAAGATGGAGCAAGGCGCCGCGCTTTCAGAGGAACAGCTTCAGCATATGGACAGCTGCCCTGACTGCCGCATGGCCTACACCCTCTATCTTGACTGCCGTACACTGGACGAAGACAGCGAGGTACCCGCTTCCTTCAGCTCCTCCTGGCGGCAGGCCATTCGAAAGGAGGATCTATCCATGGAGAACAAACCAAAAATTTCCGTACATGCCAAGCGGTGGCTGGCTGCCGCTGCTACGCTTGTGCTGGTATTGGGCGCCACCTTCATGACCCGTAACGCATTCAACCCATCCGACAAACATCAAGTGCGTGCGACAGCCGCCCCTGGCAGGAATGACTACTACATGCCCAGCACCTATTCCAATAGAAGTATGCCGAATATGGAGGGGGCAGGCGCTTCCTACGACTGGGACGTTGCTATGGAGATGGCTCCGGCCATGGGCACGGAATTTGCGGCTGCTCCACAGGAAAAAACGCCTGAAATTGCCAAGGTTATCCGCACCGTTGATATGACCCTGTCCACCCGGGAGTTTGATAAGGACCTTGAAAAGATACAGAAAACCCTGAAAGACATGGAGGGCTATATTGAGGAATCTTCCATTTCCTCAGAATTGCGCAACAGCCGCTACGCGAAGATGAAGCTGCGTGTGCCTGCCTCCAAGTTGGACGAATTTCTTCTTCAGATGCGTTCTGTAGGGCGCTCGGTATCCGTCAGCGAAAGCGCGGAGGACGTCAGTGAAAAGTACACCGACATCCAAACCAGGCTGAAGACCCAGCAGGACAAGATGGCCCGCCTGCAGGAAATGATGAAGCGGGCGCTGACCATTAAGGACTTGCTGGAGATTGAGAACTCCATCGCCGACACCCAGTATCAAATCGACTCCCTGTCCGGTTCCCTTAAGGGGATGGACAGCAAGGTTAACTACTCCACCGTATCCATCTACCTGAAGGAAGAATTGCCCGAAGACATCGTAGAAACCAAGGAAGCTACCCTGGGCGACCGCATCAAAAGCGCGCTGACAACCACCTGGACCAATGTACAGAGCTTCTTCAGCGACATGTTGGTGTTCCTAGTGGCAACGCTGCCCTATGTGCTGGGCATTGCAGTCTTGGTTATCATCGTCAAAACTGTGATGAAAAGGAGAAGGAATAAGAAATGAAAAAACTGCTTAGCCTGATGCTGATTGCTGCCATGATGCTGACCCTTGCCCTTCCCGCCATGGCGGAGAATGAAAAAAACGTGGTGCGGGTGAACGGCACGGCCAGCGTGTCTTTAGCGGCGGATACCGCCACGCTGTACCTGGGCGCCATCCTGCGCGGCAAGACCGTGGAGGAAGCCCAGAAAAAGAACGCTGCGGTAATGGAAAAGGTGCTGCTGGCCATTGAGGCGGCAGGCATCCCCAAGGAAGATATCGTTACCAGCGAGTACAATGTGTGGATTAACTCAGACCATGGCTATTCGCTGGGAGAGGGAGAAACAAACTACGAGGTCAGCAATGAGCTGTACGTGACCATCAGGGACTTATCCCGCCTGAGCGCGGTGATTGATGAAGCTACCAAGGCAGGCGCCAACAGCATCTATGGGCTGGAGTTTACCAACAGCAAGACCGATGAAGCCTATGAAAAGGCCATGAGGCTGGCAGTGGAAAATGCCAAGGCAAATGCCCAGGTGCTGGCCAGTGCCGCCGGGCGTAACCTGGGCGAAGTGCTCAGGATAGAGGACATAGGCTATTCCCGCGGCGGCTATGGCCTACAGAATAACATGGAAATGATGGGTTCTTCCGACCAGGGCGCCGCCATTGTCAGCGGCGACGTGTCGGTAACGGCGGCTGTGGTGGTGGAGTTTGAGCTGGCGCCCGCCCCGCTGATGCCGTAAGGAATAATAAAAATCAAGACTCAAATACCCCCGCGCCTCTTGAATTGCGTGGGGGTATTGCCTGTGCTGATTATTTTTCTTTATTGTTCAGGTGCCGGGAGTAGACGCCTTTGGTGATTTCCTCGATAAAGGCTTCGGGATACCGCATGCCGGGCTGTTGCCGTACTTCCTCTACCGCCTGCTGGTTGTCATAGGGGAGATTAATCATTTGGATATCAAGGGGAGCGCTTTTGTCTTCCTCGTCGCCTTCCAAAACCACGTACTGTATATGGGTTACTCCCAGGCTGTTGCCTATGCTGCCGGTGTTGAACAGCAACCCGCAGTCCAGCGTGCGCAGCCCCTGCCGATGGCAGTCGGCGTACCCCACAACATCGAAATCAGGCTTGAACAAAGGGGCCAAACTGTCCGCGCTGTCCTGTATGAACTGAAGCCCTTTCATAACGGGCCGCCCGTGAATCAGGCGGATGCGCTTGCCGCTTAAAACAAAATGCTTTTCAAGGGGCAGGTTTTGCAGCTTTTCAAGCCGCTCATTACCTAATTGCTCGTGGTAGAAATAATCGTTGCAGAATCGCCGGTGGCCCACGCCTTCGTCCCAGTTGCCCCGCAGAATCACATCGCAATTGGCAAAGGCCCAGTCAAAGGTTTTGTCCGACGAGGGGCCCTTGCCTACGATGTCGCCCAGGCACCATAGTTTGTTAAGCCCCCGGCGGGCAATATCTTTTTCTAACCGCCTGATGGCCGTCATGTTGCCGTGCAAATCTGCAATCAGCCCGATTTTCATGCTTGTTTCCCTGCTTCCTGAACCAGCCACTGAAATAACCGAAGGGCCCTCGTGTCGCCGTCAAACAGGGATTCGGGGTGCCACTGCACGGAAAGACAGGGGACATTCTCCCCAAACTCCAGCGCTTCCACCAGCCCATCGGGGGCGTGGGCGGTGGCTTTCAGTCCCGTCCCTACCTGCTTGATGCCCTGATGGTGGCGGGAGTTTACTTTCAGCGCTTCATTGCCGCACACCTTGGCCAGCAGGGTATCCGGCTGTATGGTGACAGTATGAATTAGCGCCGCCTTTTTAGAAAATTGGGCGTGGTTGATATTGGTATCAACCATCTCCCCGATATCCTGGTACAAGGTGCCGCCTTCAAGGCAGTTCAGCATCTGAAATCCCCGGCAGATGGCCAGCAGCGGCTTGCCTGCCTGCAAGGCGTAGCGCATCATCCACAGTTCCTGCTCATCCCGTTGCGGAATGGGCTCGTCTGTTTTTTCATGCTTTGTTTCGCCAAAGTAGGCGGGATCCATATCCACGCCGCCGGAAAACAGCAGGCCGTCCACCCTGTCCACCATTTTTTTCCAGTTCTTTTCTTCGCCGCCAACGGGCAGAATCATGGGCACGCCATCGGCCGCCAGTACGGCGTGCACATAGTCATTGGGCAAGGTTGAGCGTTTTTTCTCATCGTCCCAGTCTGCGGTGATTCCGATAATGGGCATATACATCCTCCGGATTATTGTTGCAGCATACAGTATATCCTTAGGATGGGGGTTTGTAAAGTTGTCCATTTTCTTGTTAACATGTCTCTCCACATGGCCGGCTGTCCTCTGCGCTGATATGTAAACTGCAAAGCTTCGGGATGTTGTAAAAATCAAAATACTGGTTTTCCAGGGGAATCCATTCATTCAGAAAGCGCTGCTGCATGTGCGCTCCGTTGCGTTTTAACAGCCTTGCTGCCTGGGTTTGCGGACCGATGCTTAGAAATACGGATATATCGTAATATTCCGCCAGCACAGGGTGCATGCTGTACGCGCCTTCAACGACGTTAAGCTGCTTGGGCGGCGTGTGAATTGGCTCGGAAAGCGTCATGGTGGAACAATCCAATTTGCGGTGGACAACCGGCTGCTGCGCGCGCAGCGGCTCCAATACCTCCTGGCGAAAGCGCTCATAGTCCACGTTGCCACCGGGCTGTGCGAAACGTTCTGGTGTGCGCTGATACGCCTGGAGAAAAAAATCATCCATGTGGAATACATTGGCATCATATACACGCTTTAGTAGCGCTGCCAGCGTGGTCTTGCCCGACGCGCTGCCCCCTTCAATAGCGACTAGCAAGGGGTGGCGATGCGGCAATTTATCGTCGATGGCGGCAAACAGACGTAAGAAGCGCGCATAATCTGCCCGAATGACACGGTAGGCGGGGCAATAGTTGCTGCGAAATTCCTCGCTGTGGTGTACGGGTGGGCATCCCGCCTTGCGGTATGTCGCGACAAACGCCCGTACATCCTCAACTTGCAACGGAAGCAAGCCGCTGTCTGCCAATTGTGTCAGCGCCGTCAACTGCCTGTTAAATTCTTCCATGCTTCCGGTCGGCTGCCCGGCGGACAGTTCAAACAGGCGGAACAAAGTGCGGCTGTTAAGACCGCTATTTGCCAGCGGCTGCAGATGAACGCGGCAAAAGGCGCCGCTCAGTGGCTCAACCAATGGCGGCATTTGCCCGCTGGCGGGGACTTGACAGGTGCGTATCTCTTCTTCCAGCCGCGCGAAGCCCTGCTCAGTTACCAGGTGGCCGCAACCAAATAGGTTCTGGTACATCGCCTTCACCAGGTCCTGCGTATGAAGATAGGGATAGCGTGCGTACTGGTCGAGTAAAAAGTCTTTTAGCTCCATTTTGTTTTTTTGCTTCCCCTTCGCGATAACTTTTTTATACCTTTCGTATTGTCGCCCATCTGCGCCGCGGCGTCAATCATCATATATATGAGAAACAGCAAAAGAATATATGGAAGCAGGCGCGATTCATTCATTATGAGGGAAAATTAATTTGAAGTACGGTGGGCAGTATGCTATAATTTTCAATGGATATTTGCGGAAAAGCGCAATGTCCGGGGAGGACATTATGGCAAAAAAGTACAGTCAATCCAAGTCGCCCTTTAAGGGGGTTGTTGTTGGCGGCATTACCGCCGGAGTGACGGCCCTTGTTTACAGCGGTATTTTTTCACCGGGCAGCGTGCTGAGTTTTTTCGTCATGGGCGCTTTGTCGGCGCTGACGGGGTATATTGGGTATGTGATGGGCTCGGGCCTGGATACCACCCAGGAAGCGCCCCGGCGCCAGGCGCTGCCCCTGACCGGCAACGAGGCGGTGGACCGCCTGGTGGAGCGCGGGCAGGACATGCTGCGCCAGATCCGCAAGGAGAACGAGCGCATACCCGATCCCGTCCTTTCCCGCCAAATAGACGAAATGGAATCGGTCAGCAACAAGATATTTCGTACTGTTATCGAACAGCCTGGCAAAGCGCCGCAAATCCGCCGGTTTATGGATTACTATCTGCCCACGACTTTAAAGATGCTGTCCAGCTACCGCCGGATGGACGAGCAGAAGATACAGGGCGCCAAGGTACAGGATACCAAGGAAAAGATAGAGAATGCCATGGATGTCGTGCTGTCCGCTTTCAAAAAGCAGCTGGACACCCTTTATCGCGAAGATATGCTTGATGTCTCCACAGACATTGATGTGTTGGAAACCATGTTAAAACAAGACAGTCTTATCGGAGAAGGCCTGACGATGACGAGCAGCTCATCAGGCGCGTCGGCGCAGGCTGTACAAAAAAAGGAGGATTAACCCATGTCTGAACAACCCATTCAGCCCATTGAAACAAAGGAAACCCCCAAGGTGCCCGTGCTTACCCTGAACCCCGAAGCGGGGGACAAGCTTCAGGTGGAGCAGGCGGTGCAGCAGTTGGAGCAACTGGAAACCGCCCAGAAGGAAAACCCCATTGCCCCCGACGCGCAAAAGGCTATCGCTTTGCAGTTTGATTCTGCCCTGACAGAAGAGGAACGCAAGACGGTGGACGAGTTTGCGGCCAAAATCAATATTGAGGACCCTGCCCATGTCATGCTCTACGGCGCGGACGCCCAGAAAAAGGTATCCGACTTTGCCGACAGCATTCTGGCAGGCGTAAAAAACAAGGATGCCGGCAATGTGGGGGATATGCTAAGCAGTTTGATTGGGGAACTGAAAACCTTTGAGGATTCCGCCGAGGAACCCAAGGGCATCCGCAAATGGTTTGTTAGCACCAAGAGCTATGTGGAAGGCCTGCGTTCCCGTTTTGACGCGGTATCCCAGAATGTAGAGAAAATTGCGGGCATGCTGGAAAACCATCAGGTGCAGTTGCTGAAGGATGTTTCCATGCTTAACCACCTCTACGATATGAATTTGGAATACTTTAAGGAACTGACCATGTATATCGCCGCCGGCGAAAAGCGCTTGCTTGAGGTCAGGGAAAATGACTTGGCCGCCCTGCGGGAAAAGGCGAAACAAACAGGGGACGCCATGGACGCCCAGCGTGCGGGCGATTTGGATGCGGCGCTGGATCGGTTTGAGAAAAAATTGCACGACCTGAAGTTGACCCGCCAAATCAGCTTGCAGATGGCGCCCCAGATTCGCCTGCTGCAAAACAACGATTCTCTGCTGATTGAGCGCATACAGTCTACCCTGGTCAACACCCTGCCCCTGTGGAAGAATCAGATGGTGCTGGCTCTGGGCCTGCAGCATACCCAGGCGGCGGTTAAAGCCCAGCGTGCCGTTACCGATATGACCAATGAGCTGCTTAAGAAAAACGCCGAGAAGCTGAAGATGGGCACCATCGAAACGGCCAAGGAATCCGAGCGCAGCATTGTGGATATCGAAACCCTGGTGCAGACCAACCAGTCCCTTATCGATACAATGAACGAAGTGGTTAAGATTCAGGCGGAAGGCCGTCAGAAGCGCATCGCGGCGGAAAAGACGCTGTACGAAATGGAAAAGGAACTGAAAAACCGCATGATCAACGGCTGATTGCCAAGCTGCAGTTAGAATTTAGTCCGCCTCTTTATGAGGCGGACATGAATATTCTATTATCATTCTGTTGCTACTCAAAGAACAGAATAAACTTGTAAGGAAAGATATGTATGCGCCTTGTGCTGATCAGCCTGGATGCCTGTTCCGGGCAGGACGCGGAAACTTTGCTAACTTTGCCCAACCTGAAAAGGCTGGCGGAGTCCGGCGTTTTCTGCGAAAATGTACAGACGGTGTACCCTACGATCACCTACCCCATCCATACCAGCATCATAACCGGCTGCTACCCCGATACCCATGGCGTCGGCCACAATGAGCTTTACACCCCCGGCGATGTGCCGGGCCTGCGCCCCTGGTACTGGGAGGAAAAGGACATTCAGGTGCCTACCCTGTTTAGCGCTGCCTATCGGGCGGGGCGGGAAGTGGCCGCGCTGCTGTGGCCGGTTACAGGCCGAAGCCGGGGAATTAAGTATAACTTTCCCGAGGTGCTGGCGCTGCCTTGGGAAAATCAGGTGCTCAAGGTGTTAAAATACGGAAGCGCGGCATGGCTGATAAAAAATGAGCTGAAGTTTGGCAAACAGCGGGTTTCCACCAAGCAGCCCTATCTGGATAGGTATGCGACGCTGCTGGCAGAGCAGCTGATATACCGTCAATACGCTCCAGAGTCTCCTGAGTTTAAAAATCGGGAGGTGCGGCCTTCCAAAAGGCGCATGCAGCAAAACATGCCGGACTTGCTGGCTATCCATCTGGTAGACTGCGACGCCATGCGCCATGCCCATGGCGTCAACAGCCCCGAGGCGCGGGCCTCCTTGGTGCGGTTGGATCAGCTGGTGGGGCGCATCCTCCAGGCGCTGGAGTACCGGGACGCCTTAAAGGACACCATCGTTGCCGTGGTCAGCGACCATGGCCAGGATGATGTGAAGGAGAGTGTGAACCTCAACGCCCTGTTTGAAGAAAACAGCGTGCCCTGCCGTGCCCATTCCCTGGGGTTTGGCGCCTACATCCGCTGCGACAGGGCTGAGGTCGCCAGGCTTTATCAGTACCTAAGCGACCACAAGGAAGAGTACCGCCTGTCCCATGTATACAGCAGGGAAGAATTGCGGGAGCTTCGTGCGCCCAAGGATGTGCTGCTGGCGGTGGAGGCGATGCCCGGAGTGGAAATTCTGGAAAGCGACGACATTCAGCCCCACAAGGCTACCCATGGTTTTGGCCTGCATCATCCCGGCGCCCGTACGCTGCTGTGGCTGTCCGGGCCTATGTTTCAGCAAAACGCCCGCTTGTCTAATGCCCATGTGGTGGATATTGCGCCCACCCTGGCGGAAGCGGCGGGGCTGTACTTCCCGCCTTGCGAAGGCCGGATACTGAAGGAAGCATTCCGCTGAAAGGAGAAGAAAATGACCGGTTTCATCACCGTTACATATTTTTATCAGTCAACCTTCGCGGTGGCGGTAGGCAAAACGCTGTTGATATTCAGTTATCATGAGCCTGACGGCGAAAAAGACAACGCTGTCCGCATTACTGCGCAGGATTTCAGCGGCTTTAATAATATTCTGGTGTTTGTTCCCAACGCCTCGGCAGTGCATCTGGATCAGGTTGTGTTTACTTGGAAACCATCCTATCCGCTAACCTATATTGTATCTTCCGATGCCCGGGACAAGGTGCCGGACAAGAGTAATGTGCGCTTTGTTAAAGAGGGGGACGCTTTTTCCGTTGCCGATGCTGCCATACAGGTGTGCGGCTCCACAGCGGAGGGGGTTTCCTTCCTGGTAAAAACCCATGGCGTCAGCGTGTTCCATGCGGGAGACCTGAATTTGTGGCACTGGCGGGAAGAAAGCACCCCGCAGGAGATTGCCCGTGCCGAGCAGGAGTTTTATGATACGGTGAAACGCATCCCAAGGGAGCCGCTGGACGTGTGCATGTTCCCGCTGGACCCCAATCAGGGCGGCGTTTACGACGCGGGAGCTAACCATATCATTATGACGCTAAAACCCCGCATCTTTTTTCCCATGCACTTTGGCAGCCGCGGCGAAATCGCTTCCGACTATGCCCGGCGCATGTACACCCGGCACACCGGCGTGTACGCCCTGACCACGCCAAGGCAAACAGCGCAAATCGACTTGTCCCGCAATCCGCCCACTGTGCTAAATGTTTCAGCCAGCAGGCAGGAAGGCGACCGGGAAGAAAAGGTAATATCCCTCAGCACATACCTGGAGGACAACCCCTTCGCCGACACAGACTTGCCTGTTAACCTAAAGGAAGGGGAATAAGCGGTTTAGGTTTTTTGCTTTTATGACCGGCGCTTATGGAAGTCCTCTCCTTTAACTTTGTGGCAAATTATGGTATAATTGGTAAGAAAACAACCGTAAAAGGAGCAGATATGGATTTTAGTAACCTCAATCCCATGCAGCGCAAAGCGGTGGAGAACCTTACTGGTCCCCTGCTTATCATTGCCGGCGCCGGCAGCGGTAAGACCCGCACAATGACATTCCGCATCGCCCACCTGATGGAGCGGGGCGTTTCGCCTTATAACATTCTGGCCTTGACATTTACCAACAAGGCTGCCCGGGAAATGCTGAGCAGGGTGGAGGATCTGGTAGGGGATAAGGCCCAGCAGGCCTGGATCGGTACCTTCCACTCTGTTTGTGTGCGTATTTTGCGGCGCGATATTGAAAAATTAGGGTATCAGCGCTCCTTCGTCATCTACGACGATGACGACCAGATGCGCGTCCTTAAGGATGTCTACAAGCAGCTGGATATTGATGATAAGCTGCTTACCCACAGGGAAATGCGCAGCATCATTTCCGACGCTAAAAACCGTCTGCTGAACGCGGACGAATGGTTTAAGGAGTCGGCAAAAGACTTCCGTGCGCAAAAAATTCATGATATCTTTGCCCTTTACGACCAGCGGTTGCGCAAAGCCAATGCCCTGGATTTTGACGATTTGATTTCTCATACTTTGCAATTGTTTGTGGACCATCCCCCTGTTTTAGACCACTACCGGCAGCGTTTCCAGTATGTCCATGTGGACGAGTATCAGGATACCAACTTTGCCCAGTATTCCCTGGTGCGCCTGCTTACCGAAGAAAGCCGCAACCTGTGCGTGGTGGGGGATGACGATCAATCCATCTACGGTTGGCGCGGGGCGGATATCCGCAATATTCTCGAGTTCCAGAAGGACTTTCCCGACGCCAAGGTAGTGAAGCTGGAGCAGAACTACCGTTCCACCTCTACCATCCTGGATGCTTCCAACCAGCTGATTGCCAACAACACCGGCCGCATGGAGAAAAAGCTGTGGACCGATATCGGCGAGGGCGAACCCATCCGTTTCTATGAAGCGGGGGACGAGCAGGAGGAAGGTGCCTGGGTGTGCGAACGCATCAGGCGGCTGCATAAGCTGGAAAAGGTGCCCTATTCCGAGATGGCGGTGCTATACCGCATGCACGCCCAGAGCCGCGTGCTGGAAGAAATGCTGATGCGCGCCGGCATTCCCTACCGGGTGTTTGGCGGCACCCGCTTCTACGACCGCAAGGAAATCAGGGATGCTTTGGCGTACCTGCGTCTTTTGATTAATCCTCAGGACGATGTGTCCTTAAAGCGCATCATCAATGTACCCAAGCGCAGCATAGGCGATGCTACCGTGGCCCTGCTGGAGGAAGACGCCCTTAAAAAGGACGTGCCGCTGTATATTGTTTTAACCGACATGCCCGAAACTTTGTCCTCCCGTCCCCGCAAGTGCGTGACGGCATTTAGCGAGTTAATCAACCGCCTGCTGGTGATGAAGGAAAGCCTGCCCCTGGTCGAGTTTGTGGAGTTGATGTTGAAGGAAACCGGGCTGCTTGCCCAGTACGAAAACACCAACGACGAGGAACTGATGACCAAGCACGACAACTTGATGGAGTTTTTGGGTGCCGTGCAGGAATTCCAAAACCAGTCGGAGGACAAGACGCTGGAGGCTTTCCTGGAAAATGTGGCCCTGGTGACGGATTTGGATATGCAGGGGGATGTGCAGCAGTATGTCACTCTGATGACCATGCACTCCGCCAAGGGACTGGAGTATGACGTGGTATTTATCACGGGGCTGGAGGAGGGCTTGTTCCCCTCCCACCGTTCCATGCAGAATGAAGATAGGCTGGAGGAGGAGCGCAGGCTGTGCTATGTAGGCATGACCCGCGCGCGCCGCTACCTGCATCTGTCCCTGGCCAAGCGCAGGATGCTGTTTAACCAGGCGTCCTATGGCGAGCGCAGCCGCTTCCTGAAGGAGATGCCCAAGAGCCTGATGACTGACGTATGGGGCAAGGCCATGCGCAAGCACTTTGGCGAAGAGGAAGAGCCGCGGGAAATTTACCAACGGCCCACACCTCAGCCGCCCAAGATTAGCTTCGGCGCTCCCGGCATCGGACAAAAACTGAAGGATATTCCCGGTATTACCAAGGGCTTTGTGTCCTCTGCCGCCCGCCAGAAGCAAGCGCCTCCCCAGGTGTTTGAGAAGGGCGACCGGGTGCTGCACAAAAAGTTTGGCGAGGGCACCGTACTGCGCGTTGAAGGCAAGGGCAGCGATGCCCGCATCACCATCTCCTTTACTGCCTATGGTGAAAAGCACTTTGCCTTAAGCATCGCGCCCATTGCGAAAATAGGGTAGGTATCAACATGCAACAATCTGCCATGCAAATTTTAGTGGACCGTCTCAACGAGACGGCCCACGCTTACTATGTGCTGGATAACCCCATTATTTCCGACCACGAGTGGGATCAACTGTACGATCAATTGGTCAAGATGGAAAAGGAAACGGG
Source organism: uncultured Oscillospiraceae bacterium (assembly GCA_964496775.1). Taxonomy (GTDB): domain Bacteria; phylum Bacillota; class Clostridia; order Christensenellales; family Aristaeellaceae; genus DTU024. Next base: position 37,024 of record CAZCBC010000005.1, read on the forward strand.
CATCCGCCTGCCCGACTCGCCTACCCGCAGGGTGGGAGGCGAGCCGTTAGCCGCCTTTCGCCAGCACAGGCATCTGAACCGTCTGTGGAGCATGGATAAAGCCCAGTCCCCGGAGGAACTGAATCAGTGGTTCGACCGCATGGAGGGCCTCAGGCAAAAGGCGGATAACCCCTGCGCTATGGGGTGGAGTATAAGCTGGACGGCCTGCGGCTTTGCTTAACCTATCGGGAAGGTCTTTTGGTGGAGGCTGCTACCCGTGGCAACGGCATCGTGGGCGAAGCGGTGCTGCCCCAGGCCACCACCATACAGGACGTTCCCCTCAGCATCCCCTACCAGGGCGAGGTGGAGGTGGACGGCGAAGTGATCATGCGTTTGTCGCAGCTGAAAAAGTATAACGAAACGGCGGAGGAAAAGCTAAAAAATGCCCGCAACGCAGCCGCCGGCGCCCTGCGCAACCTGGACCCTAAGGTAACGGCGGCCCGCAAGCTTTCGGCGTACTTTTACGGCGTCAATACCATTCAGAACCCGCCTTATCAGGACCAGAAGGGCATGCTGAATTTCCTGAAAGAAAACGGTTTTCCCATCAGCCCCTTTTATCTGGAAAGCGCAAAGCGGGAGGACATCCTTGCGGCCATCCGGCAGGTGGAAACGGACCGCCATGCCCTTGACTATATGACGGATGGCGCTGTCATCAAGGTAACCGACAACCAAACCCGGGAAGCCTTCGGCTATACCGATAAATTTCCCCGGTGGGCCATTGCCTACAAGTACGAGGCGGAGGAAACCACCACCACCCTAGAAAAAGTTACCTGGGAAGTGGGGCGCACCGGCAAGATTACTCCCCTGGGCCACGTTCAGCCGGTGGATTTCAGCGGTGTCACCGTGCGCAAGGCCACCCTGAACAACTATGACGACATTCAGCGCAAGAATTTAAGCCTGGGCGCTAC
>CAZCBC010000006.1:0-2883 GCA_964496775.1 uncultured Oscillospiraceae bacterium
GGGCGAGCCCTTCACCGCCCATACCACCAACCCCGTGCCCTTTATCGCCTGCGGCGAGGAGTTTGTGGGCAAGACCTTGCGGGAGGGCGGCCGCCTGTGCGACATTGCCCCCACCATGCTGAAGGCCATGAACATTCCCATCCCCAAGGAGATGACGGGAGAGCCGCTAATTTAAGTAAAACGAAGGCAAAAACTGAACAACGCCCCCGCTGGAAACTAGCGGGGGTGTTTGTGTAACAGTTTATTCTTCCAGGTTCTCCTGGTACCAATCGGACAGGAACTTTAGCTGCTCCGGGGTGTGAAACCAGTGTTCGCCCCCCGGCATGCAGGTGAGGGAACAATGGTGGCGGGCTGCGAAGGCTTCCATGGAGGCGCGGGGCACCAGATGGTCCTTTTCGGCGTACAGGATGCGGGTGGCGTGCGGCCAGGATTTTACGGTGTGCGCCCTGACATATTGAAGGTATTCCCATGACAGGACGCCCTGCGCCGTGGCGATTTCCTTTTCCGTTTGGAGCCGTTCCTCCGTTACCTGGGCGCTGTCCATCATGGAAAGAATCAGGGCTTCCATATCCAATACGGGGGACACAAAGAAACACTGGGCAAGGGGGGCGTTCCGAAGCTGAGGGACAATGTATCCCAGTGCGCCTGCGCGTATTCCGCCGCCCTCCGGATTTCCGGCACGCAGTGCCAGGGCAGAAAGGCAGGGGGCTGTTGGCACCCGCCATGCTCCGGCAGGTCGATGCTGAGCACCTGCCAGCCTTTGGGGCAGGCGATGCTGCTTATCAGGCTGGCTTCTTCCTTGTTGCCGCCCTGGCCGTGGATGGCAAGAAGAACTTTTTTAGAAGGTCCGCCCCATAGCAGGGCGGGGATGCCGCCAAGGGAAAGCGTTTGTTGTTTCATTCCTTACTCCATGTCCGGCAGCGTTTGCAGGCTGTCCTTGGTACCGCTAACCCTGTGGACTTTTGTGCCAGAGTTGGGCGATACACAAATTATAGTTGATGCGGCAAGCTTTAACAATGAAAAATAGGATGAAGCCTTACCCAAGGCAAACATGAACCCATGAACAGATAAAATACAGCTATTTATTCCTCAAAAGCAATCTTTTTTCCTTGCAAAGAACCCCTTCTCCGCTATACTGAATAAAAGCGCTTTTCTTTGAAATGACGCGAAGGAGGATGACCATGAATTTTATTTATATCTCCCCGGAATTTCCCCGGTCCAACTGGCAGTTTTGCGACAGGCTCAAGCGCAACGGTGTTACGGTGCTGGGCATCGGCCAGGAAAGGTACGAGAACCTGAACCAGACCGTCAGGGAAGCCCTGACGGAATACTACAAGGTGAACAACCTGGAAAACTACGATGAGATGCTGCGCGCCGTGGCCTTTTTTACCTTCAAGTACGGCAAGATTGATTTTTTAGAGTCCAATAACGAATACTGGCTGGAAAAGGACGCCCGGCTGCGCACCGACTTCAACATTCCCAACGGCTTTCGCCTAAACAACATCGAGCCGGTAAAGAGCAAATCCCTGATGAAGCGCTACTTTACCAAGGCAGGGGTTCCCTGTGCCCGCAGTGAAATTGTGGAGACTTTGGAGGATGCCCTTGCGTTTGGGGAGAAGGTCGGCTATCCTTTGATTGTCAAGCCCGACAAGGGTGTGGGCGCTGCCAAGACCTATCAGTTGAAAACGCCTGAGGATGTAAAGAGCTGGTATGCCAAAAAGGACGACGACATCTACCTGATGGAGGAGTACCTGGACGGCGAGGTGGTTACCTACGACGCCATCATTAACTCCAAGGGCGAGGCGATCTTCGACATTTCTCTGGAATGCCCTGTATCCATCATGACCATGGTCAACGATGGGGTGGACTGCGTATTCTACTCCTGCCCCGAACCCATCGCTGAATTAAAGCCCATGGGCCTCAGCGTTGTCAAGGCGTTCAATATCACGAGCCGCTTTGTGCACCTGGAGTTTTTCCGCCTGCACAGGGATCATCCCGGCCTTGCCAACAAGGGGGAGTATGTGGCGCTGGAAGTGAATATGCGTCCGGCGGGGGGCTTTTCGCCCGACATGTACAACTATGCCCGCAGCGTGGATGTGTTCCAAATTTGGGCGGATATGATTGCCTTTGACAAGTCGGACTATGTTTCCCAGGGGCCCAGTAGCTACTGCATTTCCGCCAGCCGGCATGACGATTACCATTACAAGCGCACCCATGACGAAATCATGGAAACCTACCGCGACCGCCTGGCGCTGTGCACCCGCATGCCCGACGTGGAAGCAAGGGTCATGGGCAATACGGTATATCTGGCCAAGGTGAAAACAATGGAAGAGCTGGACGGCTTCGTTCAGTTTGTTACCGAGCAAGTCGAAAAATAAACTTAAGCGAGGATTTTCATGCACAAAGAGACGACATCTTTTTTCAGCAAAGAACTGAACCGGGACATGCCCCTGTCCATCTACGGGCATGGAGGCAAAAATTGCGTAGTATTCCCCTGCCAGGATGGCAAACATGGGGATTTTGAAGGCTTTGGAATGGTTGATACCCTGGCGCCCTGGATAGACAGCGGCCGCCTGCGGCTGTTCTGTGTGGACAGCATCGACCTGGAATCCTGGTCCTCCGCCCTCCACCATCCCCGCCAGAGCATCGAGATGCAGGAAAAGTATTTCCACTACATTACCACCGAGTTGGTGCCCTATATCTATGACCGCGCCTGGTCGGACGCCCCGCTGATGACGCTGGGCACCAGCATGGGCGGCATGCATGCTGCGCTGACGCTGCTGCGCAGGCCGGATTTGTTTGATGCCGCCATTGCCCTGAGCGGGTTCTACAACGCCAACCTGTTCTTTGGCGACTATATGGACAACTTGGTGTATGACAACT
>CAZCBC010000006.1:2943-37788 GCA_964496775.1 uncultured Oscillospiraceae bacterium
CCTGCGCAATATGCCGGGCGACCATGCCTACATGGACTTGTACCGCCGCGTTCGCCTGCACATCTGCATCGGCCAGGGCCGCTGGGAGGAAACCCTGCTGCCCTCCAACCACGAAATCAACCACCTGTTTATGGACAAACAGCTTCCCCACCGGGTAGACTTCTGGGGCCATGATGTGGACCACGACTGGCCGTGGTGGCATAAGATGGTGACGTACTTTATGCACAAGGAACTGCCTTTCGGGTAAGCGGATTTTTACCGAAATATGCTTTCTTTTTCATGGAGATTGTTACGTGCCTTATTATACGAATTACTAAACTGTTTTAGTTGGTAAAGGTTAGTAACAAATAACGTGTGCTAAATAAACGAAAACTAATGTGTTCCCTTGAATATTTTGATGTTTGGTCTTTTTGTATTCTTACGTTGTGGACAGTTTTTTGGCTTACTCAAACAGATTAAGTTTAAACATGCGGTCTACAACATGGTAAAAAGTGTAAATTGGGATGAATTGTTCGTTCCTGTGCCTTTTAATATTTGAAAGATATAAAATTTCATGATGTAAGGAATGTGTCAAGGGGATATTTTGTTTAGTTAAGTTGTTTTAATCCTTTAAACGTGCTATAAATAGCAGTGCATATTTTGAAAGGCTTGATGAACTGGAGGTCAGAACATTGTTATTTAATTCTGCAAAATACCTCGTTTTTTTGCCAATTGTGTTTGTATTATATTGGATAGTTCCTCAAAAATACAGATGGGTTGTACTACTGATTTCAAGTTATTATTTTTATATGGGTTGGAATATGAAATATGTTGTATTAATAATGATTACAACAGTTGTTTCTTATATTGCAGCTATACAGATTGAAAAAGCACATAAACGCACAATGCGAAGAGTGTTTCTTATTGTAACTCTGATAGTCTGTTTTGGAATATTATTTTTCTTCAAGTATTTTAACTTTGCATTTAATAGTTTATCCGTATTCTTTGGCTGGTTCTCAATAAAATTAAATCCTGTAACATTAAAAGTCATATTGCCTGTGGGCATATCCTTCTATACATTTCAGACATTGAGCTATGTCATTGATGTCTATAAAGGTGAGATGATTGCTGAGCGCCATCTAGGCAAATATGCAACATATATATCGTTTTTTCCACAGTTGGTTGCGGGACCAATAGAAAGAGCGTCAAATCTTTTGCCACAGATATTAGGGAACCATGAATTTGATTATTGCAAAGCTGTGTATGGGCTTAGGATAATGTTGTGGGGATTTGTTAAAAAAATAGTCATTGCTGATACATTAGCTATATATGTAGATAAAGTTTATAATAATGTGTCGGCATACCATGGCTTTTCTCTAATATTAGCAACAGCCTTTTTTGCTTTTCAAATATATTGTGATTTTTCGGGTTATTCAGACATTGCTTTAGGAACGGCAAAATTATTTGGGATTGATTTGATGAGAAATTTTGATAGCCCATATCTTTCCTCAAGCATTAAAGAATTTTGGGGACGTTGGCACATTTCTTTGTCAACCTGGTTTCGGGACTATTTATATATTCCTTTGGGCGGGAACCGAGTAGGGCTTATAAGAAATAAAGTTAATATTATGCTTACTTTCCTAATTAGCGGTCTTTGGCACGGTGCTAATTGGACATATGTTATTTGGGGAGGGGTCCATGGCTTTGCGCAAATTATTGAATCGTTTTTCAGAAAAAAAACCAAAAGCAAGAGATACAGTGTTAAATGGGTTATTAGCGTTATAATAACATTTTGTTTTTGTAGTTTTACGTGGATTTTTTTTCGTGCTGAAACAATAAATGATTCTCTGTATGTTGTTACTCATTTGTTGCATGGAGCAAGAACACCAATAAAATTTTTGTCATCTGGGATAATAGACTTGGGCATTGGCAAACAAGATTTATTAATTATAGCATGTAGTTTGGTAATGCTCTTTGTAGGGGATTTTTATTCTTTTGATAGAAAGATCTTTCCAAGAATTGACACATTACCTTTATTCTTTCGCTGGTTCCTATATATAGCTGTAGTATGGATAATAATCTTGCTTTCCCCTGTTTCTAGCGGGAATGAGTTTATTTACTTTCAATTTTAGCTGGAGGATCACATGCAGAAGTTTGTGAAAAGGTTATTTGTGTTTTTTTTAATACTTGTATTATCTTTATTAATTTTTGCCGGTTTTAATTATTATGTTGTTGGAAACAATTATCGTGATGGATACCAAGCATCAATTATTGACAAGATAAATAGGTTAAAGTCAATAGGAAGCCCGAAAATTGTTTTGGTTGGTAATTCTAATGTTAACTTTGGTATTAACTCCTTTTTGATAGAAAAAGAGTTTGGTATACCGACTGTAGATCTCGGTCTTCATGGAGGTCTAGGTAATGCTTTTCATGAAAGAATTGCTAAAATTGACATTGGAGAAGGGGATGTTGTTGTTGTATGTCATAATGATTATTCAGATGACGGCATGATTCCAGATCCAAGTTTGGCTTGGGTGACAATAGAGTATCATACGGATTTATGGTCCCTAATTGATCATAAAAACATATATGGAATGCTGAAAGCTTATCCTAAATATGCATTTAAATCAATGATGTTGTTTTTTTCTAATAGTAATGAACTTTCTACTGACACCCCATATCGAAGGGATGCGTTCAACAAATATGGAGATATTATTGCCAGACCTAAGCAGGGGAAGTTTTCCTTTACAGAAGACTCAGTTAAGGTGCCAAAGATAAATGAATCATGTACAAATAGGCTAAATGAGTTAAACAAGTACATATCAAAACGTGGCGGGACCATGCTTGTTGCCGGATACCCTATAGCATTCGGTGAATACACACCACCGGTTGCGGCGTTCAAAGAATTTCAAGGAAGGTTAGAAGAATCCTTGGAGTGTGATATAATTTCGGACTTTACTGATTATTTTTTACCGTATGATTATTTTTACAACACTCATCTTCATTTGAATCAAGAAGGAGCAAATAAAAGAACAGAACAACTCATTAGAGATCTATATGAGTGGGGATTAAGACCGAGAGGTATAATATGATGACTCGAAACATAATAAGCAAACAATTCTAAGATTTTTGCAGGTGACGTGCTATTTTTGATTAGACATGAGAAATTACTGCCTTTAATAGCTTGAAAAAATCTTTAGGTGTAAGTAAAGTGAGAGATTGTCTATTGATGCTGGGTGGTTAGTACACTGAGAGGCAAATATGTAAAAGGGCCATGCGGCCCTTTTTGAATGGGTCAAGGGACTTTCGTCCCTTGTCGGGGTCTGGGGCGGAAGCCCCAGCGTCCCCTTTTTTTATTTGCTGCTTTTCAGCGCCATCTTGATGGCATGGAAGAAGCCGGTTTTGTTGCCGTAGTTGAGGGTGCCCCAACGGTAGATTTTGATGCTGAGGAAGGCGAGGAAAACGGTGGTCAGCAGCAGCAGCGAGCCGGACACCAGGTGCTGCCAGAAGGGCACGGTAACCAGGGCAGAGCGCAGGGGCATCACCATCAGGCTGGTGAAGGGAATGAAGCTGGTAATGAGGGCCAGGCTGGAGGAAGGCATATTCATCACAAAGGAAGCGGCGATGTATCCGGCGATGAAGATGAACTGAACAAAGCCGGTGGCGCTGCCGACATCCTCCACCTTGCTGACGGTGGAGCCCAGGGCGGCGTACAGGAACAGGTACATAATGTAGCCGATGCCCGAATAGAAAATGTAGGTGAGAATGTAGCTGCGGGTCAGGGTACCCGAGAGCATCATAATCAGGGTGGGCGGCAAAAGGTGTTTGTTCAGGTGGAAGCCAACCAGGGCAGCTAAGACAATGCAGATAATTTGCACCAGGGAAGCCACGGCGCTGGCCGCTACCTTGCCCAGAATCAGAGCGGAAGGCTTGCAGGAGGTGATCAGCAGCTCCATCGTCTTGGAGTCTTTTTCCCGGGCGATGATGGTGCTGGTTACCTGACCGTACAGCAACACAAACATATAGACGATAAACAGCATACCGAAGGCCAGCATCACGTTGTTGGTGCTGTTTTTGCCCATGATGGTTTCTTTTTCCGTTATTTGGGTGTTTTGCAGCTTGTCAATATCCGCCATGGTGAGGTTCATTTCGGACAGCTTGTCCGAGACGAACAGGGTTTTAAGCGTTTCGCTAAGGACAGCGCCCTGGTTGGATTCCATGTCCTTATCCTGCCAGAGGGACTCAAAGTCCGTCAAGGAGTTGACGACAAAGCCTACCTCCAGCTTTTTACCCTGCACGTCCTGAATGAGGCTGTCCCGGGAGGTGTAGAGGTTGTCTTCGCCAAGGTTAAGGACGCTGCTAATCTTTGATTCAAGGGCGGGATCGGTAAAGAGATAACCCACATCCTGGGTTAACGTGGTGTCCTGCTGGGGCGCTTCATCGGCACCGCCGGAAAAAAGCGCTATCAGGCGGGGAATGTTGAACAGGGCAAACACAAACAACATAATCAGAACGGTGGTGACAATAACGCTTTTTTTACCCAGTTGGTTTTTTAACTCGTAGCCGAAAACGATTTTGAAGTTTCTCATGCCTTGTCACCTCCTACGGTGGATACAAAAATATCGTTGAGGCTGGGTTCGTACAGCCCAAAGCGTGCAATCACCCAGTCGGTGGCGGAAAGGAATTTCAGCATCTCCTGCTGGGTGCATGCTCCCTTGGTGTCCAGAATGATACCCTCGCCCGCGGGGTGAGGAGCACCCTGTACGCCGGGGAACTGCGCGCCGACGGCTTTGATGACGTCCTCATCGGCCATGCCGTCTACCTGAAGCAGCAGTTTGTTTTCGCCCCGGGCACGCTTGATGCTGTCCAAATCCCCCGTCAGCATGATGCGGCCATCGTGGATTAAGGTGATGTCGTCGCAAACCTCCTCCACATAGCTCATCTGGTGGCTGGAGAAGATGACCAGCTTGCCCTTTTTAACAAAGTCGGCGATGGCGTCTTTGAACACCTGGGCGTTGACGGGATCCAGCCCGCTGAAGGGCTCGTCCAGTATCAGCACATCGGGGTCGTTGAGGAACGCCTGGGCAATCTGTATCTTCTGCTGGTTGCCCTTGCTCAGGTGTTCCAGGGGGCGCTTGGCATAGGCGCCCAAATCAAAAAAGTTAATCCACTCCATGGCGGATTTTTCGGCGGCCTTTTTGTCCGCCCCGCGCAGCATGGCAAAGTACACCAGCTGGTCCAGCACTTTGTTTTTGCTGTACATGCCCCGCTCCTCAGGCAGATAGCCAATGCGGTAGTCCCCCGTCTTAAAGGGTTTTCCATCCATCAGAAAGCTGCCCGAATCCTGGTGGAACACGTCCATCAGACACCGGATGGTGGTGCTTTTGCCCGCGCCGTTGCGCCCCAAAAAGCCCATGGCCTTGCCGCTGACCACCTCAAAGGAAATACCATGCAGTATCTCCCTTTCGCCAAAGCTTTTGCGGATATCCTTAATTTCCAGTTTCATCCAATTCCTCCTTCATAGGGTTACAAAGTCCTGTGAAGGATTATAGCACGGTTGTGTAAAAAGTGATGGGAAAAGGATTGCAATAACAGAATTATTTGTGCCGACTTGCTGGTGTTTTTTAATTGACTATATTGAGACGCGCCGAACGTGACAAAGAGAGGGTAATCTGATATAGTACTTTCGTGCCTATAGCAAAGTGTTTGAGGGGCATTTAATGATAGTTTTGGTATGTAAAGTTCTTTGTTGTAAGGAGTGTGTCGAGTGAAAAAGATCGAGGTTTCTCTTGTGGATTTAATGCGGGCTGTTTTCCAGCGCTGGTGGGTTGTTGTGTTATGCGCTGTGGTGGGGATGGGCGCAACATATGTTATACAAACGAATCAGCCGCAAACTGCTGAAGAAGTTGTACCATACAAAGAACAGTTAGCTAAATATGAAGAAGACTTGGAAGAATATCAAACTCAAACGGAAACCTTAAAAGAAACATACGAGATGTGGCGTGAAAGTGCGGCACCCTTTAAAAAAACCCGTGGAGAATTTTTACAGTACTTTCAAGATAGTTTGTTGATGCGGATTGATCCTTATAATGCTCAAAAGGCGTTTATACAACTATCTGTTGTGCCTGAAGACGATATGGCGACTTTAAAGGATGAATTAGTTCCTTTATTGATAGAAGTTATAGATAATATGTCGTTAGTGGAAGCTCTGGGTGATAATTATCCTGAAGGGATTGAAGAAAGTAACTTACGGGAAATAATACAGGCGAAACAGGTTAGTGTAAGTATCATGACAATACAATGCTATGCGGTGGAGGACAGCAATGTAAATCCGCAATCAATTGTTGATGCAATCTTTCAACATATTGAAAAGTATCTACTTAAGTTAGGAATAAATAAAAAGATCCAAAAGTTAAACTCTGGATATGCTAACGTTTCGGACTTAGAATTTGATATGGTCAAGTATGAGCGGGTTAGAAACTTTGCCAGATATTATGATGATTATCAAAGATTGTCCGGGCAAGAAGCCCAGAGCAAAGATAGTTACGAGCGTTATACTAAAGAAAAAAAGCCTGTTAAGCCTTCTAAACCAACTCAACCGCAGACAAACCCAACCTCAAACATAGACAAACAAAAGTTAATAATTGGTGCTTTTGCCGGGGCATCAATCTCGATTGTTTTATTGGTCATACTTTATCTTTTCGGACTACCTGTTCTGCATGACAAGCAAGTTTTACGGCAATTGAATATCCGATATTTAGGAAATGTCGGAAAGAAAAATCAGCAAGAAGAAAATGAACAGTATAGATTTATTTGCGCTAACTTAAAAAGAAGAGATGCAGAGAATCAACACTTCTTATTGCTTGGCAACAAGGTTTCCTTAAAGGAGTTGGATTCTTTAGCTTCGGAGCTAAATCAGACCGGAGCTGATAAAGGGATAGCCTTTATAGCGGGAGACAATGTATTTACCACAGAAAAAACAATAGATATGCTGAATCAGCATCCTGACGTTGTTTTGGTTGCTAAAAAGAAAAAATCTACGATTCATAGCCTTAACCAGGAAATTGAACGGGTAGAGGTGTCTTTAGGAAAAGTGGTGGGATATATCTTTGTCAACGAGTAAGAAATCAATTCTTATTACGGGCGCGAATAGTTATATCGGTTCTTCGGTCGAAGAATACTTATCAAATTGGCCTGATGAGTATCATGTGGACACCATTGATATGGTGGACGGCGCATGGCGGACAAAGAGTTTCTCCGGCTATGATGTTGTGTTTCATGTGGCAGGCATCGCGCATCAGGATACAGGGCAGGTTGACAAAGAACGCTATAAGCAATACTATGCCATCAACAAAGACCTGACGATTGAAACGGCTGCCAAGGCGAAAAAGGATTCGGTCAGCCATTTCATTTATATGAGCAGCATGAGCGTATATGGAAAAAGTTCAAAAATTGGTCTAAAAAAAGAGATTGACGCAGCAACTTTACCCAGCCCTGTTAACCCGTATGGAGACAGTAAGCTTCAAGCCGACATTAGCCTTCAGTCATTACAGGAAGATAGCTTTGTGGTTACAGTGCTTCGTCCTCCTATGGTGTACGGTGCAGGGTGCAAAGGCAATTATCTCTCCCTGTCAAACGTGGCTAAAAAACTTCCTGTATTTCCCTATATTCAGAATCAACGCTCCATGATTTATATTGGCAATCTGGCGGCTTTTATAAAAAACGTAATCGACAAAAAAACAACTGGCGTATTATTTCCGCAGAACAATGAGTATGTCTGCACCAGCGATATGGTGAAAGAGATTGCCCATGTCCATGGCAAGAAAATGATTTTCACGCGGTTCTTTAATCCTTTTATTCGTCTGCTGTCTGGAAAAGTGCCGGTTGTGGATAAAGTGTTCGGAAACCTCACATATACACGGGAGGAACCCAATGGTTTGCCCTATTCCTTTGAAGAAAGCATTAGGCTGACTGAAGGGGTTGAAGGGCAGTAGTGCCAAAGGTGCATGATCAAAAGAAACTGCTGATTGTTTCACAATACTATTACCCGGAACTCTTTCGCATCAATGATATGTGCGCGGAATGGGTGAAGCGGGGATATGATGTGACGGTGTTAACCGGTATTCCCAACTATCCCCAGGGTAAGTTTTTTCCCGGCTATAATTGGTTAAAAAAACGCAAAGAAATCAAGGATGGTGTTCGTATTCTACGGATCCCGATTATTTCAAGAGGGAAGTCAAACCTCAGGCTGGCTTTGAACTATTTCTCTTTTGTTATATCAGGTTACCTTTGGGGGCTATTTACGAAGGAAAAACCGGATCTTGTCTTTGCTTTTGAAGTATCCCCCATGATGCAGATATTGCCGGCCATATGGTTCGCAAAACGAAGAGGGATTCCTTGCCTGGCTTACGTACAGGACTTATGGCCTGAATGCTTCATTGAGGCGACGGGCATTACCACTCCTTTCATTATAAAATCCATCAATAAGATGGCGGATTATATTTACCATCATTGCCAAAAGATATTTGTGACATCGTCCAGCTTTAAGTGCGCGGTTGTGGAGCGAGGAATTGCTCAGGATAAAGTGATTTTCTGGCCCCAATACGCGGAGGATTTTTACCGGCCATCCGAGAGTGTTTCACCGCTTCTGTCGCAGGAGAGGCGCTTTACCATCGCATTTACGGGCAACATTGGTACGGCGCAAGGGCTGGAACTTTTGCCCAAAGTTGCCCGCAGTTTAAAGGACGGCGGATACGATGTCCATTTTGTTATTGTAGGAGAGGGGCGGGGCAAGCCGTTACTTGATGAAGCCATCCGTCAACATCAGGTGGAGGATGTTTTTACGTTCCTTGGACAGAAACCGCCGGAAGAGATTCCTTCTATACTTGCCGGGGCGGATGCGGCATATCTGTCTTTTTCGGACAAACCCCTTTATCAAATGACTTTGCCTGCAAAGCTCCAATCATATATGGCGTGCGGGATGCCGCTGATTGCCTCAGCGGAAGGGGAGACAAAGAAAATTATTGAAGATGCAGCATGCGGGGTATGCTGTGAAACGGGCAATGCGCCAGCGCTTGCGAATACTATTATTGATTTTATGTCATTGCCTGAAAACGTGAGAGCCGACATGGGACTACGAGCCAAAGCGTATGCCGAAAAGCATTTTCTGAAAAGTAGACTGATGGATAAAATGGATGACTATATCAACGACACATTTGCAGTAGACATGGGAAAGCGGAGAGAATGATATGAGAGTATTACAGATTAACTCCGTTTCCGGTATCCGTAGCACAGGGCGTATCTGCACAGACTTAGCCGACATGCTGAGTGAGCAGGGAAATCAGTGCATTATCGCCTATGGCAGGGAGACAGTTCCGGAAAAATATCAGGCAATTTCAAAAAGAGTTGGTACTCAAAGAGATGTATATGCCCATGTTTTAAAAACAAGGGCTCTGGACAGGACGGGATTCGGCTCAAAAGGCGTCACGAAAAAATTTGTCAACTGGATCAAAGAGTATTCGCCGGACGTTATACATCTGCACAATTTGCACGGGTACTACATTCATATTGAAATACTATTTGATTATTTGGCCCAAGCGAACATACCAATTGTCTGGACTTTGCACGATTGCTGGGCGTTCACGGGACACTGTGCATATTTTAGTTATATAAATTGTGAAAAATGGCGAGAGGGATGCCATCAATGTCCGTTAATAAAAAAGTACCCATCATCATGGGGCGTTGACAATTCCAAAAATAATTGGCAGAAAAAGAAAGAGTTATTTACTTCTGTTAAAAATATGACCCTTGTCTCTCCCTCCCGATGGCTTGCGGACATGGCAAAAGAATCCTTTTTGGGCAAGTACCCTACTATGATCATCCCAAATGGGATTGACGTGCAGGTTTTCAAACCAACGCCAAGCGATTTTAGAAAAAAGCATCAACTTGATGATAAAATCATCGTGTTGGGTGTAGCCAGTGTCTGGGATGAGCGAAAAGGTCTGCAAGACATGCTGGATATTGCCAAAGCGCTGGATGACCGTTATCAGGTTGTCTTAGTTGGCGTAACGGAAAAACAAAAGCAGGAAATCGACCCGAGGATTATTGCTATCACTCGGACAAATAATACTCAGGAATTGGCGGAAATTTATACAGCGGCGGATGTTTTTGTGAATCCGACATATGAAGAAGTATTTGGACTGGTAAATATCGAATCCCAGGCGTGCGGTACGCCTGTGATTACTTATCCAACAGGCGGCAGTCCGGAAACCATTTTGCCGTCCGGTGGGGTGGTTTTGCAAAAAAGAGATGTGTGTTTGTTGCTCAAAGAACTGGAAAAAGTAGCTAAAAAAGAAGAAATATCTGTAGATATAAAGAAGATTTCTTCGCAAAGGAACTATCTTCAATATTTATCATTGTATAAGAACATTATCACATCAGCAGATTTGAGTGTTCTTAAAGCTTAGAGTGTTTACGAACAATGGTTTACTAATATTAGGAGAATGTAATGAGTATTAATGTCATAGAGAAAATGAATCAGAACAGGATGATGCTTAAGCTAATAATTAGTATTTCTTTGATGGTATTTATCTGGACGCTTTTGCCTTGCCTTTTTTCATACAATAGCGCAGTAATAATTGTCTTATTCATTGGTATTTCTTTGGTGCTGATGCAAATGGACTCAAGTTTGTCGACAAGTCAACAACGCAAAATTTTGATGAGGTATCTTTCTTGTGGCTTTCTTTCATTGTTTCTATGGTTAATAGGGAAACGCGAGTTACATTCTTTTGCTCAGTACAGCGCAAACAGTATCATTATTTGGTATCCTGTTGCTTTTGCGTATTATCTAATCTATAAAAAACCAGATAAGCACGTGTTAAAAATTTTCATGTGCATATTACTGCTAATAATTATATGTACAGGGATTACTACGTTTATAGGATTACAAATATATCCTAAGGCGTCAAGATTGCTTGCCGGCGGCCGTCATCTTCCGGAAATGATAGCAATGCTAAGGAGCCGAAACATTGGTGGTTATAGTTACATATATATGATATGTCTCATATTTCCGGTTTTGCTGGGAATGTCGTGTATTTCTATACCAAACGGAAAAATAGAAAAAACGCTTAGCATAATATGTGTCCTCATTTTCCCGTTCATTATCTTATATTCACAGTATATGATCGCCTTGTATATGATGTTATATTCTTTAGCAGTGCTTTTAGTGTCATTTTTACTCTTCATGGTTATCAGAAGATATAATAAGGCAATTAAGAAAAGGATAGTTATTTTATGTATTATCCCAGTAATAGCTGTTATGTTTGTTCTTTTCCTAACCCCAATCAATAATGGGATTAGAATGGTTGCGGATATAATGGGCTTAAAATATTTAGATGAAAGAGCTGCCAGTATGCTTGAAGATGACGACTTCATGTATGAAGGCGGAAATCCTCTGGATTTTCGAATAAAAGCATATTCCAGAGTGATTAAATCGTTTTTATATTCTCCGTTTTTCGGCAGTCTTACTGATACTCGGGTTAAACTAAGCCATCATTCGGATATCATTGATGGCTTGCTTGGTGGCGGTGTTCTGGGGGCGATAATTTTTATTTTAACACTACATTATGCATTGTCTGAACTAATAGAGGGGCTGAAAATTCCAGAAAAACTTCAGGGGAATATTATCCTCATGGGTGTTTTATTTATTGGTTTGGGCGTAATAAACACCGTATTTCTGTCGCGTGAAATTATACTTATGGTTATCATGTGCCCGACTGCCTTGTCCCTTGGTTTCGCGCAATAAAATATTTGTCTCAATGTATTAAGCGAGTTTTGCCAACATAGGTGGCATTAGACAAGAAAAAATAATGATAATACCAGAATAAGGAAGGGTATACGTTTTGATTTACTATATCTCTTACTATGTTGATTCAAAGGGTGCATCAAGTAGGATTCATTCTGCGGCTGCAACAGGAAAGGTTGATTATATTGCAAGAACGCTTGAAAAACTTGGCGAATCGGTTGAGATTATTTCTTTGGCGGTAGCCGCAGGCGCAAGTAAAAGCGCAGGAGAACACTATACGCTGTCGTATGGAATAAACTATAAGAGCTTTTTTAGTTTGGGGCGGGGCGGCAAGCTGAAGAAGTATTTAAACTACCTTTGGATTGCTTGGCAATTATTTTTTTATTTGCATAAGTCAGTAAAAAAAGGCGACATGATCATAGTATACCATTCTCCTACTACGCGGTGGTTAAGCAGGCTATTGTGCAAATACCGGAGCAAAAGCAAGCATGTTGGTTTTTTGCGAAATGTACATGCTGTGCTTGAGGTGGAAGAAGTTTACGCTGATGTACTGGGGGGAAATCGAGATAAGGAAATCAAAGGGCTATATGGGGCTGATGGCTACATTTTTCCAACCAAGCTGTTGGCAAATGAACTGAGCATCAGTAACGCACCATTCTTAATATGCCATGGTGACTACAGAGTAAAGACGCAGGAGAATAATATATCAAGGTTTACAGACGGTAAGATTCACTGTGTTTATGCTGGGACTTTGCAGAGAGGAAAAGGAGCGTTTATTGCGGCTGATGCTGCGCAATGTTTGACAGAGGATTATCATGTTCATATACTTGGTTATGGGTCAGAGGAGGAAGTTGCAGCGATCAAGTCCCATGTGAAAGTGATTCAAAAAAACTCAAAAGCTGGCATATCTTATGATGGTTTCTTGACGGGCGAAGAGTTTTCAAGCTTTTTAATCTCTTGTAGCATTGGACTTGTTACGCAGGATATAAACGCGTTATATAACAAAACGTCTTTCCCCTCAAAAACACTTGTTTATTTAGCGCATGGGCTGGCGATTGTATCAGCGGACTTTGATGCAATAAAGAATTCAGAGGTTGGAGAGGCAATCGTCTTATATTCTCACCAATCGCCGGAAGCTGTTGCGGAAGCGATCCAAAGTATTGATACGAAAAATAAATTTGATGGAATTGCATTATTGCAAAGAATGGATGCTAATTTTCAATCAAAGATGAAGGTTTTTTTGTTGCAGGTGAAAGCAAGCCAGAACAAAAAGCGTAGGCTTTGAAACAACCGACGAACCACAGGAGGTTTTATGCATATACTTTGGTTATGCAATGTAAAATTGCCCATCATAGCCGAAATACAGGGAACAATATCATCACCCTATGGCGGGTGGCTGGATCAACTTTCACGGGATTTGTTGCAGCAGAAACACCGATTAACTGTGCTTTATCCTGCACAGAAAGAAGAAAGAGGTGCGCAGAACAATCTGATTTTTGAGGGTTTTGTTAATAACAGCGAACAGAAAGTGTTTTCTGAAATACTCACAAGAGAGAAGCCTGACGTTATTCACATATGGGGGACGGAGTTTGCTCATGCGTATACTATGACCGAGACCGCAAATTCTCTAGGACAAATTGATAAGGTTGTCATCAGCATACAGGGTTTGGTTTCAATTTATGCAGATCACTATATATTAAAACTTCCTCAAAGGGTGGTTCACGGGTATACTGTTCGGGATGCTTTGCGACGTAAGAATGTGTATCATGGAATGAGGGAGTTCCGTGCCCGGGGAGAAACAGAGATAGCTGCACTTAGCAATGTTAAGCATATTATCGGAAGAACAAATTGGGACAAAGCCTGCGCAAAGCAGATAAATCCGGAGGCAACATATCATCACTGCGGTGAAATTTTGCGACGTTCTTTTTATCAGGCAAAGTGGTCTCTGGAAGATTGTGAGCGCAATAGCATTTTTGTCAGTCAGGCATCTTACCCAATAAAGGGGTTTCATATCATGCTGGAGGCGATGGGTGAAATTGTCAAATACTATCCCCAGTCGCGCGTCTATGTTGCCGGGCAGGACCCTACCTATTCAGGGGCGCCATTCAAATTAAGGCTAAAAAGAAGTTATTACGGAAAGTACCTGATT
This sequence comes from uncultured Oscillospiraceae bacterium, assembly GCA_964496775.1. Lineage (GTDB taxonomy): Bacteria > Bacillota > Clostridia > Christensenellales > Aristaeellaceae > DTU024. The sequence goes on from CAZCBC010000006.1 coordinate 16,875, forward strand.
TCGCTAATCAAAAAATACGGCCTTCAGAACAACGTAATATTTACCGGCCCGCTAAGCGAGGAACAAATGTGCGAGAGATATTTAAAGAGCCATGTGTTTGTGTCCCCCTCCACCATTGAAAACTCCCCAAATTCATTAGGGGAGGCCATGCTGCTGGGTATGCCCTGCGTTTCCAGCTATGTTGGAGGAGTACCGGATATGCTGGAGGATAAAAAAGAAGGCTTCCTTTATCAGGCAGATGCGCCGTATATGTTGGCTTATTATGTGATGAAAATATTTTGCGATAACATGCTTTCGAAGGAGTTTGGCCAAAATGCGAGAATACGGGCACAGGCAACGCACAGCAGAAAGAACATTTTTGACAGTTTATTAAAAATTTATACTACAATACAATCAACAGAAAAAATGGAGGATTATCATGAGTAAGGCTATGCTTAATGTACCCGTACTGTTGGTTTTCTTCAACCGACCAAGTACTTTTAAAAAGGTCTTTGAACAAGTAAAAATAGTACAACCTAAGAAGCTTTATCTTTACCAAGATGGGCCTCGTAGAGACAAGTATGAGTCGGACATTAAGGGCATTATGCAATGCCGGGCCATTGTTGAAGAAATCAATTGGGATTGTGAGATACATACATGGTATCAAGAAAACAACGTGGGATGTGATCCGTCGGGTTTTTTAGCTCATTCTTGGCTTCTGAAATGTGAAGAGTGCGGAATTATTATTGAAGATGATATTGTTGCGGATCCCAGTTTCTTCTACTTCTGTCAGGAGCTTCTTGAAAAATACAAAGACAATGAAAAGGTATATAAGATATGTGGAATGAACATAGCGGGTGTATGGAAAAATACCAATTCAAGTTATTTGTTTTCTCGGAAAGGATCAATTTGGGGATGGGCGACATGGCGGCGGGTAGCAGATTTATGGGATGAAAATTATGCTTTTCTTAGTGAGCCTGATTCGTTAGAAAAATTAAAAGAATCGTTTGAATCTATTGAACTATATGAAGAATTCATTCAACGAGCTACAAGGCATCGGGATTCTGGAAAACCACATTTTGAAACCATTAACTTTGCGTGTAAAATGATAAATGGTATGCTTGATGTAGTGCCAAGCAACAACCTTATTTCCAATATTGGTGCCAGTGATGAATCTGTTCATTCTTCAGCCTATCATCTTACTCCAAAGGGGCTGCGTGTTGTCTATGATGGAAAAAGGCATGCAATGAACTTTCCATTAAAACATCCTGATACTATTGTTGAGGATCTGAACTATTACAAGGTCGTTAATAGGGTGCTGGGATGGGGGCACCCTTATGTACAAAGATATCGCTACATTGAAGGTTTTGTGCTTAGATTACGTTATACTCCAATACGCCGTTGGGGTATTCTTGTTAAAGAATTTTTGCGGCCGATTTTTAAAAGAGGGGAATAAATCAGGCTTGAGCAAGAATCATTTTACTAAAATAAAACAAAAGGAGGGTTTAATTGTTTAATAGAATTAAGTTAAAAATGCGAACTCTCCTTGGTTCTGCCAATGTAAAAAACGCATCTTGGATTATTGCTGGGAAATTAGCACAGATGCTTATTTCTATGGTAGTCGGCTTGTTGACAGCACGTTATTTAGGACCGGATCGGTATGGAACCATTAATTACGCGAACTCCTATATAGCGTTTTTTACGGCGATTTGCACATTGGGAATTAATTCAATACTCGTAAAAGAAATATTAGAAAAACCAAATGAGCAAGGAGAGATTATTGGGACTACGCTTGTACTTAGGTTTTTTTCTAGTGTTCTTTCTATAGTAACTATTTTTGCGATTGTTAGCGTAGTTGACAAGGATGAACCTACAACTATCCTTGTTGTCTTGTTATGTAGTCTTCGGCTGTTTTTTGAAATATTTGATACATTTGATTACTGGTTTCAAGCGCGATTACAATCCAAGGTTCCGGCTGTTGCAAAGACAATGGCGATCCTTGTGGTATCTCTATATAAAGTACTGATTTTAATTCTGAAAAAGAACATCTTATGGTTTGCAATTGCTACATCAATTGATTACGTTGTGTATGCAATCGTTTTGATTTTTGCATACCGAAAGAATGATGGGCAATCACTTGTTTATTCAGGAAAACGGGCACTTCAATTGCTTATGCGTAGCTACCATTTTATGTTATCGGGTATTGCAATTGCCATATATGGATATATAGATCGGCTTATGATAAAGCAATTACTAAAAAATCAGGATGTAGGTTTGTACTCAGCTGCAACCAATGTTAGTATGATGTGGACATTTATACTTCTCGCCATTATTGACTCTATGCGTCCGACAATTATGTTGCTTTATGAAAAGAACCGTGAACAGTTTTATCGTAGATTAACACAACTATATTCAATAATAATATATTTGTCCGCATTTGTTTCGTTTTTTTTCTTTATATTTGGGTATCAGATAATTGATTTGCTGTATGGTGAAAAATTCATATCCGCAGCATCTACGTTAAGGATTGTTACATGGTCAACAGCGTTTGCGTATTTAGGTGTGGCTCGCAATATTTGGATTATCTGTGAGAATAAGCAAAAGTACCTTTTGAAACTGTATGTGTTGTCTGCAATTGTGAATATATTTTTCAATTATTATTTAATACCAAGATGTGGCATAGAAGGAGCGGCTTGGACGGCGGTGATTACACAAGTGAGCTCAAGTGTTGTTATTCCGCTATTCTATAAAGACCTAAGAGCAAACACGATTTTCATATTTAAAGCGTTTTTGCTACCGACTAAAATATTCAAATAAGGGGAAAAAAGTTTGAATGTACAAAACAAAGATGCGATGAGTGCCGAACGAAAACGAATCGTTCTATTCAATACTGCGCATGCAACATTGAACTTAGGTGATGAAATAATAATGGATGCATGTATGAGGGAATTATCTCAAATATTTCCGCTGGCACAATATGTAAGCCTAAGTACTCACCAACCGATAGGAAAGGCGATACCACCAAATATAGCAAATATAGATTATCGCTTTGTTTGTGGTACAAATCTTTTAAAATCTAATATGCTTCGAGGGTTTAGACAATGGCAAATATCAATTTTTGATACTTGGTTTATTAAAAATGTTATTTTATTTGGTTGTGGCTGGTGGCAGTATCAGGAAGAAACAGATAGATATTCTCGAAAATTATGGTCCAAGGTACTGTCAAATGATATGCTTCATAGTGTACGAGATGACTATACAAAAACGAAGCTTAATAGCATAGGAATCCACAATGTTGTTAACACTGGTTGCCCAACTATGTGGTGCTTAGATGAACGGACATGTCAGAGAATTCCGCATAAAAGAGCGAAAAATGTAGTAACAACGCTTACAGATTATCATATGGATATTGAATCAGATAATTTGATGTTAGCTTTGTTGTCTGAACATTATCAAACGGTGTTTTTTTGGCCACAGGGGTTTGATGATTTGAAATATTTACAGAAATTAGATGTTCCCACAAATCTCTGCATCATTAATACATCTCTCGATGCCTATGATACATTGCTACAGGAAGAAGACGTTGAATATATCGGAACTCGACTTCATGGTGGTATTCGTGCATTACAACATGGGAAGCGTACATTAATCATCGCTGTAGATAATCGAGCCATAGAAAAGCATCGTGATTTTAACCTAAATGTTATTCAGCGTAACGAAATTGATCGACTTGAAGACTATATTGATTCCAGCTATCAAACGAGAATCAAGCTGAACAATAAAGAAATTGATCAGTACCGGAAGCAGTTTATATAATGTAAGGAGTTAAGAGACTAATGTTCGATTCTTCAACTACCCTCCTCATTACCGGCGGAACAGGCTCCTTTGGAAATGCCGTGCTCAACCGTTTCCTGCAAACGGATATTGGGGAAATCCGTATTTTTTCACGGGATGAAAAAAAGCAGGACGATATGCGTCATTTATACCAGGCGCGGTATCCGGAACTGAGCGAAAAAATAACTTTTTATATTGGCGATGTGCGGGATTTGGCATCAGTTAAGAACGCCATGCATGGGGTGGACTTCATCTTTCACGCAGCGGCGCTGAAGCAGGTGCCCTCCTGTGAGTTTTTCCCCATGGAAGCGGTCAAGACTAATGTCATTGGTACTGAAAATGTGTTAACGGCGGCCATTGCTGAAGGGGTGAAGACGGTGATTTGCTTGTCCACCGACAAGGCAGCCTACCCCGTCAACGCCATGGGTACCTCTAAGGCTATGATGTAAAAGGTGATTGTAGCCAAAAGCCGCACCGTATCGCCGGAGCGCACCAAGATTTGTTGCACCAGGTATGGCAATGTGCTGTGCAGCCGCGGCAGCGTGGTGCCTCTGTTTATTGAGCAAATCAAGGTGGGCAAGCCCATCACGGTAACCGACCCAAATATGACGCGCTTTATCATGACGTTGGATGAGGCGGTGGATCTTGTGCTGTTTGCCTTTGAAAAAGGCGAAAGCGGGGATATTTTGGTGCAAAAAGCCCCTGCCAGCACCATTGACGTGCTTGCCAGAGCAGTGCAGGAACTGTTTGGTGATAAGCGAGAGCGGCGTGTGATTGGCATCCGTCACGGTGAAAAGATGTATGAAACCCTGCTAACCAACGAGGAGTGCGCCACGGCGATTGACCTGGGCAACTTTTACCGCGTTCCCAGCGATAAGCGTGGCTTGAATTATGATAAATACTTTACCGAAGGCGAAACCACCCGCAACACCCTGACAGAGTTTAACAGCAATAATACCGAACTGATGACGGTGCAGCAAGTGAAGGATAAGTTGCTGACGCTGGACTATATACAAGCTGAACTCAAGGCGTGGGGGGAGAAGCGATGAACATCCTGATCACCGGCGCCCGTGGCTTTGTGGGTAAGAATCTGATTGCCACCCTCGAAAACATTCGTACGGGCAAGGATAAGACACAGCCCTTGGAGGGGGATATCCATATTCTGCCCTATGATTTGGACACCGCCCCGGAACTGCTGGATACCTACTGCGCACAGGCGGACTTTGTGGTTCACCTGGCGGGAGTTAATCGCCCCAAGGACACCAGGGAGTTTATGGAAGGCAACTTCGGCTTTACCACTGTTTTGCTGGACACACTCAAGAAACATGGCAACAATGCCCCGGTGCTGATCACTTCCTCCATTCAGGCGGAACTGGACAATCCCTACGGGCAAAGCAAGAAGGCGGGGGAAGATTGCCTGCTGGCTTATGGAAAAAGCGAAGGCGTCCCGGTGTTTGTGTATCGTTTGCCCAATGTGTTTGGTAAATGGTGCCGTCCCCACTACAATAGCGCCATCGCTACGTTTTGTCACAACATCACCCGTGACTTGCCTATTGTAGTCAGCGACAGGGCAAATCCCATGTCCCTCGTCTACATTGATGATGTGGTGGAAGAAATCATTCGTGCTATAGCTGGCAAGGCAAACAGGCAGGGCGATTACTATGCCGTGCCTACGGTTCATCAGACTACGTTGGGTTTTATTGTGGATACCATTTACTCTTTCAAACAATCAAGGCAAGATTTGTCTGTTCCGGATATGGGGGATGCTTTGGTGAAGAAGTTGTATGCCACCTATCTGTCTTACCTGCCGGAGGATGGCTTTTCCTATCCCCTTTATATGAATATAGATAACCGCGGAAGCTTTACCGAGTTTGTGCGCACCCCGGACAGGGGCCAGTTTTCCGTTAACATTTCCAAGCCCCATATTGTGAAAGGCAACCATTGGCACCATACCAAGAACGAAAAGTTTCTGGTGGTATCGGGGACGGGGGTGATCCGCTTCCGAAAGATAGATGAAGAAAATGTGATAGAATACTATGTGTCCGGTGATAAGCTGGAGGTTGTGGATATCCCCACAGGCTACACCCACAATATCGAAAACCTGGGTGATACGGACATGGTAACATTGATGTGGGCAAGCGAATCTTTTGACCCCGGCAAGCCGGAGACGTATTTTTTACAGATTTAAAAATTAGCTTTTTTTCAATGGTATGTTGCAATAATGTATTGGAGGTATCCAAATGCTGACTAATCTATTATATTTTTTATTCCTCTCTTCCGGTAGTGTATTTGCTTCGGCTGTATATAGGCGTAGGTTTGAAGATACTCTTCCAATAACCGTTTTTTTTATTATTATTATCCAGTATATTTTTGGGCTGGTTGGTGCGTTACGAACAGGTGCGTATGTAACTTTTGTCCTTGCTGCTGCAATATATGTGCTTGCGTTGGGATATCTTATTAAACGAAAGTCGCTTCGAGATTTTGTAGAGAATTTCTTTACGCCTGGCTTTGCAGTATTTGCATTCTTTTTCCTAGTATTAAGTATTTTTAACCGAAATAAGTTGGCGTCAAGTTGGGATGAATTTTCACATTGGGCAGATGTGGTAAAGGCGATGACAGCCATAGATGATCTTGCTACAAACCCATTATCTGATTCTGTGTTTAAGTCATATGTTCCGGCGATGCCCTTGTTCCAATATAATCTTCAGGTCTTCAACCAAATAATTGCTTCGGAATCGGCTTTTAACGAGGGGCTTTTGTATTTTTCCTATCAAATAGCAACGTATTCTCTTTTAATTCGGGCAATGCGTAAGGTTCAATGGAACAAAGTGTTTCACGCTGTACTGATAGGGATTGTAATATTCATTCTACCTTCGGTTTTCTACAGTTTTTTTGATATTGTTTACATTGATGCATATCTTGGCATTTTAGCGGGATTCTCACTTTTATGTTTGTTTGAAGAGCATACAGATGATTGGTTTAATGTCATTACGTTTTCGCTTTCCCTTTTTGTGCTAACTTTAACAAAAGATGCGGGTTTTACAATCGGCCTATTTTTACTCGTAATGTATTTTGTAAAAGCAATTGTGCAACGAAAGACGCATAAAATATCTATTGGGTGTGCTGTAATAGTTTTTCTTACGTTGCTTGTTCCGAAGTTTTCATGGAATTACCATCTGTCTATAATGGGCGTTGGTAAAGCTTTTGGCCAAAAAATAGATATGGGAGCTTTTTTTCAATCGATAGCCGCAAGAAGTCCTTCTGATTATCGATGGGAAACATTTCGTAATTTCTCAAAAGCATTAGTTGAAAGACGCGTAAGAATAGGAGACACAAATATTTATGTCAGTTTTATATTCCTTTTTACGCTTTTATTAGGTGTGATGTATGTTGTAATAAATTTAAGTGACAAGAAAACAAAGACCTGGAAGACAAGTGGTATTGTGGGACTTGTTATTGCTACCTTTTTCTATATAGTTGGAATGTGTGCTATGTATATGTTTAAATTTAGCGAATATGAAGCCACGAGGTTAGCAAGTTTTGATAGATACATGAGCATATATGCAACAATGCTTAATACGACAGTATGGATGCTTTGTATCGATTTGTTGCAAACGAAAGGGTTCATGAACATAAAACATGGATATATTGTTTTTCTTCTGGTTGCTTTTTTGCCCGTCAGCCGGGCGGGCGGTTTTATATCTGGTGAGTATTCTTCAGAATCACGTCTACTGCGAGAGTCCTATGTACAAGCCACAGAAAAAGTTTTGAATAAATGTGGTGCTGATGAAGGAAGGAAAAAAGTATATATTGTATCACAAGCAACTTCAGGTTTTGATTATTGGGTTCTTAGATATTCTATTAGGCCGCACCAATCAAATCCAGGTTTTACATGGAGCATTGGTGAACCATTCTTTGAAGGAGATATTTGGACACAGGCGATGACGGTCGAGAAGTGGCAAGAGAACATTAAAGAGAATTATGATTATGTTCTTTTGTATAGTGTGAATGATTATTTTATTGACAATTTTTCTTCGATTTTTACAGAGCCTGAATTAATAAAAAACAATTCTCTATATCGGGTAGACAAGGATACGGGGATGCTATACCTTGTGAGTTAGATTTGAATGCAAATTAAGGGAGAACAACATGAAGCAGCTCAAACTTATGACCATCATCGGCACACGACCGGAGATTATCCGGCTGTCGGAAACCATTAAGAAATGTGACCGGTATTTTGAACATATCCTAGTGCACACCGGCCAGAACTATGATTACACCCTGAACCAGGTGTTCTTTGAGGATCTGGGATTGCGTGCACCGGATTATTATCTGGACGCGGTGGGTAAGGATTTGGGGGAGACTATGGGCAATATCATCGCCTCCTCTTATCAATTGATGGCGAAAATTATGCCCGATGCCGTGCTGGTGTTGGGGGATACCAATTCCTGTCTGAGTGTCATTGGCGCCAAGCGGCTGCATATCCCCATTTTCCATATGGAGGCAGGAAATCGCTGCTTTGACGAGTGCCTGCCGGAGGAAACCAATCGGCGGATCGTGGACATCATCAGCGATGTCAACCTGTGCTACTCGGAACATGCCCGGCGCTACCTGAACGCTTCCGGCGTCGCCAAGGAGCGTACCTACGTAACAGGCTCCCCCATGGCGGAGGTGCTGCGCCGCAACCTATCCTGTATTGAAAAAAGCGATGTGCTGAAGCGGTTCAACCTGGAAAAAAATAAGTATATTCTGCTGTCCGCCCATCGGGAGGAGAATATTGATACCGAGAAGAACTTCTTTTCCCTGATGAACGCGGTCAACGCCATGGCGGAAACCTATCAGTTGCCCATCCTCTACTCCTGCCATCCCCGCAGCAAAAAGTTTATTGAGCAGCGCGGCTTTGTTTTCCATCCTCTGGTAATCCAGAACGAGCCGCTGGGCTTTCATGATTACAATCACTTGCAGATGAACGCCTACGCTGTCGTATCCGACTCTGGCACCTTGCCGGAGGAGGCTTCATTCTTCCTCAGCATTGGGCAGCCTATCGCGGCGGTGTGTATCCGTACCTCTACCGAGCGGCCTGAAGCGATGGACAAGGGCAACTTTATCCTGGCAGGCATCACCACCGAGCAGGTGTTGCAGGCAGTGAATACCGCCGTCGCCATGAATGAAAACGGCGACCTGGGTATTCCGGTGCCGGATTATGTGGACGAGAATGTCAGCATGAAGGTGGTTAAGTTAATTCAAAGCTACACAGGCATTGTTAACCGCATGGTGTGGCGCAAGGAAGTTTGATAGTAAACAAAAATAAAACCAAGCCCGCGCGGTGAGAATGTTTATGCGCGGGCTTTTATTTTTGACTGTTTATAATTTTACCCGGATGCGATAGGTGCGCAGGTCTGTACTCTTAAACTCCAGACTGCCTAATAATATCAGCATCCAGAAGACCGGCTGGCGCTGGTGTACCAGGGTAAAGCTCTCGATAAACAGCGCCAGATAGACGGGAATCAACGTTTTGCTGGTGTACTTGATGTTGCCCCATATCCATCGGCAGACAATCAGGAAGGGAATGATGCCGTAGCAAAACAGGATTGATATAAAGGTGGCGTGCACCTCGTAGGGTGAGTCGGGGAAACGCCAATAATGGCCTTCTCCTGCGCCATAGAGCAAATATTTAGACTCTGTAAACGCTTTGTCGATACCTCGGTTATCAAACAGGGCGCCAATGCCCTCTGCCTGGACAACGCGAAGTTTTTCGTTGAGCCGCATTATCATCACGCTTTCTCCCTGCAAAGAGGAGGAACCCAGCCCACCGGAAAGCAGGAGGAAAGCGACAATGGCGACCATCAATAGAATAACGAGGAATCGTATCGTGACGAGGGAAGGCGTATTCTCGCTATACAGGAAGATGAGGGCCATCAAGCCGGAAAAGGAGAATATGCCCAGCAACATCCCGCCCGAACTGCTTTGGAAAATAAAAAGAAACACAACAAGGAAGGCTCCGAAAAGCACCGTTTTCATGCTGCTGCTTTCCTGGTCTTTAAAGTAACTGCCCAGCAGGTAGAGCAAGAGGAAGTTTGTCAGCATGGAGAAAGAAAACTGATTGGGGTCATTAAACGTGCCCATATACCGGAACCTATCCCCCAAGAATCTTCCTTTGTCAAGCAGCAATATTGTCAGCTGCACCAGCAGGTTAACACAGCAGGCGAGGATTAGTCCCTTCAGGAAGGCTTTATTATCCTTAAAATCACGAACAACAAGGATGACCATCAGATTATACAGGTAGTAGATGGAGTTGAGGGCAAACTCGAGGTTGCCGTAGATGAGCAGGTAAATTCCATTAACAAGAAACACGCATCCTACGAAAACGATGTAATAAAAATCCTTCTTATCAATGATAATTCGCCAATTATTCTGAATAATCCAAGCGAAAAAGGAGAGCACAAAGATGCCATCGGAAATTTGCATGGAGCCCGAGGCTTTCAGGTAAAAGGGCTTGGTAACCCAGAACAGCAGGAACAAGAGATGCGCCAGATTAAGACGGTCTTTTTCTGCTGCCTTAGCTCCGTGGATGGAGGAAACGCGGACGTTCATTTCGTTCTCCTTCAGTCAAGTGTTTTGAATATCACAGGGACAATAAAAATGCGTATAGTACCATCAAAAAATACACCATTCCCGGCGTGTTGTCAAACAATACGGGAATGGTGAATATGCACCAATTCGCTGTTGCCCGGCTTGGTGCAATTAGCCTGATCTACCCCTGCTTTACCCTGACCATTTTGCCTGTGCGGGCAGAATCTGCGGCGGCGAAGATGACGCGCATGGCTTTGAGGGCCTCGGCGCCGTCGATGACGGGGTGGATGTCGTCCAGTATGGCGTTGACAAAGGCGTCGATGACGCCGGTGTTGGCGGCCTTGCCCTGGTTCTGGTCCTCGTTGCTGGTCAGCTCGTCCAGCTTGTAGCGCCTGGTTTTGCCTTCCACCGGCTCGAAGATGAGGGAATAGCGGGGGTCGTCGTACATACGCAGCACGCCCTTGGTGCCGTACACCCGGGTGGAGTTGTCTTCGCCGGAATTAAAGGTCCAGGAAACGTGCATGGTGCCCATAACGCCGGCGTGGGTGCGGTACAGGCAGGTGGCGTTGTCCTCCAAGTCGATTTTGCCGCCGTCGGGGTAGCGCTTGTCCAGGGTGCCCAGGAAGGCGGACACCTCCACAATGGGGTCTTCCAGCAGGAAGTGGATGAGGTCGGTTTTGTGAATGCCCAAGTCTGCCAGCACGCCGAAGGCGGCGCGTTCCTTGTGGATAAACCAGCTGTCGGCATTGCCCGTCCAGCATTCGGGGCCGCCATGGCCGAAGGTGGTGCGGAAGGCCAGGGGCGTGCCGATGAGGCCGCCGCGTATCATATCCCGGGCTTTGATGTGGGCTTTGGCAAAGCGCTGGTTGTGCCCCAGCATGACGAGCTTCTTGTTGCGCTTGCCGGCGTCCACAATATCCTGACACTCCTTCAGGGTAACGGCCATGGGCTTTTCCAGCAGCACATGCTTTTTGCTGTTCAGGGCAGCGATGGACACCTCGGCGTGGGCCACATTGGCCACGTTGACGCTGACGGCGTCAATGGCGTCGTCGGCAAGCATATCCTCTATGCTTTTGTAGACTTTGCCGCCAAAGAGCCTGACCATTTCCTCCGCCCGCTCCTGCACGCTGTCCATAAAGCCCAGGATGTTAACCCTTGGGTTGTTTTGGTATTCCGGCGCGTGGCGCAGCTCCGTGATGCGTCCGCAGCCGATGATGCCGACGTTTAACATGTCTTTCATGGGTTCACTTCCTTCTGCCCCGCATGCTCTGCAGCAGCACGGCGATGATGATGATGGCGCCGGAGATGGCACCCGTTAAGAAGGTGGGTACCTTGGCGGCCACCAGGGTGTTGTTGATCATTTTAAACATCAGTACGCCCAGGAAACTGCCGATAATCTTGCCCCGTCCCCCCGACATGGAGGTGCCGCCGATGGCGACGGCGGCGATGGCGTCCATCTCGAACAGGTTGCCCGCGTTGGCGGAAGCCACCGCCATCAACCGGGACGAGTAGATCCACGCCGTCAGCCCGCACATGAAGCCGGTGATGGAGAACACGGCAATCTTGGTTAAGTCTACATTGACACCTGCCAGCCTGGCGGACACCTCGTTGGAGCCGATGGCGTAGATGTGCTTGCCCAGCTTGGTGCGCTGCATGATGAGGCCGAACAGCAGCGCCATGGCGATAAACAGCAGCATGGGATAGGGAAAGCGGTAGCCTAAAATGTTTAGGCTGCCGTTGGCCACCTGGCGGAAGCTCTCGTAAAAGGGCAGGGTGGCGATGCCCCCCGCCACGGTAAAGGGGCCGCCCTGGCCGAAGTGGTTGATGATGGCGCGGCAGCTGGTCTGCACCGCCAGGGTGGCAATCATGGCGGGCATGCGGCCTTTGGCTACCAACAGGCCGTTGAAGGTGCCGATGAGGACGCCGAAGGCCAGGCAAAACAGCAGCATCAGCCAGATGCTCTGGGTGGCGTTGAGCACCTCAATACCAAAGCCCGAGATGATGGCTACCTGGGCGCCGACGGAAATATCAATCTGCCCGGCGCAAATAACCATCGTCATCGCAAGGGCAATCAGCCCCGTGCTGGTGGCGGACTGCTGAAAGATGTTGCTGACATTGCGCCACCTGAAAAAATTGGGGTTGACGCCCACAGCGATAAGCAGAATCAGGATAAAGGAAATCAGATAGCTGTAGTCGGACAGCATCCTTTTGCCAAAGGTTTTGATGTCGGGAGTCTTTCTTTGCGCGGCTTCAGGCATGCTGCACCTCCCTGCTGAGTCCCGTGGAATAGTACATGAGGTTCTCCTCCGTTATTTCGTCTCTTGATAGGGTGGCGGTGATGTGCCCCTTGTACATCACCAGGCACCGGTCGGCCACCTTGAGGATTTCGGGAAACTCCGCCGAAAAGCAGAGGATGGCCTTTCCCTCTTTGGCCAGCGACAGCATCAGGTTGTAAATTTCAAACTTGCTGCCCACGTCGATGCCCTGGGTGGGGTTGTCAAACAGCAGCACCTTAGCGTCGGTTTCCAGCCAGCGCCCTAAGATCACCTTTTGCTGATTGCCCCCGGACAGGGAGGAAATCACATTCCTGGGGTTGTCCGCCCGGATATCCAGCGCCTGCTTCTGGCGCAGGTAGCGGGCCTTTTCTCTTGCGGGGCTGATTAATTTTTCCTTCATCAGGGTATTAAAATACCCCATGGACAGGTTGTCATAGATGTTCAAATCATTATGGATGCCGCGTTCCTTGCGGTTGCGGGGCACCATGGCCACCCCCTGCTTCAGCATAGCGCGGATGGCGCCTTTGACTGCCTTGCCGTCCACCAGAATGGAGCCGCCCGTATGGGGCGTTACGCCGTAGAGGGCATCGGCCAGCTGCTCGCGGCCGGAGGATTGCAGCCCCGTTACGGCGAGGATTTCCCCCGCCCGCAGCTGAAAGGATACATCCTCAAACCCCGGCCCCGACAGGTTGCGGGCTTCCAGCGCCACCTTTTCCCGGGCGGCGGAAACGCGGCGGGAAAAGGCATCGTCATGCAGGGTTTTGCCTGTCATCATCTGGGTGATGGTTTCCTCATCCACATCGCTGATTCGCCCGGTGGCGACAAACTTGCCGTCCCGAAGCACGGTGTAGGATTCGCAGATGGCAAAAATTTCCGGCATCTTGTGGGAAATATAGATAAAGCTGACGCCCTGTTGTTTTAATTGCCGCATGATGGCAAACAGGTTGTCGATCTCCTTGCCGGAGAGGGCGGTGGTGGGCTCGTCCATGATGATTAAATCGCACTCAAACAACAGCGCCCGGGCGATTTCCACCAGCTGCTTATCGGCGGTTTGCAGGTTTTCCACTGTTTCCCAGGGGTCGATGGACACCTGCATGCGCTCAAATACTTTTTGGGCGTTTTCCGCCATTTGTTTTTTATCCAGCAGCCCGTTTTTTGTCTTTAACTCCTGCGCCAGGTACATGTTTTCAAACACCGTCAAATCCTGGCAGAGGTTCAGCTCCTGATGGATAAAGCGTATGCCGCACCGCATGGCGGTACGGGCACTAAGCATGCGCACCGTTTGCCCGTTCAGCAGGATTTCCCCCGCCTTGGGCGGGAAGGTGCCGGCCAGCACGTTCATCAGGGTGCTTTTGCCCGCCCCGTTTTCTCCTAAAAGGCCATGGATTTCGCCGGGCTGTATGGTCAAATCCACATGGTCTACGGCGCGCACAGGCCCAAAGTCCATCACGATGCCGCGCATTTCTATCAGCAAAGGGGTTCCTCCATATGGCTGTTATTGGAAAATCGGGGCCGGGGATAACCCGGCCCCGAAAGGGTAAGTATGATGGTGGATTCTTAGGGGTAACCCCTAAGAATCAATGCCCGATGATTAATCAGCGATGGAGTAGCGGTCGATGTAGTCCTGGCTGGTGCGGTATGCTTCCACCGTGTCCTTGTCGATTTCAATGGTGGGAATCAGGAACTGCTGGCCTTCAATCTTCTGGCCCGCGTATTCTTCGCCCTTGGCGGCGGCGACACCCAGACGGATGGCTTCGCGCACCATGGAGGGGCTGAAGAAGTAGGTGACCAACTCGGGTTTTTCCACCGTGTCGAAGGTGGCCAGGGTTTCGCGGCGGCCGCCCACCGAGGTGATGAGGCGCAGGCTTTCCAGCGCCGCGTCGTCGCGGATGACGGTCATGATGCCGTCAACGATTTCGTCGTCATGGGTGACAATGAGGTCCAGTTCCTTAATGTCTTCGGCGGAGGCGGTGGTCAGCCAGTTCTCCATGAATTCCTGGGATTTGGCGTTGCTCCAGTCGGTCTGGAAGCCGTCCTGCAGAAGCTTGAACTGGTCCTTATACTCGCTGGCGTCAAGAATGTCCAGCATGCCCTGGGTACGCTGCTTGGATACGGTGGAGGCGTCGCCGATGAACAGCAGGTAGGTGATATCCTTGCCGGCCTTCAGGTCTTCCTCATAGTATTTCAGCAGGTATTCGCCCATCATGTTGCCGATGCCCACGTTGTCGCCCATGATGTCGCCGGCCATGCCGGTGAAGTTCTCAATCAGGCGGTCGTAGATGACCAGCGGGATTTTCTCGTCCACGATTTTCTGGGCTTCGTTGCGCAGCTGGTCGCCTTCGATGGGCCAGAGCACGATGGCGTCGGGGCCCCAGGTGATGATTTCGTCCAGGCGCTCAATCTGTTTGGCGGCTTCGTTGCCTACGCCCATCATATAGTCTTCAATGACGCCGGCAGCCTTCAGCGCATCCGCTTCGGCCCTTGCGTGGGCAACGGACTCGCCGGTAAAGCCGTGGTCTGCGTCGGGGGTGACAATGCCGATTTTTACGCCTTCAGCCAGGGCGGAGACGGCGGAAAACACCATCACAAGAGAAAGGAGCAGTGCAAAGAGTTTTTTCATATATATCCTCCTATTTTTGTTGCGGACAAGCCGCTATGTCAGTTAATAAAATTATAACAATATAAGGCGGAACTGTCAATTGCTCAGCGGCTTAAACGGCGGAGCAAACCCTTCAACGTTACAGAATGTTAACATGCCTGGCAAAAGGTTGCATAAATCCTGTATCATCATTGCAAAAACGAACCGGATGCAGTATAATTCTTTTACTAATTCATGAAGGAGGGTCCCCCATGAAAAAAATTCTGGCTCTTATAATGATCCTGACCTTGATGCTGCCTGCTGTGGCGCTGGGCGAAAACTATGCCGGCACCGTAAAAATCGGTGTTTACGAACCCGCTTCCGGCGATAATGGCGCCGGTGGAAAACAGGAATCCCTGGGCGTTAAGTACGCCAACTTCGTTGCTCCCACTGTGGAACTGTCCGATGGCGTCTACAAGGTAGAACTTGTTGAAGTGGATAACCAGTCCTCCACCGACAAGGCGCCCTCCGCGGCCCAGACCCTGGTGTCCAAGGAAAGCGCCATTGTGCTGGGCTCCTACGGCTCCGCCGTATCCATTGCCGCTGTCGATATTTTCGCCGCCGGTGGCGTCGTGGCTGTGGGCCTGAGCTGCACCAACCCCCAGGTTACCCTGGGCAACCCCCTGTACTACCGCATCTGCTACCTGGATCCCTTCCAGGGTACTGTCCTTGCCAGCTATGCCATGGACGAGTTTGGCGCCAAGAAGGCGTACACCCTGGCCAACCTGGGCAACGACTATGACGTGGGCCTGGCTACCTTCTTCACCGAAGCCTTCAAAAACAAGGGCGGCGAAGTAACAGGCGAAACCTTCCCCGAGGGCACCAGCGACTTTACCGCCTACCTGACCAATGCGGTCAATGCCGGCGCGGAAGTTATCTTTGCCCCCACCTCCACCACCTATGCCGCGCAGATTATCAGCCAGGCAGCAGTGGCGGGCATCACCGTCCCGATTCTGGCAGGCGACACCTGGGAGTCTTCCGTTATCCTGGACGCTGCCAAGGGCACCGACTTGCAGATTTCCGTTACCACCTTCTTTGACGAGAGCGATACTTCCGGCAAGGCCCAGGAATTTGTCAAGGGCTACAAGGAATGGCTGAATGCCAACCCCGACATGATGACCGACAACGGCGGCAACGACATCGTCGCAGCGGTTAGCGCCCTTGGGTATGACGGCTACATGGTGGCGCTGGAAGCGCTGAAGGCCGCCGACTCCATCGAGCGCGACGACATCGCCGAAGTGATGGCGGGCGTTACCTACGAAGGCGTTACCGGCAACATCCAGTTCGACGAGAACGGCGACGCCGTGCGCGACCAGGCCTTTATCAAGGCGGTGAACACCGAAGACGGCACCTTCAAGTTTGTTAAGGTGCAGGGCATCGAGTAAGATTCAGGGCCATTGCGCCCAAGTGATTTAAACTGTATTGCAAGGGGGCCGGACGCGCTTCGGCCCCCTTCTTCCAAGTCTGAAAACTTTTGAGGTAGAACATGACCGACTTTATCTCCGCCAACCTGCCGTACCTGCTGGGCGGCATTTCCGTAGGCGGGCAATACGCGCTGATTTCGATCGGCTATACCATGGTGTACGGTATATTGCGCCTGATTAACTTCGCCCACGGCGATATTTTTACTGTGGCGGGTTTCTTTATGGTGTACATAAGCGCGACCATGCCCCTGTATATTTCCCTGCCGCTGACCATTGTTTTAACGGTGGCGCTGGGCTTTGGGGTGGAGCGGGTGGCATATCGGCCCCTGCGTCAGGCGCCCCGCATGTCGGTAATGATTTCCGCCATCGGCGTCAGCTATCTTTTGCAGAACCTGATGTGGTACGTTACCGGCGGTCTTGCCAAGCAGTATCCCACGGTGCCTTTTATTTCGAATACCGTTACGCTGTATACCGCCACCACCAAAATGGTTACGCTGGTCACCCCTGTTTTAACCCTTGTGCTGGTGGTAGCTTTGGTGCAGCTGATCAACCACACCAAAATCGGCATGGCCATGCGCGCCGTCAGCAAGGATTTTGAGACAGCCAAGCTGATGGGCATCAAGATTGACCGGGTTATCTCCATCACTTTCGTCATCGGCTCGTTCCTGGCGGCGGTGGGGTCCATCCTGTACTTTACCAACTACACCGCCGTTACCCCTACGGTGGGAGCCATGCCGGGGCTCAAGGCCTTTGTGGCTGCCGTGTTTGGCGGCATCGGCTCCATTCCCGGGGCGGTCATTGGAGCGTTTATCATCGGCATCAGTGAAAACATTATTAAGGCGCTGGGGCTGACCACCTTTTCCGACGCTTTTACCTTCGCGCTGCTGATTTTTATCCTGATCTTCAAGCCCAGCGGCCTGTTTGGCGAAGATGACAATGAGAAGGTGTAACATGAAAAAGCGCGTATTGGGTATTTTGATTCTTATTTTGGGCATTGCTCTGCTGGCGGCGACGCTGTCGGCGGAGGGCCTGCTGGATGAACTGCTGTATGATATGGACTCGCAGAACCTGGTCAGCCAGGATGCCAAGATGCTCAAGGCCCGGGACCGGGTGCTTAGCAGCCTCGATGCAGGGGATAAGGACAAGGCGCTGCGCAACCTGGACAAGTACCTGGAAACCTACAGCAAGGTGCTGACGGTGTCCACCGCTACCCAGCTGGAGCTGTTCGCCTTCCGCAGAAGCCCTGTCTTGATGGCGGCGGCGGCCTTCCTGATGGCGCTGGGGTCGGCGTTGTTTGTGCTGGGCATGAAAAAATGGCAGGGGCTGCATCAGGTAGCCCGCTACGGCATCTTCATCGCAGCGCTGTATGCCGGTGTCTACATTGCCGAAAACCTGGCGGGTACCTCCTCCATGCTGGCCATGGTTCTGAAAAAGGGTGTCATCTATGCCCTGATTGCCGTCAGCATGAACCTGCTCAACGGCTTTACGGGGCTGTTTTCCCTGGGCCAGGCGGGCTTTATGCTGGTGGGCGCCTATACCTACGCCATTTTTTCTATCCCCGTGGCGGACAGGGCGCAGGTGTACCAGTACTATGCGGGGGGCATCATCCAGTTTCAGCTGCCCGTGCTGGTGGCTATTTTGCTGGGCGGCATGGCCGCCGCCTTCTTTGCCTGGCTGGTGGGCATGCCTGTGCTGCGCCTGAAAAGCGACTACCTGGCCATTGCCACCCTGGGCTTTGCAGAGATTATCCGCGCCCTGTTCCAGTACGATGGCTTTGGCCCCATCACCAACGGCTCCAACCTGCTGCGCCGCTTCCCCACCTTCGATTCGGTGCTGTTTCCTTTTGCGGTGGTGGGGGTGTCCGTGCTGCTGATCGTGCTGCTGATTCACTCCACCTACGGCCGGGCATTCAAGGCCATCCGGGATGACGAGGTGGCGGCGGAGGCCATGGGCATCAACCTGTTCCATCATAAGCAACAGGCGTTTGTTATCAGCAGCTTTTTCGCCGGTATCGGCGGCGCACTGCTGGCGATGTATCAGACCACGGTGCAGGCCAGCGCATTTAAGTCGTCCATGACGTATGAAATTTTGCTGATCGTGGTGATTGGCGGCATGGGCTCCATATCCGGCTCGGTGATAGCCAGCTTCCTGTTTATTGCTGCCAGCGAATGGTGGCTGCGCTTTCTGGACAGCCCCCTTGTCATTGGTACCTTCCAGGTGCCGCTGCTGCGCTCGGGCTTCCGGATGGTGGTGTTCTCCATCGTTATCATGCTGGTGGTGCTCAAATACCGCCAGGGCATCATGGGGGACAGGGAACTGAACCTTGCCGGGCTCTTTAAAAGCAGGCGGAAGCGGGAGGAAAAGCATGGCTGAGCATGTGCTGGAACTGAAGGACGTTACCATGCAGTTTGGCGGCGTCGTAGCCGTCAACAACTTAAGCATGTATATAGATCAGGACGAAATTGTCGCCCTGATTGGCCCCAACGGCGCAGGCAAGACAACGGCCTTTAACTGTGTGACTGGGGTATACCGCCCCACCAACGGCATGGTGCTGTATAAGGGCGAAAAACTGGTGTCCAACCACCCCACAGGCAAGATGAAGGCGCTGTATGCCGGAGAAAACGGCGATAAGTACCTGAATGAAAGCCTGGTGCGTACGCCGGATAAAATTACCAAACTGGGTATTGCCCGCACCTTCCAGAATATCCGTCTGTTTAAGACCCAGACGGTGCTGGACAATGTGCTGATTGCTACCCACCTGCATCGTACCAGCAACCTGCTGACGGCAACGCTACGCCTAAACCGCGCGGAGGAAAAGCGCATGCGGGAAAAGGCGCTGTTCCTGCTTGAAAAGGTGGGCCTGATTGAAGAAAAGGACGAGAAGGCCACCAGCCTTCCCTATGGGCGGCAGCGCAGGCTGGAAATTGCCAGGGCGCTGGCTACAAACCCCAGGCTGCTGCTGCTGGACGAGCCGGCGGCGGGCATGAACCCCCAGGAAACCGACGAATTGGCAGAGTTCATCCAGAAAATGCGACAGGACTTTGACCTGACCATCTTTTTAATTGAGCACCACATGGATCTGGTGATGGATATATCCGACCGCATCTATGTAATCGACTTTGGCCGCCTGATTGCCACGGGCCGTCCTGACGAAGTACAGGATAACCCCGATGTCATTCAGGCCTACCTGGGGGTGGACGAAGAATGAGCATGCTGGACGTAAAAGACCTTCAGGTGCGCTACGGCGGCATCAAGGCATTGAAGGGCATTTCCTTTAAGGTAGAAAAGGGCCAGATTGTTACGCTGATAGGCGCCAACGGCGCGGGCAAGAGCACCACGCTGCGCACCATCGCCGGCCTGGTGCCGCCGGCAGGGGGCACGGTGACCTATAACGGCGAGGATATCACCGGAAAGGACGCCCAGAAGATTGTGGAAATGGGCATCTCCATGGTGCCGGAGGGGAGAAGGGTGTTCCCCAACCTGACGGTGCTGGAGAACTTGAAAATCGGCGCGTATCTGCGCAATGATGCCCATGGTATTTTGCAAACGGCGGAGTATGTGTACGAAATGTTCCCCCGGCTGAAGGAGCGATCCTGGCAGATGGCGGGTACGCTGTCGGGGGGCGAGCAGCAGATGCTGGCGGTGGGCAGGGCACTGATGGCCCGGCCCAAGATTATGATGATGGATGAGCCTTCTTTGGGCCTGGCGCCGCTGGTGGTGCGGGATATATTCGCCATCATTAAGCGGGTAGCCCAGGAGGGCATTACCGTGCTGCTGATTGAACAAAATGCAAATGCCGCGCTGCGGGCGGCGGACTATGGCTATGTCATGGAAACCGGCACGATTACCCTGGAAGGCACGGGGGAAGAGCTGCTGAACAACCCCCAGGTGCGGGACGCCTACCTGGGCCAGGCGCGTAAGAAAAAAGCAAAGCCCGCAGAATAATTGCGGGTTTCCAAAGGGGAATCCCCATCCCAATCGAAGCCTGCTTTCGATTGAAAGGAGCCGTCCCGAAATGGACGCCTCCCGTACCCAAAGGGTGCGGGAAAGGAAATGAAGGGCACGGTGACGCAGCAGCGCAGCGTATTTTGCGGCTTATACAAAACGAAAATACTACTCCGAGCCATCCATGCGATGGCTCAGACTGTCAAAGAACCCTTGTTAAGCGAAAGCGAGACAGGGTTCTTTGC
>CAZCBC010000007.1:0-8327 GCA_964496775.1 uncultured Oscillospiraceae bacterium
CACCTCCGAGGATATTATAGCACTCTGTTAATAGTATGGCTATTCCAACTTGAGTGGAGTATAAACAACAGTCATTTATCCCTCGCCTTTGGGCGGGGGATTTTTACACAGGCGTTTTTTGGTATTTTTATGGCCATTTTCCCCTTGTCCCTACCGCGGCTCAATGGTATACTTTAATTAACCATCAAACTCAATCAACATAAGGAGGTTTCCCAATGAAGAAACTTATTGCTCTGCTGCTGGTCGCCATGCTGGCGCTGTCCCTGATGCCCGCCATGGCCGAAGGTGTCGAACTAACTATGGGCTCCTGGCGCTCCGATGACGCTGTGCAGGTACAGGCCATGCTGGACAAATACTTTGAGAAAACAGGCGTGAAGATTACCTTCCAGCCCACCGTGCCCGACCAGTATAATGCCACGCTGCGCCTGCAGCTGGACAACGGCACCGGTCCCGACCTGTATTATTCCCGTTCCTACGCAGCCGGCGCAGAATTGTTTAACCTGGGCTTCAATATGGATCTAACCGACCTGCCCGGCATCAAGGAAAACTACACCGATGCCAGTATCGAGCCCTTCGCTACCGCCGAAGGCAAGGTATTCGCCGTGCCCTACGCCGCCGTTACCCATGTTGTGTACTACAATATGGATACCTTTACCAAGTATAACCTGAGCGCTCCCCAGACCTTTGAAGAGTTCCTGGCCCTGTGCCAAACCCTGAAGGATAACGGCGAAACGCCCCTGGCCAACGGCATTGCCTCCAACTGGGACATTTTGGAATGCGTATTCTCCGCCATGGTGCCCAACTACATCGGCGGCCCCGAGAACCGCGCCAAGTATGAAAGCGGCGAGTGGAAGATGAACGACGAAAACTTTGTCGCCGCGCTGACTGACTTTGAAAAGCTGTCCAAATTCTTCCCCGAGGGATTTGAAGCTGTTACCAATGAAAACGGCCCCGACATGCTGGCCCTGGGCCGCGCTGTCATGCTGATTGACGGCTCCTGGCAGTCTGGCCTGCTTAAGGACACCAACTGGGGCGCTTTCGCCCTCCCTGCTCCCGAAGGCAAAGAGCCCGGCATGTGCTTCCACCCCGACATGGGCTTGGCCGGCAACAATGCCACCAAGCATCCCGAAGAAGTAAAGGCTTTCCTAAGCTGGGTCGCTTCCCCTGAAGGCGCGGCGGAAGTTGCTTCCTCCCTGCCCGGCGGCTTCTTCCCCATGATTAACGCCCCCGTAGAACTGACCGATCCCAAGGTAAACGAAGTATTGTCCGCCAACCAGGGCCGCGTCACTGACGCCCGCTTCTTCTGGAGCAAGCTAATGCCCATGTACAAGCCCATGGTTGAGGAACTCAACGCCCTGGCCAAGGGTGAGAAGAGCGTCGCCGACGTCGCCGAAGCCTTCGCCACCGAGCAAGCCAAAGCCTTAGGCAAGTAAATTTCATTATTCACGTTCTCTTTGCCGGGAGCCGTTCAACCGGCTCCCGGCTTTTCTAAAATGCAGGAAGGATATACCATGCAGAAACAAAAACAACCCATTCACCGCGGAGGGGGCAGCATCAACCCGGGCGGCCGCTACTGGATATGGTATCTGCTGCCCGCGCTGGTGCTGTATACGCTGTTCATGGCATACCCCATGCTGGATTCCATTCGCATCAGCTTCTACGAGGGGACCACCTCCGCCCGGACCTTTGTAGGGTTTCAAAACTATATCGAGTTGTTCACCGATGAAATCTACAGCAAACGGTTCTGGAACGCCTTTGGCAACACCTGGATTTTCTTTGCTTTCCATATGCTGCTGCAAAATGTGCTGGGTATGTTGTTCGCCGTAATCCTCACCAACCGCACCATGCGGGGACGGCCCTTCTATCAAACCATCACCTTCCTGCCGGTAACTATCGCTGTCATGGTAACGGGCTACCTGTTTAAGATGCTGCTGAACCCCCAGTTCGGCGGCTACGCCTTAAGGGATATGGGGCTTAACTTCCTGGTGCATCCCTGGCTTGGAGACAGCAAAACGGCATTACCCATTATCTCCCTGGTCTCCGTCTGGCAGTGGGTAGGCATCCCCACCATGATGTTTGTGGCGGGGTTGCAGGGCGTGTCGGAGGATATTCTGGAAGCAGCGGACATTGAGGGATGCAACAACTGGCAGGTATTCCGCTATATTAAACTGCCCATCATCATGCCGGTCGTCGGCATGATCGCCATCCTGACCTTTGTCAATAACTTTAATGCCTTCGACATCGTCTATACCATGGCAGGCCCCGACGGCCAGCCCAACTATTCTACAGACTTGATTGGCACCCTGTTCTACCGTTACGGCATCGCGGGAGAGCATCCCGTAGGCATTCCCACGCCGGGCATCGGCGCGGCAATTTCAACTTCGGTTTTCTTCATGTTGTTGGCCGGCGTCATCCCCACGCTGCGCTTAACGCAGGGAAAGGAGTAAGCCATGGACAAGAAGCGCACAAGAAGCTTACGGCTTTCCCGTATGCATATCCCCTCCCACATCATCATGATTACCTGGTGTCTGATTTCTCTGTTCCCCATTTTTCTGCTCATTTCCAACTCCCTAAAGGGAAGAAAGGCGCTGTTTAACAACCCCTTCGGGTTGCCGCTGGAACCGACGCTGGACAACTATTCCTCCGTCATCTCCGACAGCAATTTCTTCCGTTATTTTGCCAACAGCATCCTAGTGGTGGTAGGCTCACTGGGACTGATTCTGCTCCTGGGCTCGTTGGCAGCCTATGCCCTGGCCCATTGGAAGGCAAAACCTGCGCGGCTTACCTATTTTTTCTTTATTGTAGGCATGATGCTGCCCATCAAGATTGCTACCATCCGCTTGCTGGAATTGATGAAAATCCTGGGTCTGCTGAACACCCTCTGGTCCTTGCTGCTGGTTTATGTGGCCATGGGGCTGCCCATTGCCGTATTTGTCCTGACGGAGTTTATCCGCGCCCTGCCGGCAGACCTGTACGAAGCCGCCTATATCGATGGCGCCAAACGTTTCAAAATCTATTACGGCATCGTTATTCCCCTGATCAAGCCTGCTTTAGCCACGGTGGCGATCTACAACCTGGTACCCATCTGGAATGACCTGTGGTTCCCTCTCATCTTTATCACAAAGGAAGAGGTTAAAACCGTGCTGCTGGCCGTCACCAAACTGCAGGGCCAGTACGCGACCGACTGGCCCAAGGTGTTCGCCCTGCTGACCATGTCGGCACTGCCGGTGCTGGTGCTATACCTGTCCATGTCCAAGCAGTTCGTGGCAGGCCTTACCGCAGGGGCGGTAAAAGGGTAAAGCATTATTAATCAATATGAAAGGGCTGCAGCAACTCCTATGTTTGCTGTAGCCCTTTGTTTTTATTCGTCACATCACACTGTGAACCATCATGATATCTGTTGCCTTCCGGAAACCTGCGATGTTAGCGCCGATAACATAGTCGTCTTCGTTTTCCGTTTTGTTTGACAGCATTGCCCCGCCAGGCTTATAATTGCCGAGAAAGGAAGGTAACCTGATGAAACGTTTTGTAGCGATACTGTTTCTTGCACTATTTTTGCTGGGCACCCTGCCCGCAAGCGCGGCAGATCCCCTGATTACGATATATTTGAACGGCGACAGGGAACAAAAGCGCATCGCCATCACCATTGACGATTGGTATGAGCCGGAAATGCTGCCGGATTTTCTGGATTTAGCCAAGGAATACGATATTAAATTAACCCTCTACCCCATCGGCGTCAACTTGAAGGAAGCGGACCGGGACAATTGGCTGCGCGCCCTGGCGGAGGGCCACGAAATCGGCAACCACAGCAATACCCACACCAGCTTTGAGAACTTAAGCCGGGATCGCGTAAAGCGGCAGCTTGGCAACATGGAAAACAATCTGGAAAAGGCCCTGGGACAGCAGTATACCGTCAACACCCTGCGGTATCCCTTTGGCGCGGGACGCAACAAAGGTACCCGTTCCGCCCTGGCTAAGGCGGTTTCGGAAGCGGGGTACATCCATGTGGTGTTGTGGGATATTGACACCACCGATCCAAAGGAAATTCTGCGTAAGGTAAAAAACGGTAGCATCATTCTGCTGCACTCCAACCGCAAGGATTTGCGCACCATGAAAGCCATTTTGCCCAGCCTGAAGGAGCAGGGCTATGAAATGGTTACCGTCAGCGACCTGCTGGGGTTAACCAAAACCACCCCGATGCCCCAGCCCAAAGCAAAGCAATAGCCTGTAAAAATAAACATCCAGATTTATCCCGCCAGGGTGGCGGGAATTTTTTTGTTTTTCGTCGGCTTTTTCTATATATACAATTTGATTTTGCTACAAGAGAATGTTATATTCATTCAGTAACTCGTGGTTCAAAAAAGGGATAACAGGAGGCTTCATATGTCAAAAACAGTCTATAATCCATTCGAAAGCGCTCAGGAACAATTTGATAAAGTGGCAGAGAATCTTGGCTTAGAAAGCGGCACCCGTGAACTGCTTCGCCAACCGATGCACGAAACACATTTTACTATCCCCGTAAAAATGGATGATGGTTCTACAAAGGTATTTAAAGCTTACCGTATTCGGCATAACGATGCAAGGGGGCCCGCAAAGGGCGGAATTCGTTTCCATCCCCATGAGACTGCTGATACCGTCCGCGCGCTGTCCATGTGGATGACATGGAAATGCGCAGTAGTAGATATCCCGCTGGGCGGCGGCAAGGGTGGCATCGTTTGTGATCCGCACAACCTTTCAGCAGGCGAGCAGGAAAGGCTTTGCCGCGGCTATGTCCGCAGGCTTGCTGCGCTGCTTGGCCCCAATCAGGACGTGCCCGCGCCGGACGTTATGTCAAACGGTCAGCATATGCTTTGGATGCTTGATGAATATGAAACAATCAGCAACGGCCGCTACCCCAGCATGATTACAGGAAAGCCCGTAGGAATGGGCGGCTCTCTGGGGCGTAAAGAAGCTACCGGCTACGGCGTTATCTATGTGCTGAAAAACCTGCTGCGCGAAATGAATCTTCCGATTGAATCTACCACTGCCAGCATACAGGGCTTTGGAAATGTTGCCGAGTATGCCGCCCGCATGTACGCGGAGCTGGGTGGAAAAGTGATTGCAGTTTCCTGCTGGAATCAGGCCGATGCCAAATCTTACACGTTCAAAAAGGAAAATGGATGCGACGTTGAGCAGTTGGCAACCATCAAAGATTCCTTTGGCAGCATCAACAAGGAAAAAGCCATTGAGATGGGATACGAAGTGCTTGCGGGAGAAGAATGGCTTAAGCAGGATGTAGATATCCTTATTCCCGCCGCGCTGGAAAATCAGATTACGCCCGCAGTATTCCCCGATATTTCTAAGAAAGTCAAAATTATCTGCGAGGCGGCAAACGGTCCCACCACGCCCGACTGCGATCCGCTCATCCGCGAGCGCGGCATCACCATCCTACCCGACTTCCTGTGCAACGCGGGCGGCGTAACATGCAGCTATTTTGAGCAGGTACAGTGCAGCATGAACTACTTCTGGGATATCTCCGAGGTCTTTGAGAAACTGGAGTACTGCATGACCAAGGCGTTCAGCGCAGTATACAAGCTCGCCGTGGAAAAGAACCTGTATATGCGTGACGCAGCATATATAATCGCTATCAACCGGGTGGCTGAAGCGGTCAAGCTGCGCGGCTGGGCATAAGTTAAGTAGCGTAAAAAGACTCCATCATTGTGAAATGCACCCCCACTGTTATCCAACATTGGGGGTGCATATCTTTTCAGGAAAAACAGGGAAATATAACAGAGCCCTGCCATCGGCGGGGTGTAGCTTTTATGCTGATGTAAAACAGTAATGCATCCAAAGTGGAGAGGGATTTTGGCTTGCAGCAAGGAGCAGTGAGGGAAGCGTAGCAGCGCTACGCTGACTGAACAGCTGACAATGCTGCAAGCCAAAAGTACCGACACGACGATGCATTCATGTTTGGAGTCAATATTACTTTATGTATCCATCAGGCACGCCAAAGGCTTCTTCGGGCGGCGCGATAAAGCGCACCCTTTGCCCGGTGGACGGGTGCGTACATGCCAAGGAATAGGCATGCAGCATCAGCCGGGGGGCTCTGGGCATGTTCCTAACGCCATAGAGAGGGTCGCCCAGCACAGGATGATGGATGTGCGCCATATGCACCCGTATCTGGTGGGTACGTCCGGTAATCAGGCTGATATCCAGCAACGCCCTGTCCCGCTCCTGACGAACGGTTTTCCACTTTGTCAGGGCATTGCGGCCAGTGGGCACCACAGCCATCTTTTTCCTGTCCTTAAGGCTCCTGCCGATGGGGGCATCCAACTCCCCCTCCGCATCCTTCATAGTACCCGCTACCACGGCGAAATAATGCTTCTCCATCTTCCTCTCCGCTAATTGGCGGGAGAGGTTCAGGTGGGCCTTGTCATTTTTCGCCACCAGCAATAATCCGCTGGTATCCTTATCCAGACGGTGCACAATGCCGGGGCGCTTCTCCCCGCCAATGCCGCTAAGGCCGTCCAGATGATACAGCAGGGCATTGACCAAAGTACCGGTTTCATTGCCCGCCGCCGGATGCACCACCATGCCGCAAGGCTTGATAACCACCGCCATGTCCTCATCCTGATACAGGATGTTTAAGGGCATATCCTCGGCCTGGGCCGTCGTCTCCACGGTTTGGGGCAGTGTTAATTCCACCCTGTCCCCCTGCGCCGTTTTGTAGGAGGGTTTGAGGATAACGACGCCGTTCACCGTAACCTGGCCTTCCTTAATCAGCGCCGCCGCCCGGGAGCGGGTCAGCCCGTCTGTAGAGGTCAGCACATCCAGCCGGCTGCCGTCGCCGATAAAAACCTGCGTACTCACGCCTGCTCCTTGGGCATACACAGCACGGCAAGGGCGAGCAAAAAAGCGCCAATGGTTATCAGGATATCGGCAAAATTAAATACAGGAAAGTTGATAAATAACACCTCAATATAGTCCACCACATAGCCCCTGAAAAGGCGGTCCACCAAGTTACCCAAAGCGCCGCCAAATATCATGCAAAGGGACAGCGCCATCAGCCTGTGGCTTAACATCTTGCCCGCGAACATTAACAGGGCAATCAATAATGCAATGGACAGAAGCACAACCAGCAAAGGGCTGTCCGACAACATACTGAACGCCGCGCCGGTGTTGCGGGTGCCCCGCAGCGCCAATATTTCAGGTATCAATATGAGGTTGGTTTGCCCCAAAAGCGCCTTCAGCGCCTGATCCACAGCCATAAGCACAATGGATAATATCAGCCAATGTTTTCTGTCCACAAGGTTCTCCTTACAGATGATAGGAGCATTATAAAAAATGCAAACGGATAAAGCAAGGGATTGTTAGAGCAACCCAAGATTGGGTATATTCTCGGGGGAGGTGAAGACCATGAAGAAATTTCTTACCGCCCTGCTGGTTGTTCTCCTTGGCATTTCGGGGGTGAACGCGCAGCAAGCAGGAGAAAATATGAACGAAACAATTTATCTGGCCGGCGGCTGTTTCTGGGGCATAGAACACCTGATGTCCCTGGTACCCGGGGTAACCGACGCGGTGAGCGGATATGCCAACGGAACGCTTCAAAACCCCAGCTACGAGCAGGTGGTAAAAGGTGATACCGGCCACAGGGAAACGGTAAAGGTAACGTATAACCCTGAACAGGTTTCGCTGGAAACGCTGCTGAAACTGTATTTCCGCGTAGTAAACCCCGCCACACCCAACCAACAAGGCAACGATGTTGGCACCCAGTACCAGGCAGGCATCTACTATGAAGATGAGGACAGCCAAAGAATTGTTGAGGAACAGACGCATCAGGAAGCCAACAAGCACGCCGCGTTCCACATCGAGATTGGCCCCCTTCTTAGTTTTTTCCCGGCGGAAGACTACCACCAGGATTACCTGGTCAGGAACCCCACGGGATATTGCCATATCCCCCTTTCAGCCTTCGAATATGCTAAAAATATAGGACAGGAGACAGAAAACTTGAAACCACAGTACCGCGCTATTTCCCCCAAGGATGCCCTGGCAATGAAACAGAACAACCATTCCGCCGTCTATCTGGATGTACGTACCCCCGGAGAGTTCCGTGAAGGCCGCTTGCCCGACGCCGTTAATCTCCCCCTTGATGAGCTGCAAAGCAGGGTGGAGAGC
Source organism: uncultured Oscillospiraceae bacterium (assembly GCA_964496775.1). Lineage (GTDB taxonomy): Bacteria > Bacillota > Clostridia > Christensenellales > Aristaeellaceae > DTU024. Next base: position 8,155 of record CAZCBC010000007.1, read on the forward strand.
GTTTTTCCCGACAAGGACGCGGAACTTTTGATCTACTGCCGCTCCGGCGCCCGCAGCCGCACAGCAGCCAACATGCTGATCAAGATGGGGTACACACAGGTGTATGATTTCGGCGGCATTATGTTCTGGCCCTATGATATCGTAAGATAAAAAACGCACAGCAAAAAACGGTC
>CAZCBC010000007.1:8337-11340 GCA_964496775.1 uncultured Oscillospiraceae bacterium
CAACAGGCGGCCGTTTTTTATGTGGGTAAATGGGTATATTCTTTTTAAGAACATGTACCATGTGCGGAAAGGAGAGCGACATGAATCACTGGAAAGAAAAGGTTATGCTGATTACCGGCGGCGGCTCAGGCCTGGGCCAGGCGACGGCCTACCGTTTGGCCAAAGAGGGCGCCAAGCTGGCGCTGGTGGACATCAACGAAAAGGGACTGACGGAAACTAAAAACCACATTGAGAAGGAGTACCCTGGCGTACCAGTACTCACAGTGGTAGCCAATGTAGCCAAGGAACAAGACGTGGAAAACTATGTAAAGGCTACCATGGATGCCTATGGCCGCATTGACGGATTTTTCAACAACGCGGGTGTCGAAGGCAAGCAGAACCCCACTGAGGATTTTACCAGCGAGGAATTTGCGCGGGTAATCAGTATCAATTTGGACGGCGTATTCTACGGCCTGAAGCATGTGCTGAAAATTATGCGCCAGCAAGGGTCTGGCTCGGTAGTCAACACCGCATCGGTAGGCGGTACCCGGGGCGTAGGCAACCAGAGCGGCTACGCCGCCAGCAAACACGGCGTCATCGGCCTGACGCGCAACTCTGCCGTAGAATACGGGCAGTATGGCATCACCATCAACGCCATCGCGCCGGGCGCCATTATGACCCCCATGGTAGAAAACTCTCTGCGCCAGATGGCGCCGGACAATCCGGAAGAGGCGGGCAAGCTGTTTGTATCGGTGAACCCTGCACGGCGCTTTGGTAAGCCGGAGGAGGTTGCCAATGTGGTGACCTTCCTGCTGTCGGGAGAAGCCAGCTTTGTCAATGCAGCAGTTATCAATATTGACGGCGGTCAAAGTTACAAGTACTAATCTTTACCCCGAAACTTTAAAAGCCACATATTCATGTAAAAAGCGTATCCTCAATTTCGGGGATACGCTTTTATATGTAACTAATTAAGATATCATTTTCGCGTTATTTCTTGCTGCGGATGTACTCGTCCATGGCCTTGGCCGCCGTTTTGCCTGCACCCATAGCCAGAATGACAGTGGCGGAACCGGTTACCACATCGCCGCCGGCATACACGCCTTCCCGGCTGGTTTGTCCGGTGGTTTCATCGGTAATGATGCCACCCCACTTGTTGGCATCTAGGCCCGGAGTGGTCATATGCAGGATGGGATTGGCTGAGGTACCCAACGCCATAATCAAGGTATCGATGCTCAGCAGCGTTTCGCTGCCTTCCACCTCCACCGGGCGGCGTCTGCCCGAGGCGTCAGGCTCGCCCAACTCCATGCGCACACAGGCCACACCGCTTACCCAGCCCTGCTCATCCCCCAGAATGCGGGTGGGGTTATGCAGGAAATGAAAAACGATGCCCTCTTCTTCGGCGTGCTCCACTTCCTCGCTTCGGGCAGGCAGCTCCTGACGGCTGCGGCGGTAGATAATTGAAACTTCCGCCCCTAGACGCCGGGCAGCGCGGGCCGCGTCCATGGCGACGTTGCCACCGCCCACCACCGCCACTCGCTTGCTTTCCATGATGGGGGTATGGCTATCCTTTTGATAGGCCTTCATCAGGTTGATACGGGTTAAATACTCGTTGGCGGAATACACTCCCTTAAGGGATTCGCCGGGAATGCCCATAAACTTGGGCAATCCCGCGCCGCTGGCCAGGTAGACAGCCTGATAGCCATCCTCGAACAACTCATCCACCAGGATGGTGCGCCCCACTAAGTGGTTCAGTTTAATCTCCACGCCCATATCCCGCAGCTGATCCACTTCCTGCTGCACAATGGCGTCGGGCAGGCGGAACTCCGGAATGCCATACACCAGCACGCCACCCGCCTTATGCAGCGCCTCAAACACGGTGACCTCATAGCCCATCTTGCGCAGTTCCCCCGCGCAGGTTAAGCCGCTGGGACCCGAGCCCACCACTGCTACCTTGATACCGTTGTTGGGCGGTGCTTCCATTTTCTGCTGTTCCTGCCCCATATGCCAGTCGGCAGCAAAGCGTTCCAGCCTGCCAATGGCAACGCTTTCCCCCTTGATGCCCCGGGTACAAACTCCCTCGCACTGGTTTTCCTGCGGGCATACACGGCCGCATACCGCCGGCAGCGCGGTATCCCGCCTGAGAATCTCGTAGGCTTCTTCAAACTCGCCCCGGGCTATGGCGTCAATGAACCCGGGAATGTCAATGCCAACAGGGCAGCCCGCCACGCAGGGCTTGTTCTTGCACATGATGCAGCGCTGTGCCTCCAGCATGGCCATTTCCGGGGTATATCCCAGCGCGACTTCCTCAAAGTTTTTAACGCGTCTTTCAGGCGGCTGCGTCGGCATGTCGGTGCGCGGGATGGCCATTCTTTCTTTCATGTTCATGCGTGCACCTCCCGCTCCCTGGTAAAGAGATTGCAGGCTTCTGCATGGGCTTCAGCCTCTTGCTTTTTGTACATCTGGGAGCGGCTGATGGCCTCGTCAAAGTCTACCAGATGGCCGTCAAAGTCCGGCCCGTCCACGCAGGCAAACTTCATTTCGCCGCCCACCGTCAGGCGGCAACCGCCGCACATGCCGGTACCGTCCACCATAATGGGGTTCATGGAGACCACTGTCTTAATGCCGTATTTTTTCGTTAATTGAGAAACAAACTTCATCATCACAAGGGGACCGATGGCAATAACAGTATCGTACTCATTGCCATCGTCTATCAGCTGCTGAAGGGCGGCAGTAACCAGGCCTTTCTGGCCATAGCTGCCGTCGTCTGTCATGATACGCAGCTCATCGCTGATTTTTTTGAATTCGTCCTCCAGGATGACCAGGCCCTTCTCGCGAAAGCCGATCACGCTGTGCACCACGCTGCCCTGCTCGTGCAGCGCCCGGGCGACAGGCCAGGCGATGGCGCAGCCCACGCCGCCGCCTACCACGCAGGCTTTCTTGATGCCCTCCAGTTCCGTAGGTTTGCCCAGGGGGCCTACAAAGTCATGCACGCTCTCGCCCGCCTGAAGGCTATTAAGCTCTAAT
>CAZCBC010000007.1:11445-13576 GCA_964496775.1 uncultured Oscillospiraceae bacterium
CCTCCCACCAACTGAAAAATGATGGTTACGCTGCCCTCTTCCTGATTGGTCTGCGCCACCGTCAGCGGTAGCCGCGCTGACTCTTCCTTGGCGCGCACAATAATAAACTGCCCCGCTTTTGCCTTCGCAGCAATTAAGGGTGCCAGGATATCCATCCTGACCACCGTATCGTTGAGGGGCATTTTTCTTACAATCTTGTACATGGTTCCTCCTTCTTAAGGCTCCTGCTGCCTTTTGGGCAGTATACATTGTTTTCATATGCCCTTCAAGGCTTTCTCCGGGATAAACCCGTAAGAAAACAAGAGGGAGGCAGCGCACAGACAGCCTCCCTTTCAGTTATGTAAAGTATGGATACCCGTTCCGGGCGTTACACTCCTCCGGTTGGATAAATTGGGTCGGGTCTTCCCAATCGACATCCGAATCGTCGCTTATACTGCAACCCTTGCAGCCCCGCTTACACTCAGGAAAGCGAGCACAGGGGAAGTTAGGGCAGCGCCTCGTATCATCTGATTGGATAAGCATTATGGGTAGAAGCCCGAGGGAGCCTGCTCTAAGTTAATCATGATGTTCTTCATCTGCGTGTAGTGTTCCAGCATCACCTTATGGGTTTCGCGGCCGATGCCCGACTCCTTGTAGCCGCCGAAGGGTGCGCCTTCAGGTATCTGGTTGTAGGTGTTCACCCACATGCGGCCCGTCTCAATGGCGCGGGATACGCGCAGGGCACGGTGGATATCCTTGGTCCAAACAGCGCCGCCCAGGCCATAGAGGCTGTCGTTGGCCATGGCGATAACTTCTTCTTCCGTTTTAAATTTGATAACCACCGCTACAGGGCCAAAGATTTCTTCCTGGGCTACCCGCATCTTGTTGTCCACATCCACCATCAGGGTGGGTTTGATGAAGCATCCGTTGGCAAATTCATCGTTCTTAATCTGGAAGCCGCCGCAGACCACCTTGGCGCCCTCGGTCTTGCCGATTTCCACATAGTCAAGAATCTTCTTGACCTGTGCCTTGTTGATCTGGCTCCCCATCTGGGTGTCCTTCTCCCAGGGCATACCTACCTTGACCTTGTTGAAAGCCTTCACCAAGGCGTCAACAAATTTATCGTAGAAGGTATCCTGTACAAAGATGCGGGACCCGGCACAGCACACCTGCCCCTGGTTGAATAGGATGCCCAGCTGGGCGCCGTCCAGGGCGGCGTCAAAGTCGCAGTCGTCAAAGTAGATGTTGGCAGACTTGCCGCCCAGTTCCAGTGTGGCGGGGATTAACCGCTGGGCAGCAGCCAGGGCAATTTCGCGCCCCACCTCGGTAGAGCCGGTAAAGGCCAACTTGTTAAAGCCCGGATGTTCCAGCATATACTGGCCGGCTTTGGAGCCTGAGCCGGTAATCACGTTGAACACCCCGGCAGGGATAACGTCCTTGGTTAACTCTGCCAATTCAAGCACGGAAAGCGGTGTAGTACTGGAAGGCTTAATCACAGTACAGCAGCCCGCCGCCAGCACGGGGGCCAGCTTCCAGGCTGCCATCAGGAAGGGGAAGTTCCAGGGCACAATCTGTCCCACGACGCCAATGGGCTCCCGCAATACGATGGAGAGGAACTGGCCGTCCAGCACGGTAGCGGTGCCTTCCTCCGCCAGGATGCAGCCTGCAAAGTAGCGGAAATGTTTAGCGGATAGGGGGATGTCGATAGCCATGGTTTCCCTGATGGGCTTGCCGTTGTCCATGGTTTCCACCATAGCCAAGTGTTCGGCGTTTGCGTCGATAATGTCGGCAATTTTGTACAGAATTTCAGCGCGTTGGGCAGGGGTGGTTTTCTTCCAGGTTTTGAATGCTTCCTTCGCCGCCTTGACGGCATCATCCACATCTTCCCGGGTGGCTTGGGCACAGTCAGCCAGCTTTCTGCCATCAGCGGACAGTGGGTGGCGAAGGTGGTGCCATCGGATGCGGGCTTCCATTGCCCACCGATGAACAGACCATATTTTTCTTGCAGCTTTACCATAGGCACCTCCTTATGGTCGGTCAATAAAAAGAAGCAGTCCGTATGCGCAACAGCTTCAGTCGGTTATGCAGTTTCTTGCTGTTTATATTATATCCCTTTTATACAAATATTGCAATGTTCAAATTTATATATTTC